>MWDV01000407.1 GCA_002070715.1 Verrucomicrobia bacterium ADurb.Bin118
GAAGTCCCAATCAAACTGGGACGGTTGAATGGGCGCACGCTACAGTGCAAGCCAGAGTTCGAGGCGTGTCGCCGCTTGGCCGCACGCGCGGGGGTTCCGGTTCAGCAGGTGCAGGAAGCCGCGCGCAAAGCGTGCCGGCGTTGACCGGAGGTGGTTGGTCAGCAACGCGGGTTGCCGCCGCCCGGGGCGGGCCGTGATCAGGCCGCATCCAGGCGTGCCCGATATTTTTGGCACTCCGCCGCCACATCAGCCGCATTGAGAATGGCGGACACTACGCAAATGCGTCGCGCGCCCGCCGCCAGCACGGCCTCCAGATTGCCGAGATTGATGCCGCCAATGGCGAACCAGGGAATACGCACGTGCGCCGCCGCCCAGCGGACATAATCCAAGGTCACAGGTTGCGCGGTCGGTTTGGTGCCGGTGGCATAGATCGGGCCGATGGCCACATAATCCGCGCCCGCCGCCACCGCGCGTTCGGCTTGAGCCGGCGCGTGCGTGCTCAATCCGATCTGAATCCCGGAGGCGGGGTCCCGGATTTCCTCCACGCGCCGGTGGCCCGCATCGAAGAAATCTTCCTGGCCGAGATGACAAATCTCCGCGCCAACCTCGCGGGCGATGTCGAAATGATCGTTGATGACCAGCGCTACGCCCGCGCGATGGGTGATGGGGTGGATGGTTTCCGCCAGACGCCGGATTTCGTTGGGCGCCGCCGTCTTGGCGCGCAGTTGAATGAGATCCGCGCCGCCGTCGCACAGTTGGCGGGCGAGTTGGTCCGGTGCGCGACCATGCAGATAAGCGGTATCCACGAAAGCGTAGAGGCGACAGTCAGCGAGCGGTTTCATGCGTAAACGAAGGTGGTTGGGCTTTCACAAAAGTTGTGGGACGCAGATAAATCGGTTCGAGTTTTTCGCCAGGCGTGAAGCCAGTGCGGGTTGCCGCCAGTCGTCCAAGGGTTTCGGCGCGGGGAAAAACCACCGTGCCATGCGGAAACCAGCGGGTGATTTCCGGACCAATGACCAGGAGCAGGGCAGGGGAGGCGGATGACAATTCCTTCACTGGCACAATCCGGAGCGGTTGAACATTCTGCCAACCGTCGTCGCGAAGATCGTAATCCGCGAGGTAAAGTTCCTGACGTTGCGCATCAATCGCCGCCGTAACCCGACCCCGTATTCCGTCACGCCAGGCTTGCGCCGCGATGCCATCCGCGCTGCTCACCCCCAACAACGGCGTGTGCCGCGCCAGTTGCCATCCTTGCGCCAAAGCAATGGCCACGCGGATGCCATGATAAGAGCCCGGCCCGCGACCGACGGCGAGACACTCGATGGATTCGCGCCCGATTCCGGCGTGGTCGAGCAATTCTTCAATCATCGCCAAGGCCGGCGTGGCGCGCCCCCCCGAGCGCACCACTTCACTGGCATGGAGCACCGTTCCGTCGGGCGCGGCGTCCACCAAGGCCACGCTCCGCTGCGGGGAAGAGAATTCAAGCGCCAGGATCTTCATGATAAATCCGGCGTTGCGTATCGCCGATGATTTCAATCCATACCCGTCGCAGGGCGCGGGAGGCGGCTGCGGTGGGTGGCGCCGGTTCCGGGTTCAGGAGCGGCCAGCGCTCGGCCCATTCGATCACCGTCACGCCGTCGGGCGTCAGGTATTCCTCGAGTCCCGCTTCGTGAATTTGGTCCGGCGTTTCGAGCCGGTAAAGATCCAGATGGAACAGGGAAAGCCGCCCGCCCGGATACACGTTGACGAGCGTGAACGTGGGCGAATGCACTCGGGCCGTGATACCCAGTCCGCGGGCGAGGCCCTTGACCCACTGGGTTTTTCCCGCGCCCAAATCGCCGTGAAGAGCGATCACGCATCCGCACGCCACCGTCCGCCCCCAGTGTTCGCCGAGGGTCGCCGTTTCCGCCGGACTGTGTGAAATCAACTCTGCCACACGCACAACATAACGACGACCCCGGGTGGTTGGAAAGCGCGGGAAGACGAAAGGCGGCGTCGCTGGCTGTTCGACGGGCAAATTCATCGGCCGTTGGGAGGGGCGGCAAAAATTTCGCGCATCCGATTCGATGAACAGAAATCGTGTCGAGGAAACCAGCTACGATGGCTGGCTCATTCCTGTTCAGACATCCGCGCGCTCCGGCAGGTGGCAGCGTTCACGGTTTTATGTCAAAGCTGGCCGGCTTGACGTCCCGGGTAAATTTGCCAAAGCCAAAGTGGCGCGGCTGGTATTCGCCGACGTAATTAACATCAGCTTTGGCGGGTGTTTCCAGACCGGTGAGCCAATAACAGGCATTCACAATCAAACGGCGCAGGTCTTCGTTCTGGAGATCCACAGCGGCTCCGATGGTTGAGGTGAGCGCGCGCGTGGTCCGGCCGGAGTCCCCGGTGTATTCGCGAATCCAAACCAACGGCATGAGCGGCTTGTCCCAGTTGGGTGGGGCGTCCGGGGTCATCCCGCGGAGGACCAGCCCGTGCAGGAGTACGATGTCTGTGGGCTGAAGATGCGTGACGGCGTAAACGTCGCTGGGCCCCCAGACATCCTTCACGGCGCGCAGGACAGGATGCCCGGCGTTCCGGCCATCCACCAGACCGCAGGTGCTTTCCCGGCCATGACCCCCGTGATGCGCCACCCAGGTTTCGCCCAGCACCTGCCGACCAAAACCGCCGGGCCACGCCCGGCTTTGCCAGTCATACGCCGCGAACGGACTGGCCGGGTTGCGGGTGTAAGCAAACGCATGCGTGGCCGTGCGCAACGCGATGATCGGTTTGCCCGCCCGCAAGTAATCCACGAAATGCCGCATGTCGGAGTCCGGTAGTTCGCGGAAACGAAATTGGAGAATCATCAGGTCCGCATCCGCCAGTTGGTGCAGGCCGGGGACGTTGGTTTGGTTGAGAGGATCAATGGTGCCATCGGCGGGGTTCACCGAAAACAACACCGTGCAATGGAAACCGTGCCGCTGCGAAAGGATCTGCGCCAGCATGGGCAGGCCTTCCTCGGACCGGTATTCCTCATCACCCGCGAGCAGGACGATGCGTTTGCCGTTGGCCGCGCCGGCTAGCGGGGACAGGGTGGCCCAGTCCGCGGCTCCGGCCCAAGTCCCCGCCAGCGCCAGCGTGAGTAAACCGATTGCCGTTTTCATGAGCGATTGGCGCCGCGTTTATCGGCGCAGCAGTGCGTATTCGATGCTGTCGGCCAGGGCCTGCAAGCTGGCTTCAATGATGTTTTCACTCACGCCCACCGTGCCCCACTCGCGGCGGCCATCCGTGGATTCGATGAGCACGCGCGTTTTGGCGGCGGTGCCGGCGCCGGCGTTGAGGATGCGCACTTTGTAATCCGTGAGCATGACCTTGCTCAGTTGCGGGAAGGAGCGGATCAACGCGGCGCGGAGGGCGCCGTCGAGCGCGTTCACGGGGCCGTCGCCTTCGGCCACCGTATGGTGAACCGTTGACCCGACGCGCACCTTGACGGTGGCTTCGCAGATGGAATCCCGGGCGTCGCGGCGCATGGAGACGTGATACATATCCACCGTGAACAACAAGTCGCGTTTGTGTTCCAACGCGCCGCGGATGAGCAGCGCCAGGGACGCGGGCGCGGCTTCGTATTCGTAGCCCTCGTGCTCGCGTTGTTTGATGAGCGCGAGCAGCGGCTTCAATTCCGGCATGTCGTTGGTGAGGCGGAAGCCGAGCTCCCGGGCCTTCATCACCAAGTTGCTGCGTCCGGCCAGGTCGCTGACGAGCACGTTGCGTTCGTTGCCCACGAGGGCGGGGTCAATGTGTTCGTAACTGGCCGCGAATTTTTGCACGGCGTTGACATGCGTGCCGCCTTTGTGGGCAAAGGCCGACGTGCCGACCCACGGTTGCCGGGGGTTGGGCCGGAGGTTCGCAATTTCATCCACGAACTGGGAAACTTCCCTGAGCCGGCGCAAGCGGCCTTTGGGCAGGCAGGGCCGGTTCATTTTGAAAGCAATGCTCGGAATGGCGCTGATCAGATTGCAGTTGCCGGTGCGTTCGCCGTAGCCGTTGATCGTGCCCTGCACCTGGGTGGCCCCGGCTTCCACGGCGGCCAGCGCGTTGGCCACGCCCAGCCCGATGTCATCGTGCGTGTGGATGCCGACGCGGCACCGCAACCGGGCCACGGCGGTTTGGGTGATGGCCGCGAGTTCGCCCGGCAAACAGCCGCCGTTTGTGTCGCACAGGACGACGAGGTCCGCCCCCGCCTGTTCCGCAGCCTGCCAGGTGGCCGTTGCGTAGGCGGGATCGAGTTTGTATCCGTCGAAACAATGTTCCGCATCGTAGATGACAAATTTGCCGTGATCTTTGAGATAGCGGACGGTATCGGCGATCATGCTGAGATTTTCCTCGGGCGTGCAGCCGAGCACATCCCGCACGTGCAACAGGGAAGTCTTGCCGTAAATGGTGACCACGGGTGTCCCGGCCTCGATCAACAGGCGCACTTGAGGATCGCGGTCCACAGCCACTCCCTTGCGGCGGGTGGACCCGAACGCGGCCAGGCGGGCTTTCCGAAACTTGCGGCGCTGGGCCTGCGCGAAAAATTCGATGTCCTTCGGATTCGACCCCGGCCAGCCGCCTTCGATGTAATGCACGCCGAACGCATCGAGTTTTTCGGCGATGCGGAGCTTGTCCATGACCGAAAAATTGATGCCTTCCCCTTGGCTGCCGTCGCGCAGGGTGGTGTCATAGATTTCGACTGCGGGTCGTGTGCGTCGTTGCATAAAACGGGGTAAATTAGTGGGCAATCCGCCGCAAGCAAAGTCCAATTCCCGCCCCGCTGGGAAAGGCTGGGGACATCGTGACCCTCGTTGATGAAGCTCAAAGTGTTGAGCGCCCAGCGCAGAAGGGACTCGTTGCTAGCGCCCGCGCCCACGGCCTCAAGGCCGCCGCCCGCGAGTTTGGCTGTTCCCGCAACACCGTCCGTAAATGGCTGCGGCGCTATCAACCCGGCAAACCGTCCGCTTTGAGGGAACGCAGTCGCCGCCTCAAACGGTCGCCAAACCAGATCCCCAAGGGTCTGGAAGGCCAGATCGTCAAGCGGCGCCACCAAACCAGCTTCGGGCCGAACGCCTCCAGCGGGAATTTCGGTTGCCTTGCAGCCCCAACGCCATCGCCCGCGTCCTCCGCCAGCACCAACTGGTGCAACCCCGGAAAAAGAAATCCGCCACCAAACAGCAGCTCCGCGCGGTTAAACGCCACTGGAAACTCTTTAGGGATTCGGGAATTGGTTTTCGTCAGTTTCATAAACGGGATTTCAGTTGCGTGTTCGGAACATAGCACATCGCACGGGGTTTAAGCGCGGCAGATCACTGGACCGTGATGGGCACGCCCGCGGAGGTTTTCACCCCGCCGTCGTTGTCCGTGGCCTTGGCCGTAAGGGGGTAACTGCCCGCCGGCACGTTTTGCCACTCCAGCGAGAAGGGCGCGACCGTGTCCGTCCCCACCAGCCCGCCGTTGGCGTGGAATTCCACTTGGACCACCGTCACCATCGCTTCTCCCTGTGCCGCCGCAGGGTCCAGAGCAACAGCCCGCCCACCGACAGTAAGGCCCATGCGCCCGGCTCGGGCACGGCGACCACCAGATTATCCAAGGACCAGCCGATGGTGGGAATCTCCCCGCGGGCCAAGCCGGAGAATTCCGGGCCGAAATAGAATGTTTGAAAATTCAGTCCGCTGCCGGAGAAAAGCGCGCTCACCGTGCTCCCATCCGGACGATAGCCTATAAAGTGGACTGTAAAGTCCAACAGGATGCCGCTGTACCCCGCCAAGTCCACCGAGTAGAGGCCAAACAGGCCACCGTCCAGCAACCTAAATTTAAGGCTATCGGATGCAGCAGCCTGCAAATAAGCGGTGCCATTATCTGGCACAACGCCCGCCAGTTGCCCCCCCCTTTGGTTCGGCCAAATTGTGCCCACGGCGCACTGAGATCAATTGGTGTGAACGACATCCCAGACTCATAATAGTTCTCAAAGCCATGTGAGGTGCCAGCCGGTTGGGCGGGAGGTCCGTCGAACGTGATTTGGAACGTTCCTTGTCCAATGCAGGAAATGACGCACCAAACCATCGCTATGGTGCAAACACAGAAACAGAAAAACTTCTTCATAAAATCTCCCTTTGAAAATTATGGGCAACCGATTCTCAGCAAAGTGGCACCGAGGTTTTCACCCCGCCGTCGTTGTCCGTGGCCTTGGCCGTAAGGGGGTAACTGCCCGCCGGCACGTTTTGCCACTCCAGCGAGAAGGGCGCGACCGTGTCCGTCCCCACGCATCCACCGCCGTCAAGCTCAGCCAATTCGCGCCCGCGCCCAGCGGCAGTTCCCTCCGCCCAGAAATGCCCGTCCCCCCCAACCAGAAAGCGTTCATGTTTACTTGTTATGGAGCAGAATCTTGAGTGGTGGGAACCGCACCAACTCCCAGCCGGCGAACGTTCCGCCCTTTATGACCTCGCGGACAACTTGGATTCGCACCGTCAGCGTGTAATCACCCGGCTGGTCAATCTTGAACAACTCGTTGCAGGGCGGTAACTTGAACTGTCCGCTGCCATTTGGTGTAACCAGTGAATTTAGCCTGGTTCCCCTTTGGTTCTTTTCAAACGGGACGTTTGTTGCCGAAGCACCGTCGAACTGACGGCCATATTTCCTCCCCGCCCACGACTTGTCAACCTTGTTACCGTTCGGGTCGGTCAACTCAACGGTGCATAGGTAGGCGGGCTGCGGAATGTAAACGCGGAACGCAGGCGTGTTCGAGGGGGAGATGAATTGATACCAGGTTTCATCTGTCGCAGTCGGACGACTCGACCTGCCGTGGAGGCAAAACTCCAACTTCAAGCCATTGGTTGCAGTTACCTCGCAGCAGTGGGGCTGCGCTACGCAAAGGTGAGCGGAAACGACACACGTGACCAGCAAGGCGAGTTGGAAAAAGATATGTTTCATAGGCTGTGACAGGATCACCATGGGTGGGCGGCTTCCCAAAATGGAAACCCGTCAGAATCGTCCGGCCCAACAGGTCCGTTGACTTCGTTTTCCCACAAAATTCCCCAGAATGTATAACCGTTGCAATCCCAGGTTACGATTCCAAGTGTTACGAAGATGTTCTCGCTTTCGCTTCCTTCGTCGGGCCGGAACCGGCAAAAAGTCTTGAAATTTCCTTTCACCCGAACAGGGTCAGCCCACGCCATATTTGGATGGTCATCGAACTGAATATTCCAGGACCAAGGTGCCTTCGGCCTGGATGCGCACGCTGGTCCAGCGAAACCCCACAGTGGCTTGGGCGATCTCATGCCGGTAAATCCAATCCCCGACAAAGGCGCGTTCGATCCGCTGGCTCTCCTGACTGCCGGGGGCCACGCCCTGCCGGACTTCCGCAATCCTTGGGTCTTGGAAAGCGTACAAGATCGGTCCGGCTTGCGCCGAAACCGCCGGGGCGGCCAGCGCCAGCGCGGCCAAAATCCAGCGCCGCAGCAAGGAAGTTGGCCGTTTCATGATTGTTTTGCCCAGGCGCCCGCGCCCACTGTTGGGCCCGAAGCCCCCGGTTCTCATTGCGTTCATTTTGTGCATCATGTTCACGCGTTGCACAGCCGGCGCCGGGAAACGCTATTGGCTTTTCAAAAACACAAACTCATGGCCCTCCAGATCGGAGAACTTGAGCTGACCGAGCCGTAAAAGACCTCGCCACCGAGCGGGCCCTGATAAGATCTCTGCCATTTCTCGTTCACAAGGTGTCCGCGAGTTAAGCCCAAGCGGATTATTCCTGAGTTTTGGTTGGCGGAGGCACTGGATTATTCGTGGTGATCGCGAGGCAGAAATTCAACCCGGCTGCCAGAGCGGTTACGTTAGTCAATCCGATAGGCACGGGAACTTCGTGGCCAGCGAGCACGCCCCAGCCAGCCACAGAACCGTCTCTCTGGAGAGCGAGGCTATACCGGCACGCAGAGCCAATCAGACCATATTCATTGCCTGCGGCGATGGCCGTAACATTCGTCAGAACCTGGCCGCCTAGGGTCACCAATCCTCCTGGAGTGACCCAAGGCCGCTCTGGAGTTGGAACGCCCGTCGCTTCGCCAGAACCGTTGCCTCCCCAACCGACCACGGTTCCATCATACTTGAGCGCCAAACTATGATGCTCTCCAACGGCAATTGCCGCCACATTCGTCAGTCCCGAAGGCGGTTCCGAGTAATTCCCGCCCCACGCAATGACCGTGCCGCCGCGTTTCAGGGCAAGATTGCGCTCGAAATTCGAGCCGCCAGCGGCGATGGCGACGATGTTGGTCAAGTTGGGCATCTTATCCGTCTGACGCCCCCAACGCACCACGGTGCCGTCGCGCCGGAGCGCCAGTGCATGGTGCGGCCCGGCTGAGATGGCGATTACATTTGTCGCACTGGCCGGGACATTTGTTTGACCGTCTTGATTCAATCCCCAAGCCGCTACGGTGCCGTCAGCTCTCAGGGCGACACTGAAATTATTACCCGCAGCGATGGCAACAGCATTTGTCAAGTCACCTGGAGCAGTCGCCGCGCCATGGCCGTTAAACCCCCATCCGACAACGGCCCCGTCAGCGCGCAACGCCAAGAGGTGATTCATGCCAGCGGCTATCGCGATGGCGTCGTTGAGTGCATTTCCACCAATTTCAGTGACACTCGCAGACGACTCTAGCGAGGTGAAACCATGTGTTTTACCAGCCCAACTGTTTCCCCACCCAATTACCCGGGCAGGTAACGTACCGGCAAATAAGGCATTGTCGGAAACAAAAAATGCCAGCAAAGAAACCACGAGCGCCAACACTTTCATAAACGAAGGACCGGTAGTAACTACACCGTTGGTCATACGGCGAACCCAAACTCCGAACTTGTCAATCTGCATGGTTCCCTGAATATCCATGCTGACGACTTGTATCCATCCCGTCATCGAATTGGTCGGACCACCAGGGATGCGCCATCTCGCGGGGCATATCCAAGTGTAACCACCAGCATAAATTGGTGGGTACGCTGCTGAGGCCTGGCAGGAGGCGTTATTCACCCAATAGTTTTCACACGTTAATGCTACAAACCGGTCACTCTTGTGATAAAGCATATTTGCCGTGTAGTTCGTAAAATACCCCCACACATCCGTTGCAGGTCCGCCAACTTCCTCAATCCCAACCCGACTTAGAGAAACGTCCGTCGGGGCGAAAAACACCTTGACTTGCATACCTGCGGCTGGCTTGCCAAGTTCGTAGTTCGTGTTCGTGCTCATAATAACAGCATGGTCAACGCCGCTCGGCTCCACGACATCGAACTCGGTTACTATTACCGCATCACGCACCTTCACCAAGACTGCCGATTTGCGTCCCTGGGTTGGAGCTGTGTAGGTAGTAGCTGTGCCGACAGCAGGGCTCACGGTCCCACCAAAAGCCTGCCACACCGGTTGTTCAGGGGGATTCATAGCCAGGTCCAGGATCAAAACTGAAATTCACATATTCCCCAACCCCTAGACGAGTTCTGTCTGTCCTTGGGTTTGCAAGCGCGACGCATTGCGTCTGGTGAACGAGTCTATGTTTCGTCGCGTTCACGGTGAAGGTGTAGTAATCCAGGCCCGTGACCAAGGGGGTCACATCCGGCTCCTCGCCGTCGGCCTGTGTCGCCCGCGTCCGCTGGTTTGCCGCGTTGTGGG
>MWDV01000408.1 GCA_002070715.1 Verrucomicrobia bacterium ADurb.Bin118
TGGTGCAGCTCCGGCACACGGCGGAGTTGAGCGAAATGTACGGCACCACCTACGGTTATCATTCCTCCATCAGCCCCACCATGGTCGCCCATCTCGAAGGCAAGGTGCGCGGCTTGATGGACTTCGCCCAACCCCGGCCGGGCGACGTGGTCTTGGACATCGGCTGCAATGATGGAACGCTGTTGAATGCGTACGGTCCGCAAGCCGGCTTGATCCGGATTGGGTTGGATCCTTCCGCCAAAAAGTTCGCCCATCATTACCAGCCGGACATCCGGGTGGTGTACGATTTTTTCTCCGAACAGGGTGCGCGAACGTTGATCGGCAACCAATCCTGCAAGATCATCACCTCCATCGCCATGTTTTATGACCTCGATGATCCCCTAGGGTTCATGCGCGACATCCGGGCGTTGCTGGCGCCGGACGGCATCTGGGCGCTGGAGTTGTCCTACCTGCCGTTGCTGCTCAAACAACTCACCTACGATCAAATCTGCCATGAGCATGTCACGTATCTGGGCTTGCGGCACATGGATTGGATGATGAAGAAAACGGGGTTGAAAATCCTCGATGTCTCCTTCAACGACGTCAACGGCGGCAGTTTTTACATCATTGCCGGGCGCGACGACGGCCCCTATCCGCCGCAAGCGGCGAAAATCCAACGCCTCCTCGACGACGAAGCGGCCTTGGCCACCGACGCCCCCTTCGAGCGGTTGCGTTACCGGTTGCTGGCGCATCGCGATGAAGTGCGCGGTTTTTTTGATCTGATGCGGGCCGCCAGACGAAAGGTGTATGGTTACGGCGCGTCCACAAAAGGGAACATTGTGTTGAACTACTGCGGCGTGGGCCGGGAGGAGCTCGTGGCGATCGGCGATCGCAACCCGGAAAAGGATGGACGGGTCACACCGGGCACCCGCATTCCGATCATTTCCCATGAAGAACTGCGCGCGCGGAATCCGGAGTATCTTTTCGTGCTGATCTGGCATTTCCGCAAGGAAGTCATCCGGGATGAAATCGCCTTGTTGAAGCGCGGCACCAAGCTCGTGTTTCACCTGCCGCGTTTGCATGTGGTGGACGCCGCCAACTACGAACGTTACCTCGAACGGCCGTTCGAGGATTTGGCCTACTCTTTGTAGTCCCGTGGGTTTGGGCCAGCCAACACCAGGAACCGACTGGACGAACCGCCGCGTGCTGGTGACAGGAGCGGACGGTTTTGTGGGGCGTTGGCTGGTGCCGGCATTGGCAGCGCGGGGGGCGACGGTGCAGGCGCTGATCTGGTCGGGACAACCTCCGGACCCGAGTCTCCAAGAACTCTTCCCGCCGGACAAGATCACCCTCGTCTCCGGGGACATCACCGATCTCGCGGCGATGACCGCGCTAATCACGGCGGCGCGGATTGATATGGTCTATCATCTGGCCGCCAATAACATCAACACGGGCGCCGAGGTTTCTCCTTACGCTGTTTTCGAGACCAACATCCGAGGCGTTTACACGGTGCTGGAAGCGTGTCGCGCCGCTACCCATCCCGTGGCGGCGGTGATCGCCTCAAGCCGGGAAGTGGAAGATTGTTTTCAACCCGTCACCGATCGCAAACACCACCCGTATATGACGTCCAAAGCGGCGGCGGAACTGGTCGCGCGCGCTTACGGCGACACGTTTGGCCTGCCCGTCGTGCGGGTGCGTTCCGACAACCTTTACGGTGGCGGCGATTTCAACTGGTCGCGCTTGATACCGCATACCGTGCGCTCCGTCCTGCACGGGGAACGTCCCGTGATCCGCAGCCGCGGCCAATTGCGGCGCGATTACGTTTACGTTGAGGACGCTGTCGCGGCGTATCTTGCCATCGGCGAACGACTGACCCATCCCGAAGTTGCCGGACAGTTGTTCCACGTGGCCACCGGAAATCCCATCAGCGTTTTGGCCATGGTCGCCGCCATTGCGCGGGAAGCCGGAGTTCCCGAACTCGAGCCCCGCATTTTGGGCGAAGATCGGGAGGAACGGGTGGACGCGCCGTACACACCCGCACGGGAACAGGCGGTGCTGGGCTGGCAAAGCCAATTCACGCGGGAAGCCGGCTTGGCTCGCACGGTCCAGTGGTACCGCGATTTTTTCCGTCGGGAAGCCGAGGATAGCCGGCCCCCGGAGGAGGGTGCATGAGCGCATCGGGATACGACGTGGCGGTGGCTTATCGGGTGTATCCGCACCCGTCGGCCAATCCGCCGCGGGTTTATGCCGAGGACAAATTCAAACTCGTCGAGCTTTGCCTGCGCTCTTTCAAGGCGTCCCTCGGCGGATTGCGGGTCCGGCTCTGGGTGCTGCTCAACGATTGCCCCCCGCGCTACGAAAAGTTGTTTCGCCAGGTCTGGCCCGCTGCGGATCTGGTGTTCCGGTATTATCCGGGCGTGCCTCCCGGCACAACGTTGCACGAGCAATCGCAGATTCTGCTCGGCCAAACCGACGCCGAATTGGTGTATTGGGCGGAGGACGATTATTTCTATCTGCCGGGACAGTTTGCGCAGGCGGTGGATTTTCTGCGGCAACATCCCGACGCGGATTTTGTCTCGCCGTACGATCACCCCGATTATTACACCACCGATCTGCATCGGTTTCGTTCCCGCCAACGGACGGTGGCGGGCCGGGTGTGGAGTTCGCGGCTGAGCAACACCCACACGATCCTGGCCCGGCACCGCGCCTTGCAGGCGGCGCAACGGGTGTTTCTCACTTTTCACGGCCGGGTCAACTTTGACCTCGCCATGTGGATGGCCTTGACCAAACGGTGCGTGTTCAACCCCGTCAAACTGCTGCGCTGGTCCGTCGCCAACCGGTTTTGGGCCGGCAGCATTCTGTTGGCGTGGTATTACTTTTGGCGTCAGATCCTGTTTGGGCGCCGCTATCAACTGTGGGTGCCGCGACCGGCCCTCGCCACGCACATGATCACGACGCTGGAATCCCCCGGAGTGGATTGGCCGGAGGCCATCCGCCAGTTTGAAGTCCAGTTGGCCGCCGCGTCTTCCGAGGCCGATTAAGGGCGCGGTCAGACGGGGCGTGAACGTGATACCGCAGGTGTGTCCGCATCCAGATATTTGCACCCGAAGATGGAGAAGGCTTTCTCCGGACGACGGCGGGTGTAAAGGCAGTGCGCCAACAGCGAAGCCAGCCCCCAGAACAGTTTTGGCCGATACTTCAAAGCGGCGTATTCGCCGCGCCAGGCTTTGGGGCCGTGCATCCCCCAGACCTGGTAGGCACGCGACCGCAGTTCTGCGGGGAGCCAGCCGGAGAGATGCTCCTGCAGATTGCCATCCTGGCTGTGCTGCGGGATGAAGCCGTTCGGCGTGAAGATGATGACGCGCCGGGTGGCCAGATGTTCCATCGTCTCCAGCAAGCGCCAGCCGTCTTCCTTGGGGAGATGTTCGATGAGATCGAGCGCAACGCACGCGTCAAACCGTTGCGTTGGAAAAAGTGTATCCAGACATTTCACATCCCCGGACACGTAGGCATCGTGGGTGCCCCGCTGCCGGGCGTGTTCCAAGGCCGGCGGGTATCCATCCACGCCGGTTCGATGGCCCCCGGGCACAAAACGCAGCGGTGAAAGTTCACCACACCCGATGTCCAGCAGGGTGTCGCACCCGGCCAGGCAACGGCGCAGTTCGCGCACCAGCGCCCACAACGCGGGATTGGCCACTGCGGCTTTCAGCAATGAATGAGGCGCTCTTGTGGTTTGATGGTTCATGCACTCGAACGGCGCCAGACGCTAGAGATTACGCCCGGGCCCGTCAATCACCCCGTGCCGCAGGCATACCGTGGATGGGATCTGGGTAACAGTTTGATGGGGGGCGACGGAAAGGACCGGGCAGTGAAAACGCTGTCCCCGTCAATCTGACAGCCATCGCTGTTTACCCGCCGGGATGGGTTGGCTCGCAATAGCGAGTTGGCGGCGCCGGCTTTCTTCCAGTTGGTCGAGCTTGGCGGTCGAATCCGTCGTGCGTCTTACTCCACCACTTCGGTGCCGACGCCCGCGTCGGTGAAAATTTCCAGCAACACCGCATGGGGCACGCGGCCATCCACAAAGGAAACTTTTTCCACGCCCGCCCGAATGGCCGCCACCGCGCTGTTCACTTTGGGAATCATGCCTTTGTCCACAATGCCGGCGCGTTTGAGTTCGGCGACTTCGGCGATTTTAAGGTGGGAGATGACCGTGGCCGGGTTTTGGGGATCCCGCAACAATCCCGGCACGTCGCTCATGAACACGAGCCGTTTGGCCTTCAGCGCCAGCGCCGTCTGGGCGGCCGCCACGTCCGCGTTGCAATTGTAAACCTTCCCCTCCTCGTCGCGTGCGGTGGGGCTGATGACCGGGGTAAACCCACTCCAGATGCATTCCTTGAGCGGCCCGGTATTGACCTCCACCACTTCACCGACGTAGCCTAGGTCAATTTGTCGGCCCGGGTTTTCCCGGTCATCGAGCCAGAGCTTGCGACACTTGAAAATCTCCGTGCCCGCAAACCCAACCGCCCGCCCCCCCAGCGCCCGGATCGTGGCGACAACTTCCGGATTGATCTCGCGCGACAACACCTCATCCACGATTTGCGCGGTGGCTTCGTCCGTGACACGCTGGCCTTGCAGGAAGTGCGCTTGGAGCCCGGCCTTCTCCATCGCCCGGGTGATGGCCTTGCCGCCGCCGTGGACAACCACCGGATTAATCTCGACGGCTTCAAGGAAGACAATGTCGCGCGCCACACTGGTGCGGACCGCGGGATTGGGCGAATCCATGAACGATCCGCCGTATTTCACGACGAAGGTGGCGCCGTTGAATTTTTGGATATACGGCAGCGCTTCAAGCAGCGTGTCGGCTTTGGCAATGAGAGCTTGCACGGGAATGATGAGTTGTTGGGGAACGCGTGGTTGTTAAAGACGGCTGTTTCCCGGATGGCGCCGGGTCGCTAACGCACGAATGGAATGAAGCTGGGGCATGATCCCCGCATCCCGGCGAATCCAAGGAAGACTTTCATGGGCATTTTCAGCAGCCAACCGGAACGGGGCCGCGCGAATCCTCGGCCGGCAAAAATTGCCGCCGAACCATCGTGTCCCCTTCGGGCAACCCCACGGGAGGAACAATCCATAGCCGATTCATGGTTTCAAGAAACTTCACCCCCCGGAGACTGGCAAGCGCATTTCCGTTTCTCCAGCCTCACTCGTCGTAGAAGTCTGGCTCACCGCTGAGGTGGGAGGGCGGAGCTCGCTTGGGCGCATCGCTTTTCATTGAGAATGGGGTTTTTCTTGGCGGGATTGCGTCGTTTCCTTCACCCCCGACTTTTCCACAAGGATTTTTACACTTCCGGCCGCAAGTTATTTGCACTTTTTTCTAGCCAGCGGGAATGCGAACGCCTAAACTCCGGCCAACAACCAAGGGAACAGGAGATATGGCGTATGGATATAGTGTTCGATTGCCCAAACTGCGGACAGGAACTGGAAGTGGACAGCACCGGCGCGGGGAGCCCGATTGAATGCCCCGCTTGCCACGAAACCATCACCATCCCGGAGCCGGAAACCTCGCTCCCCGACACCGCCGACCCGGCCAAGGTCGCCCCGCACATTGTCAACCCCATTGCGGCCTCCGCTGCGGCGCGGCAGGAGATCCATTTGAAGGTCCCGGTGCATGAGGGGCCGCCCGTCAGCCTGATTGAGAAACCCAAACCGCCGCTGGAAGTGGCGGCCAAGGGGGACAAACAGATGCGGATCAAAACGATCCGGCATACCGACTGCATTGAGGTGGGCCGCGACCGGTTTGACGAAATCGTGACGGAGTTTCTGCAGAAGGTCGGGGAAGATCAGGTGATCAGCATCACCGGCCTGACCTACACCCACTTGGACATTGTCTCGCAAAAACTGCTGACCGATTACGCGGTCATGATCGTTTACCGCGGCTGAGTGCCGCTGCCATATCACCGGCTCCCCGGCGCAAGCGCGTCAGAGGCCGTATTGTGGCGGGTCAACGCGGCATCCGGCGCAGCAACGCTTGCGCGCGGGCAACCCACATCCGATCGCGCCGCCGCTGAAATGCCGGGGCATGGGCATCATCCGTCACCACTTCCTGCAATTCCTCGCGGGCCCGGTTCGGTTCATTGCCGGCGAGATATAATTCCGCCAACTGAACCTTGGCGCGGGGATACGAATGTTGCGCGGTCACCTGTTCCCAGAGCGCGCGGGCCTGGGCGGTGTCGCCCAAGGCCGTGCAGGTTTCGGCCAGCGCCATCAGAGTGTGACCGTAATCGTGTTTCGGATTCTCCGCGGCCACGCTGGCGAGCAACGGTCGCGCCTCCGCCGCGCGCTGCTGGCGCAACAAACATTGGCCCAAATGGGCGCGGGTGTCCTGGTCCTGGGGATCGCGCTCTTGGGCGGCGCGGTAACAGGCTTCGGCTTTGGTCAGGTTGCCTTGCTGAAAATAGAGGTCGCCGAGCTCGGAATGGTGATGCGCCTTGTCCAGGTGATGAATTTGCGCCTCAAGTTCCTTGATCCGCCGCCGGTTGTGCGCCCCGGGCAGTTCGAATCCGCGCGTGGCCGGCGGCGCGGCGCGATAGACCAGAAAAAAGTAAAGCAACGCCGTCAGCACAGAGAAAAAGAAAATGAGCGCTGCCCACACCCATTCGCGCCGGCGCAGCGCATCCACCAGCATCCAGAGTTGAAACGCCACCCCAACGAGCCACCAAAGGCCTCCGAAAGGTAATTCGCCCGCCCACGCGGTCATGATGGGTATGCCAGCCATGAGCAAAGGATAGCGGAAGGCGGCGAGCCCGGCAATCCGGCCGCTGGCGCACCGGATGTTCGCAGCGCGATAATGACAAACCGCACAACGAGGGATTGCGCTGTTGCCGGCCCCGCCGTAGAGTGACGGCCAAGTTGCAAATGAATTCGGTCCCGCCGTGGAAGCCGTCACCGAAGCCCCGCGCGCGAAGCGACCAGGAAGCAGAATTGCCATGGCGACAGCCACCACACTGAATCAGAGCGAGATCGCGCAGTTGATGCAGACGATTGAGATGTTTGAGCTTATCACTCAAACACAATCCCAAGACTATCAATCGCTGGAAATCCTCAAGGAAGCCTATTTGAAGCTGGGTCGGGAAAAGGAAGTGGTGGAAACCGCCAAACGCCTGGCGCAAGCCTACGTTCAACTGGGTCAGCTCTCCTCCGCCATCCTCGAATACGAAACCATCCTGCAACGCAATCCGGACGACGCGGAGACGCAGGCGGCCCTCCGCGAGATTGAGGCGCAGGCAACCCATCTCGCCGCGGAACCGGCCTTGGCCGCGGAGGCGGCGACCATCCTCAAACCGGCGCCCCACCCCGCCGCGGACCAGGCCTTGCCCGCTGACGTGAACGATGGGCGCGCGGCAATGTTCAAATTGTTTGTGGATTCCAAAACCATCTCGGCCGACGATTTCGAAACGCACTGGCCAGCGCCGGATTTATCCGCGACGCCGCGGGAGGTGGCGGCGCCGTTCATCCAATTGCTGGCGGACAAGGCCATTTTAACAGTGGATCATGCGCTCAACCTGTTGACGAACCGGACCCGGCTGGGTTACGTGCCGTTGGAAAAATACGATCTGGATTTGGAACTCGCACGCTCGTTCCCCGCCGCCCCCTGCCGGCGTTGGTGTGTCCTGCCGTTTGACCGGATGAGCAAATCCGTTCTGGTGGCCACCGCCAATCCGTTCAACCAACAGGCGGCGGCGGATCTGGCCGCGGCCACGCCGCATCGGGTCCTCTGGTATCTCGCCCCGCCGGCGGAAATTGTCAAAAACCTGCGCAAAGCCTTTCGTTGAGTCATGCCCCCGGTCAAAACTTTTGGTGAACGCATTGCCGCCGCCCTCGTCGAAGACGGTTTGTTGACGACGCAACAGGTGGAAGAGTTGCTGGAACTGCAAAAGAAGGAAGGCACCCGCCTGATCAAGCTGGCGTTGGAAAAAGCGTACGTCAGCGAAGCCGACATGGTGGTGTCCATGGGCCGCGTGCTCAATGTGCCCCCCATCAATCTGGGACGAATCAGCATCGCTTCCGAAGTCGCCGAGCTGCTGCCCCGCGACGTGGCCCGCAACCACAAAGTCCTGCCGGTGTCCCGGCTCGACAACAAGTTGTTCCTGGCCATGGCCGACCCGCTCAACGTGCTGGCGATGGACGATGTCCGGCGCCTCACGCAGCTCGAGGTCGCCGCCATGATTGCCCCCGAGAAGGCCATTCTCGATAAGCTCAACAGTCTGGACACGGCCAAGAGCGGCACGATTGAGGACATCATCCAGGACGCGAAAAAACGCAGCGAAGTCGAGCTGGACGCGGACAGCTTGGAAGTGACTCCGGGCGCGAGCGAGGAAATGAACCTTGACCAACTGGCGTCCTCCTCCGAAGAGGCGCCCGTCATCAGGCTGGCCAATCTAATCCTCCTGCAGGCCATCAAAGACCGCGCCAGCGATATTCACCTGGAACCGTTCGAGAAACAGATGCGGCTGCGCTACCGCGTGGACGGCGTTCTGATGGATTCCACGCCGCCGCCCAAGCAAATGCAGCTCGCCCTGGCCTCGCGGTTCAAAATCATGAGCAACCTGGATATCGCCGAGCGCCGCCTGCCCCAGGACGGGCGCATGCGCGTGCGCGTGGGCGGCAAGGATTACGATCTACGCGTCTCCATTCTACCCACCGTGCATGGCGAAAAGATCGTGCTCCGCGTTTTGGATAAATCCAATCTCTCCGCCAGCCTCGACAAGCTGGGGCTGGACACCAGCACCTTCCAGCAGGTCAAGGCCGCCGTGGACGCGCCCCACGGGTTGATTCTGGTTACGGGCCCCACCGGTTCCGGCAAAACCACCACGCTCTACTCGGCCCTGAACGAGCTCAACGATCCGGTTTACAACATCGTCACCGTTGAAGATCCGGTGGAATTCCAAATCCCCGGCATCAATCAGGTGCCCGTCAAAAAAGAGATCGGGTTCACCTTTGCCAACGCGTTGCGTTCCATCCTGCGCCAGGACCCGGATATCGTGATGATTGGCGAAATCCGCGATAAAGAAACCGCCGAGATCGCCGTCGAAGCGGCGCTCACGGGCCATCAGGTGTTGAGCACGATGCACTGCAATGACGCCCCGGGCGCCGTCGCGCGCCTGGATGACATGGGCATCGCGCCGTTTTTGATCTCTTCCTCGGTGATTCTCGCCTGCGCCCAACGGCTCATGCGGCGCATCTGTTCGCATTGCAAGGAACCCGTCACGTATCCGGCCAAGATGTTCGCCGACCTGAATTTTGACCCCGCCGAGTTCAAAGACGTGACGCTCTATCGCGGGCGTGGTTGCGATCGGTGCAAGAATTCCGGATACGCGGGGCGCCTCGCCATCATTGAGGCAATGACGGTCACCGACGAAATCCGCAAACTCATCATCGCCCGCGCCAACGCCCAGGACATCGGCCACACGGCGGTCGGCCAGGGTATGCGCACCTTACGGATGGTGGCGTTGGATCGGGCGCGGGAAGGGGTTTCCACCTTGGAACAAGTTTTGGTCCTGACGATGGCGCACTGAGGACGCCTGCGGCCCGCGGAAAAATTCTTCGCTATCGTCGAAGACAACTCGACATCCGCTCCCGCGCGCAATCCTGCGGTGGCCGGGACAATGTTCTGTACGCTTTTTCGTAAACTGATGAGTATTCATCGCCGCAGGTCCTCGTTCCCACGATTCTCTCCCCGTTGCTTGAAAACCGCTCGGACGGGAGAAGGATTCGAGGCTTTGCCGAACGACAGCAATTTTACGCGCTAAAGCAACTCGGCCTGCCGCGCTGGGCCCGAACCTGCTGGGTCGCCGCAGAGCC
>MWDV01000409.1 GCA_002070715.1 Verrucomicrobia bacterium ADurb.Bin118
CACGCGCTGGAACAAGGCAAGGGCGCGATTGTGTTGGTACCGGAAATTTCGTTGACCCCGCAGACGGTGGAACGATTCAAGGCCCGTTTCAGTTCCGGGCGCGGACGGACTCTGGTCGCCGTGTTGCACTCGCATCTCTCCGCAGGCGAACGGCACGATGAGTGGCACAAAATCCGTCAGGGTCGCGCCCGCATTGTGATCGGAGCGCGTTCGGCCATTTTTGCGCCGGTTGAACCTCTGGGGTTGATCATTGTGGACGAGGAACACGAGCACAGTTACAAACAGGAGGAAGCGCCCCGATATCATGCCCGCGACGTTGCCCTGGTGCGCGGGCAGATGGAGGGCGCCGTGGTGGTGCTCGGCTCCGCCACCCCGTCGTTGGAGAGCTATTTCAACGCCCGGAAGGGCAAATACACGTTGCTCGAACTACCCGAGCGCGTGGATGACCAGAAGATGCCCTACGTGCGCGTTGTGGACATGCGCCAGACCGCGCGCGCGGGGAAGGGGATTTCCGTGTTTTCCCCGCAACTCAAGGAAGCCATGGCGCAGCGGCTGGAACGCGGAGAGCAAACCATTCTTTTCCTCAATCGTCGCGGCTACGCGACTTCACTGCAATGTCCCCTCTGCGGTTTTGTGGCGGAGTGTCCCCACTGCAGTCTGGCGCTCACCTATCATCGTCCGGAACAGATGTTGCGCTGCCACATCTGCGGTCATCGCGAATCCGTGCCCGCCGTCTGCCCCCAGGCGTCGTGCCGCAATCCTGCCATCCGTTACGCCGGCCTGGGCACGCAAAAGGTGGAGGATACCCTGGCGAAGTTGTTTCCTGACGCGCGCGTGCAACGCATGGATTCGGACATCCTCAAGCGCAAGGAGGATTATCGGCGCATCCTCGGCGATTTTCGCGCGGGCAAAATTGACATTCTCGTCGGCACACAGATGATCGCAAAAGGGTTGCATTTCCCGAACGTCACCTTGGTGGGCATCATTTACGCCGACATGGCGTTGCATCAACCGGACTTTCGCGCGGCCGAACGCACCTTCCAGCTCTTGACGCAGGTGGCTGGCCGCGCGGGCCGGGGCGACGTCGAGGGCGAAGTGTTCGTGCAAGCCTTCACGCCTTTTCATCCGGCCATCCAATACGCCCGCCGCCACGACTTTGCCGGATTTTACGAACAGGAACTCGAGTTCCGCGCGCAACTCCGGTATCCCCCAGTCAGCCGCGCGGCTTTGCTGACCCTCAAAGGGCGCAACGAAGACAAGGTCAAGTTCTCCGCCGAACATCTGCGGCGGGAGTTGGAAAAAGCGCTGGCAACGGTTCCCGACCTGATGCTCGCCGGACCCGCGCCGGCGCCCTTGCTGCGCGCGGAGAGTTTTTATCGGTATCAACTCATGCTGCGCACCCCGCGCATGGCGGCGCTCAGCCGGCAACTGGGGCGTTGGTTGCCGGATTTGACCCTTCCCGAAGACGTGACGCTGACCGTGGACATTGATCCGATGAACTTGGGATGAACGCAGCCGGGCGCCGGCGGGGAAGGAGATAGGACGCTGGCGTTGGCGAATCGTCAATAAATTTCCAAGTAGGCCGGAATTAAATTGCCGCTTTCAGTCGCCTGAACTTCTGCTCGCCGATTTCCCGATTTCGTCGGACTGAAAACGCCTTCTTCGGAGCGTGGTCACAAGCAAAGCCAAATCGGCGGTTTGCTCGGCTTGAACGGCCCTGCTGCGCTGGGCGCTCAACACCTTGAGCTTCACCACCGCGGGGTCACGATGTCCCCAGTCTTTCCCCAAAAATTTTTGACATGGGTTTTGACTTTAGCCAAATCAATGATATTTGTAAACGGACGTTATTCAAGTACATGAGAGCTATTGTCGTACAATGCGCCGCCCTGATTGCGTCCGTGCTGCTGATCGCTGGTTCGGGATTCGCGCAAGGAACCTCCGAGTTTGAGGCGTTAAAGACCGACGCCACCACGCCGTTGATCAGCCGGCAACAGTCGCTGGCGCTCCCTGGCATCGTTTCCCCCGCTCTTTCCCTGAATTTTGGTTTTGTCACTGATGAAAAACCGGTGCCGAACGTATTTGGCGACGCGCTCACCGTTACGATCCAGGATATTTTTGGCAATACCGTCATCATCGGGACCATTGATGCCAACGGCGTCGTCTGGCTGCCACTGACGCCGGGCACTCTCCAAGTGCCGTCCGCCAGTTTACAAACCACGCCGGTGCCACCGCCGAGCCTGACCCCGGTGTTAGGCCAGGGCACGGGCTACCACGCGCTCTTGAGGCTGCCGGACGAAATCACCGGGCCCACCTTGAATGTGTTCTTTGATCTCTTCAACAACCTGAATGCGGAGGCTTCGCTCGCCTGGTTTTCGGATTTGGAAATTGTCCCGGTGCCGGAGCCGGGAGTGATCGCTTTGGCCTCCTTGGGTCTGCTTTTCGTTCTGATTTTTCGGCGCAAACCGTTATGAGCTTTCTGACGCGACGATTTAATGTGTGGTCCCGCTTGCTGTTGGCGGCGGGCGGGCTGTTCTTTACGGAGACCGTCCAGGCGCGCGAATTTGTCCTGGGCGGCGCCCATTTCGAGCTGCGCGAGGTCACCCGTGACGTGGATGTGTATTTCACCTCCATGCGGTTGAACCGCGCGCTGAATCAATGGAACGTGGAGGTGACCCTCAGCAACCGGACGGCGCAGCCCCTGAATGGCCCGTTGGTGCTGGTGGTGGATAGTTTCTCCGGCACCTCCGGCCCGCTCGCCGCTGACGGCAGTTCCGCCGGACAGTCGTTTTATGATCTGGGCGCGCAGAGCGCCGGCGGACGATTGCCGGCCGGTGGTCAAACCGTCCCGCGCACGCTGGCTTTGGGGTTTGTCGCCGGCGGTTCACCCCAAATCGTTTCGCGGATTTTTGCTGGATCACCCGACGCGGCGCCGACTTTGGGATTTGTCCGTTCGCTGGACAGCTTGGGTCAACCGCTTCCCGGCGTCAGCGTCGAGGAAACGGGCCCGGAAGGGGCGAAAGAAAAAACGACCGAAGACCAGTTCGGACTCGTAACGCTCGGGCAATCGCCCGGCGACTACGTTTGGAAGTTCCATCGGGAAGGGCTTTTGCCGGTCTGGCGGCGGGCGGTCCTGCGATCGAACTGGGTTGAATACGTTCCCTATCCCCGGTTGCCGGTGCGCGCGGCGGGTACCAATATTTCGCCCTTGAGTGGCGGTATGGTCAGCAATCACGATATTTCCATTCAGATTCCCGCAGGCGCCGTGTCGCAGGAGTCCCCCGCTTACCTGACCCCGTTGGACGGACAATCGCTGCCGGGGTTGCTGCCGCTGGGCTGGAGCCCGTTGCAGGCTTTTTGGCTCGAATTTGCCAGCCTTTCACCGACTCCGCTGGCGGCGACGGTCACGCCTTGGGGGCCGTTTAATGCCAACGAAGGCGGGGCGGTGGTTCGCTTCGATGAAGACCGGCTGGGTTGGGAAGTAGTGCAATTATTTACCAGCTCCAGTACCAATCCAATTACGGCGACGCTGCCGGGCCCGGGGGCGTATGCGGTGGTGGTGCCCGATACGGGGGCATCAGCCCCACCGGCCCCGCAACTGGGAACCTTGCTGGCGGCGGCGGCCGCCGTTTTCCCCGACAATGAAAGTTTGAGCGCGGGCGGCAGTGTGACGCCGCCGGCCCGTCCGGCCAGTTTGGTTTCGGAAGAAGTCACCGCGACGGCCATCGCGCATATCACCAACGCCAGCGGTCCTTTGCCCAGCGGCCTGGCGTTACGGTGCGACTTTCACGAAACCTACCGGCTGGCGGACGGCACCCGGCGGGTGACGCCTCCGTATGAGAATTTTGTCATTGGCTACCGGCGACCCGGGTTCGGGGCGAGCAATGTCCTGCACGCCGCGTTTCCGGTGCGTCCGCTGGTTTTATTTGAAGCGGCGGAATTGGACGAGGCCGTGGTCAGCATTGACCTGTTGCCGCCCAGTGAATTTGGGGGCGCGGTGCTGACAACCGAAGGCGGTCTGGCGACGGGCGGCCGTTTCCGGATTTTGGCAGGAACGGGCGCCTTGGAGAGCCCGCAAGCCGCATTGCTCCGGGAACGCGCGGTCAGTGATTTCACCAATGTGGCCTCGGGGTTGACCGTCCTGGGGGCTTTTGACTTGAGCATCGGCTCGGTTTCGCCCGCGCAACCCTTGTCGCTGCAACTTTCAAACGCGCCGTCCAACGCGTGGTTGGTGCTGGCCCGGGTGCTCAACAATCGTCAGGCCTATGGCTTGACGCCGGTGGCCCGTTTTGTCACGGACGCCCAAGGGCAATTGACCAGCTTGGAAACCAATGCGGCCGAACGGCTGCCGGGAATAACCGGTCCCGGGCAGTATCTTCTGGCGCAAGTCAGTGAACCGCAAACCTTGGCCCGGGGGGTGGCCCGGAATGCCCAAGGCCAGGCCGCCGGCGGGCTGGTGGTCAAACTGGCGCCTTGGACCACCCTCTCCCAAGCGCCGGATGGAAAATTTCTTTTGCTGGCGCCGGCCGGCACCAATCAAGTCCTGGTAGCCGACGGCACCACCGGCGACGTGGGCACGGCGCCGCTGGTGATTGTTCCCGGTCAGGCAAGCGCCACGCTGGAGGCGGCGGCTGCGGCGAGCGGGCCGCGCGTGGTCACCATTATTCCGGAGGATCAGGCGGAGCGCGTGGCCCGGGTCACTTCCGTGACGATCCATTTCAGTCGTCCCATAAATCCCGCCACGTTGTTGAATGGCGGAGCGCAACTATGGCGGGGCTCAAATTTAGTGGCGGCAACGCTCACCCTCAATTTGGCGAACACGCGGTTGACCCTGTTGCCCACGGCGGAATTGGAGCCGGACACGCGTTACACCGTTGCGCTCTCCTCGGAGATTGTGGACAGCACCGGACGACCGCTGGAAGGCCCGCGCGATTTTAGTTTCACGACCGCCCCCTTGGCGGCGCGGGCGGGCGGCGCCCAGTTGATCGTGTACGAGCCGGGCGCGACCAATATTCCGCCGGATTTGCTAGCGCGGATTCCTGGTTACGAACCGGGCATGGAGCCGGGCATTGTGGTGGTGCATGGCACGCCGGGATGCGCCGACCCCCGGGTGCCGGTGATCGTGGTGAATGAGGCCACGAGCGAGACGGCGACCGTGCTCTCCCAAAGCGATGGCAGCTTTGCCACGTTTGTCGCCGCCCAGGCGCAGGATTTCATCTCGGCAACCTTCGTGAACCTCAACGGTTCGCGCATTTATGTGCCGGTGAACCGGCAGTTGTTCGACGATGGTTCGGTGGGATTATATGCCCAGGGCGGTACTTTGACGGCGGCCGGGAGCGGCGGGCCGATTCAAATCACCGTGCCGGCCGGGGCGGTGCCCACCCGCACCAAGTTCAAGCTGGAGTCCTTGAACCTGGACGATCTGACGATGCAACTGAACCAGGTGATGCCCAGCAATGGGGTGGTGGCGGGCCAAGCCTTGAATTTACGATTGGAAGGCGCCCTGCCGACGTTGCCGTTGCAGGTGCGGTTTCCGATTGACTTGAGGGATTTTGACTATCCCGAGGATGAATCGCCCACGAATGTGGCCGCGGTTTTGACCGCCGTTCGGGACACCCAAGCCGTCACGTCCTTTGAGATCATGGATCAGTTGCGGTTCACCCCGCAGTCGCCGGAGGGCATCGTTCCCGCCGGAGGACCGCGTGCCCAAGGGGATAACGATCAACTGGCGGCTGGGTTTTTGGATACGTCGGTGGGGTTGATCCTCCCGGCGCTGGGGCCGACGGTGGGCGCGGGCATTCAAATCGGTTTCAACCAGTTGTTGGTCCCGCTTTTGTTTGGTCCGCGTCCGGTGGTGATCAAGGGGAAGGCGGGCGCCCTGCCTTACGATCTGGCGCTCGGCATGCAGCAGGCCGGATTGACGGCGCAGGTGGTGGCCGCCTTGAACCTGCAGACGGGGATCCAAATGATTGATGTCCCCGTCGGTTTGGCCATGCAATTAGGATTGAAAAATCCGGTCAGCGAGAGGTTGGGCCCGGCGATGCAGCTTCCGGGACAGATCATATCCATAGCCGCCTATGCGTTTCAGCAACAGATGATCCAAAATGCCCAGCCGTTGAGCGGGGCGTTTGTCTCGGTTTCAATGACGCCGAACGTCGTGGGGGTGATTCAAGGGCGGCTGCGCCCCGGTATGGTTTACGCCACGACGGACCGGGAGGGCCATTTTTTGACGGTGGCCCCGGCCGCGGGGGCGAACTACCTGATCACCTGCACCCATCCGTTATTTCAGGAAGTACAAACGCAACCGGTGAATCCCATCAAACCGGTCTCAACAGCATTGGGCGGCTGGGATCCGGGCGATCTGAGTCTGGCGGGCGCGGTGTACAAAAACTTTTTCTTTTTCGTTCCCAATTTGGATCAGGCACCGCCGAGTATCAGCGTGGCCAACCTGCCCGTCTTGCCGGCGCCGGGGCAGACGTGTGACGTGTTTGTGGATGCTTCCCAACCGGCTCTGGCGCCGGAACTCAGGGTGAGCATCAGTGGCGTGGGCCGCACCAATCTGCTCACCGGGTTGGTTGAGACCAACGTCCAGTATTCATTAACGCAGGAGCAGACCACGACCACCGGCACGCGCACCCGCTGGAGCGGCAAGGTCACCGTCAACAAACCGGTACTGGTCACCTTCAAGATCATCGCCAATTTTGAGAACGGATTGCTTGATACCATCCAAAACCACGCCATTCCTTTTATCGGGACCGTGCCGGTCACCCCGGGCGATATTCCGCCACCCGACACCAACGACGTACGGGGACCGTTGGTCATGGAGGTGCGACCGGTGGAGAATGGTTATTTGGATGTGAATGGCGCCATTTCCCTGGTGTTCAACAAGGCGATTGATCCTTTTGTGACCAACAACGTGGCGGGCATTGATCTGAGCGGCCCGGGCAACATTCCCCCGCCGGTGGTCCACTTGAGCCGCGATCAACAGAGTCTGACCTTGCAGTACCCCGGTCTGTTGCCGGACAGCACCTTCCGCTTGACGCTCTCCGGCGCCTCCATCCGCGATTTGGCCGGGCAACCACTGGATCAACGACCCACCACGCCCGAGGCCGATAGTTTTTCGATGACCCTGCGCACCCCACCGTCCCCCACGGCCAACCTGCCCGGCTTGGACAGCGGCCGGGGGGCGGTGATCCGGGGGGACCGGCTGTACGCCTTGGATTTCGCCGCGCAAGGCAGTCACTTGAACATTTACGATGTCTCCATTCCGCTGCAGCCCCGTTTGTTGAGCCGGACCCGCCTTTACGGGCAGCCGCGGGATTTGGCTGTCGTTCCGCAGTACCACTTCAAGCGCACCGTTCACAAGGAGGTGGAGGTGAGTGACATCGTGGCGGTGGTGGGTGGTGATCTGGACGCCTTGATTGATACCGCCCAAGGTACCACCGTTTCCGTGCGCGGCCAATATCTGTGGGTGTTCGCAGCCGGCGATGGCACGGCGCCTGTGTTGCTGGCGCAACCCATCGTTAGCTATCGCGTGAGTTCGGCGGCCACGACGGTGCGCTGGGCGCCGCCGTATCTGGTCTATCAAGAATACGGGCAGGATGTTCAACTGTTGGGGTTTGTCAATCTGCAGGAATTGATCATCGGCTACCAATCCAATCCGTCCGAACGCCTGGTCTTTCCGACGCCGGATAAGCGCACCCCGCAAAACTCCGGGATTGATCGCGACGGCAACGGCGACTACGTGGGGGATCAGGAGATGCTGCCCCTGCCGGATGCGGCGCCGGTGGAGTTCTACGGCAAGCGCTTCAATTACGTCTTGCAGAATACCACGCAGAAGATCATGGATTTTTCGGCCACTCCCGGCGCCGCCATCGTGGGCATCACGACCCGGGAAGGTTATACGCTGGATACCAAAGGGGGATTGGGCGCGCGGTTGCCGGCCATGTACCGCACTTTGGCCTTCGGGGGATTGCCATTGAATTTGGACGATCCGGTCAGCGGCATGGTGCCCTTTGAGGCGGGGGCGTTTCCCCGCTTTGTGTCGGTCTTCGACGGGCTCCCCATCGTGAAGGATGGGGCGCCGACCACGATTGCCGCGGCGCTGGTTTCCCTGCAGCCGGATGGCGATGGTCAGCAGAAATTGGCGGTCATTGACATTAGCCAACCGCTGGCGCCCGTGTTGCTGAGCAAGGTGCCGATTCCGGAAAGTTTGCTGGGAGGTTCACTGGGCCTGGTGCAAATGAACCAGGGGCAACTGGAAGTTTCCGGTGGACAAAATGTCGTATTGCTGGATCCCAACGCGCTCGGTGTTTCCAACGCCCCGCCCGGACAGTTGCATCCGGCCATTCTCGGCGCCATCCCGCGAGCGGGAACGACCACCCGCAGCGCGGCCATCACGGATTTTGGCGTGCGCGCCACCGCGGACGGCTCGCGCACCGCCGTCGTGCAATCGCCACCCGAGCTGACCTTTGTCAGTTTTCCGGCCCAGGGCAGTCTGGTGGACCCGACGGCCATGGCGCGACAGTCGGAGGCAACCGTGGCGCAGATCATGGCTGGCGCGCGAACCGCCGGCGCGCTGGCCCCGGCCCGGGCGCATGCGGTCCCACAGCTGGGGCTGGACTCGGAATTGGAGGGCGATCCCCGTCCGGCCTTGCACTATTACGTGCTGGTGGTTGCTCCCGGCGGGGCGGGCAAGCGGATTGAATTGGGCTTGGAGTCGTTGAACCCTGCGGGCCGGCCCTTGTCGAATCCGGGCTACGGTTTTGCCCCGGTGCGGGCCGTCTCCGCCACCACCCAGGACGCCATCGGACAGCGCCCGCGACCCAACTGCGGCGCGGATATTCGCGCCTTGCCGGCGTTTCGTTTGAGCGATGATCCGGCGAGTCCGTTCTTCAATCGTTACCTGTCGCGTCCTTTTGTGCTGGTGACCGAAAAAGTCACGCCGGATGAATTATTCCAGTACCGGAACGGCTTGGTGGATCGGGAAGTGTTGACGAGCGGCGCCCAGTTACGGGCCTTCATCGAACCCGGCCAGGTGACGCATCCGGACGCGGGTCCGGTGATGGGACCATTTGCGGCCCGGGTGGATCCGAATCGGAAAATGATTTACCCGATCAGTGTCGCGGTCGCGCTAACCGTGAATCGGGATTACCTCGTGGGCGACAATCCTCCGCCTGCCGGCGGAGGCGAAGGTTTACCGGGCACGTACGGCATGATTCTGGCCCACAGCGGCGAATTGCGAACCGACGCCACCGACCTGCAACTGCCCAGCCCGCGCATGCCGATCCGCATCAACCGCGCGATTGGCAACCAGGATCTGTACGAGGGGCCCTTCGGTGTGGGCTGGGACTTCAATTACAACCAGCGGCTGACAGAATTGAGTCCGGACACGTTTCCCGCCGGATTGCAAATGCCATTGCTGGCCCGGGGCAATGCCGACGCGAGCGAAATCGCCGGCAGTCAGGACGTGTTGTTCCAAACCGGAGCGGGCGGCACCATTCTGTTTCAGTGGATTTCGACCAACATGCCGGCTGGTTACGTAGGGGATCCCTTGGTGCAGGAATTTGAATATGCCCGGTACGTCTCGGATTACTATCTGCCGCAAAAACGGCAGGGCGTCTTTGATTTGTTGGTGAAATTCAAGGATGGCCGCTTTGAACGCCTGACGCCGGAAGGCATGCGTTACCGTTACGCGCCGAACGGACGGTTGGAAACCATCATTGACCGGTTCCCGGCCAATCGTCATGAACTGCAGTACGACCGCAACGGCTGGCTGGTGCGGATTGATGATCGCTCGGTTTCCGGACCGCGGTACGTTGAGTTCGGTTATTATCGCCACCAAAGCACGGATCCGGATTTTGTTTCCGGGTTGGACTTGGATACGAACAACCCGTACCTCGAAGGCAAGATTGGCCGGTTGCGTGATTATGCGGGCCGGGATGTGCTGTATGAATACAGCGACGACGGCTTCCTGATCCGCAAACGGGGCGTCGAGGTGGCGGGGGAAAACGGCGGTTTTTCCGGTCGGGCCCTGACCGTCTATGCCTATCAGAACTGCCATCTGACTTCGATTGCGGCCACGGCCAATGCCACGCCGGTATTGTCGGCGGACAACGCCCTGAACAGCACCGGCAAACCGGTGGCGCAAAGCGGCACGGGTTTCGAGAATAATGTCGCGCTTCATATTCCCATGGAGAATGCCGCTGATAAAATGGCGGGCCAGATCAGTTCCGTGGATCTGCCGGATGGCAGCACCACCAAATTGCAATTCGACCCCATGGGGCATCCCACTTCCGTGGAGGTGACCGGACCGGGGGTGGATCCCGCCAAGGTCGAGCAAAAACAGGATGAAGACACCGGGTTGATGGCTTACCTCAAGTTTCCGGAAGGCCGGATTCAACGGTTCAACTACGACACAAACAATCCGGTGTTTCGCTCGCGCGGGAATCTGAAGTCGCTGCAAGTGGAGGCGGGCCCGCGGGGCGGGGCGGATTACACGGAGACTTACAACTATGACCCGCGCTATAATCTGCCGTCCGGCATCCACACCGACGCCAACGGCTTCGCCATCACCTACCAACTTTCCGGGGATGGACGCTACATTGCGTCCGTTCAGCATGACACGGCGGGAACGGAGTCCTTCACGTACAACGAGCGGGGTCAATTAACCCAGCGGGTGGATTGCAACGGCGTGGAAACCTCGGCGACGTTCTCCCCGGCCACAGGTTTTCTGGAGACCGCCCGGACCGGCGATGCGGCGACGCATTACACTTATGACGGCAGCATTCCCGCGCAATTGGGGGCCCCCAGCGGCATTCAGCCCCCCCGCGGGGCCGCCTACACCACCAAGTACAACAACAAATTGCAGGAGGTGGAAATCCAGCGCGGGGCGGACGTTCAACAACTGGCCTATGACGAACTGGGGCGGATGACCACCTACCGCCACGAGCTGGGCGATGGCAAGGCACTGGTCATTGAACGGGAAGTTGACGTCAAAGGTTTCGTCAAACGACAGGTCATCAACGGGGTGGAAGTGGATGGTGCCGTGGCGCCGCTGGAATACGTTTACGAACCCGATGAGCGCTCGCGGGTGGCGGTGATCCATCATCCCGGCGGCACGTTGCAGAAATTCACGTACAACGCCCTCGGCCAACTGATCAAAATGCAGCTCGGTTCCTATACCGAGGAATCCAAACTGGATTTGCATGGCAACGTGCTGGAAACACGCCGGGGCGGCGATCTCGTTTCCACGGCGGAGTATGACGGTTTGGACCGGGCCATCCGCAGCACGATTGAGACCGGCACCCGCCAGTATGTCACGGAGCGGACGTATTTCCCCGGGGGCCAGTTGAAGTCGCAGGTGATCACGGATCCGGTCTATGGCGTCGTCAACGAGACGGAAGTGGAAGCGATTGACGCCCTGGGACGGACGGTGAGATCCACAGTGAAAGGCGACGCCGTACCGACGCGGACGGACACCACCGTCTATGAAACCAACCGGCGGACCATCACCGGGCCGCGCCAGACGGTGACGTTTGAATGGGATGCCGCCGGCCGGCCCACCCGCTTCGCCGGGGCCATTCTGGAAACGCTCACCACCACCGATGGCAACGGCAACGTGGAACGGGAGGTGCGCCATGAAACCGGCGCGACCTACGCCGACAATTACACGTACGATCCGCTGGATCACCGCGAGAGCCAGGCCGATAATTTGGGGTTGCTGGCGGAATTTGTCGCGCGGACGGACGGCCAGGTCATTGAAACCAGGAACGCGCGCCATCATGCCACCCAGATCGAATACTCGGCGTTGGGCGAGGTGTTGCGACGGACCCGGGCGGACGGGTTGGAGTTTCAGCGGCGTTACAATGATCAGCGACAGTTGCAGTTCACCGGCGACCCGGCGGCCGGTTTCGATTACGCCTATGACGAGTTGTTCCGGCAGACCCGGCGCACGTTGCGCAATGGAAATGCGATTACCACCACCGCCTTTGACGCCCGCAATCAACCCACGCACATCACGATTCCGGGCGGGACCATCACCATGGATTATGACCGGCAGGGGCATCCGCTCACCAGCGTGGTTCAATTCAATGACACCACGTACCAGACCACGGTGGCTTATGACGCCATGGGGCAGGCGCGGGAGGTGAACTACGAGCAAAGCGGCGGAAGTCCGGGCGTCACCAAGTTCACTTACGACAAGGCCGGACCGCTGGTGCGCGCTGAATTTCAGGAGGCGGGGGCCACCTTTGCCGTCACTTACGGATACCGGGATGATCAGGCGCGCAACCGGGTGACCTATCCCTCGGGATATGTTGTCCAGGAAGAGCGGGATGACGCCGGGCGCTTAACCGGCATCACCGGCCCGACCGCCCCGATCGCCACCGTCACCGATTGGCAGGGGAACAACCAGCCCAAGCAGGTGGACTTCGGCGGCGTGTTGCGGATGGATAACGTGTACGATGCGCGGGGCCGCATCACCGGCGCGCGTTACGTCCGGACCCCCGGCGGGGCGCGGCAGGCGGAGATGCGCTATCAGTACGACGGCGCGAACAACGTGGAAATGCGGCAGTTCCTGCATCGGGCCGGCAAAACCGATAATTATTCCTACGACCCCGGGGAACGACTGTCGCGTGCGCAAATTGGCGGTTTCCCGTTGTCGGGCGTGGCGGATGTCAGCCGGTTCGCTTATCAGCGCACCTACCATTATCACTCCACCGGCTTGGATTATTTACAGACCGGCGATCTGACGGGGCCGGGCCCGGTGGTGCCGGCGTTTGCCACGAATTGGACGGCGCATGACGGATTTTTACTGCCGGCCGTCGTGGACGGCGGTACCCGGCAGGCGGATGCCATGGGGCAAGTGTCCGGTGCGCAATTATGGGTCCGGCCGGCGGCCGGCAGCGCCCCGGTGGCGGTGCCGGCGCTGCTGCAGCACAACGGTTTGGGCCAATTAACGCGCATCGAACGCAGCGATGGCGTGGTGGTGGAGAACTTCTACCAACCCGGCGGCTTACGGTACGCCCGCCGGGTGACGCAAAATGGCGTCCCGGTGGATTACCGCAGTTTTGTTTACGACGATAAAAGCCGGTTGTTGGAGGAGTATGATCGAACGTCGGAACCGCCGGTCTTGATCGGGCGCTATTTCTATTTGGATACCGACGCGCCGGTCGCGGCGGATCTACGGGACAACGACGGAGTGTTGCAACGGTTCTACTTCCTCCGGGATCATCAAAAATCCGTGGTGGCGGTAGCCGACCATTTTGGGGTGGTGCAGGAACGGATTTGGTACGATCCCCACGGTCAGCCGGTTATCGAGCCGCAGGATGCTGTGGCGCCCGTGGTCAAACGCATCCTGGCCGGTTCGGGTGGGACGCTGTTGCTTGAGTTCACCGAACCGGTCAGCGCCCGGATTCCCGATCTGGGGTTGCAGCCGGGAATTCGCCGCCTGACGCCGGATTACGATGGTTTGGTCACCGGCGCGCCGGGGCACACCGAGTTGCCGGAAAGTGTTGCCGGATTCGCCCCCAACACCGTTGTGATCTTTACCCCAGACACCGCCGGCACCAATCCGGTGACGTTGACCCTGGCCGCGGACCGGTTGACGGATGACTGGAATAATCCGGTTCAGGCTCAAACCTTCACCCTGACGCCGACCGGAGCGGTGGGGACCGTCTATTACACGGCGCCGGACAACCCCGTCACCGACAGCGGTACGGTGGCCCGCAGCACGGTGGGATCGCCCTTCCTGTTCCACGGGCAGTATTTTGATTATGACACCGGCTTGGTTTATCTCCGGGCCCGATTCTACGATCCGTTTGCGGGCATGTTCCTTGAGCCCGATCCGCTGGGCTATGAGGATAGCGTCAATCTCTATGCGGGCTTTGGCAATAACCCCAGCAGCTTGCGGGATCCGTCCGGGCTAATTTCTAAGGGGGTTACCCGTATACAATATTACAGGTTCCTCGAGCGTTCTGGTTATAACAGGAAGCAGTTGCGGCTGATCAATGAAGTTCACTCCACACTAACCCGTCGGGGAATGTCCGACCTGGAAATTGCCGCACACATCCGGGTGATGTCACAAGGATTCCGGGACGGCTTCCGCTACGAACTGGCCATTCGCAAAGCGAACAACCCCCAGGCGCGCATGCAGCGTACGGAGGAGGGCTACCAGGGCAAACCGGAAATAGTGGTGGCCAAGAGCGATTTGGTGACGGCGTTGGTGACCCACGGGGGAAAAACCTATACCGGGGATCTCGATGGACTGTATCTGCTCTCCAACGGCCAGCCGATGACCTTGGCCCAGACCCGCAAGTTTCAGATGGATGTCAATCGGGAGATTGCGCGGCTTTCCCCGGGCTTCCGCAGCATCACCGATCTAACCAAACAGCAGTTCCATGCGAACGAATTTCAACAAGCGTATCAGCACGGCATGTCCTTCAACCTGCCGCAGGAATATGGGACGCCTAATTTTTCGATGGAAGGGCACGCCGTACTGGGCATCGCCCATTGGGACAACCTTGAGTTGAAGATGAAAAAGGGAACAGGGGAGGCCTTTGCCTTCGGCTTCGCCGAAAGGGGCGCCGCCTTGAATTTTAACGAAAACGTCAATGTCAACAAGATGCTTTCCCTCCACGAACAGTTCTATACGGACGTGTTGCTCAAACCGTCACATCGAGGGGCCGATATCGGGGCGATCAGGCGGCGTGAGGCGCAATGGGAGGCGGACGGGGGCCGATATCCCACGCGCATGTTCCCCACCACGTTCTATGGTCATCATTATGGCGAGTGATTACACGTTGAAGTTATGAGCCATTCTCTCCTCTCCATGTTAAGGCGCCATCGGCTGACGGTGGGCTTGTTGCTGGCCGCGTGGCTGCTCCCACCGGATGTCGGGATCGGCGACGTGGCGCCGCTGACCACCTTGGAATACCGGGTGACCGGCACCGCGTTGCAGGTTTCCCCCAGCGCGGTGGCGGTGCCGAAAGGAATCGCCGGTTCGGTGATGGTGTCCATCATCGCCGGCGGCAGCACCAATGCCGCCGCGAGTGTGGCGCTGGCGGCCAACGCGTACGTGGAAGGCACTTTGCGCGGTCCGGCCTTCCCCGAGCCGCGCCGGTTGGTGGCGGCGCCCAACACACCGCTGATGCTCCCGGTGATCAATCTGGTGGGGGATTACCAGTTGGACAACCTGCGCCTGGTGGATGCGACGACCGGAGAGACGCGCATGGAGGCGACCCCGGCGAGTGTGCCGGTGCGGGTTTTTGACGAGGTTTTGGTGTCCCGGGTGACCTCCCGGCCTTTGACGATGCAGGAGATCGAAGAGAAGGGGATTGCCATTGATGAGAATAATTTCCGCGCGGTTGAATTCGAAGTCGCCCTGGTGCTGGATGGCAAGACGGTGCCGGTCACCTTTCCCGTGGTGGCCCCCAAGTTCTCCGACTCCACGGAATTGATTCCCGCCGCGGAATTGGAGGAGCGTCTCAAGACGGCTGCCGCGTTGAATCGGCAGATCGCCGCCGAGGTGGTCGCCCTGCCGCCCGACTTTGAAACCGCCGGGTTGAATCTGGAGATTCAAGGCATCAATTTTCAGCCGGTGGACGATGAAGACGATCCCATCCCCGACTTCCGGATTCCTCCCATTCCCGCCCTGCTGGTGATTCCCGGCAACATCGGTTATCTGAACCAATTTTTCAGTGTGCAGATTTTCACGGAGAACGCCGCGCCGGCGGGATCGAATCTGCGGGTGGACAACATCCAAGCCCGGTTGATACTGCCGCCCGGGCCGGA
>MWDV01000410.1 GCA_002070715.1 Verrucomicrobia bacterium ADurb.Bin118
CTGGAGGTGGATGGCGACCATGCCGCTCAGTTTCTCTGTCTGCCCGAGGTCAACTTGGGGATGAGCCGTTTATTCTTGGAGCACTTGGCGGCCCGGGATCCGGAGGCGGAGCATGGGGTCCTCTGGGATCAGGCCGGTTTTCATCCGGCTGCGGGCAGCCCGGAGTTGCCTGCCCGGATCCACTGGATCGCGCTGCCCCCTTACCGTCCGGAGCTCAATCCGGTGGAAGCCCTTGGCGACCTCATCAAGGACCGCATCGCCAACACACTGTGGCACACCCTGGAGTCGTTGGAACAGGCGCTGGAGGAGGAGTTGCGGCCTCTCGATGAGAGTGCCGAGCGCGTGCGGCGGTTAGTTTCTCATCCTTGGCTGGTCCAACAGGTAAACGCTACCGCAGCGGAGAATAGTGCAATTACGAATTAGAACTGGTATAACTGACCAGGGCCAGGTTGTTGGCATTGCGTTCCTGCACCACCGTCATGCCGTCATAGATATACCGGACTTCGTTCGTCAGCAACCACGCGCTGCCCGTCCAGCCGTAGTCCTGCTGCACTCGCTTGCGCCCAAACGCGTCATACCGGAACTCACTCTTCCACGCGCCGGCCACGTACACGTTGGTCAACTGGTTCTCGTAGTCATACTCAAAGACCCGGCGACTGTCGTTGGTCAAATTGCCGTTGAGATCGTACGTGAAGGAGTTAGTAGCTGGGAGATAGAAGTTAGCAGTGTCAGAGGCGGTGCGCCCATAGGTGTCTGTGGCGGTAGCCGTGAAGGTGTTGTTCCCGTTGGCCAGGGTTGCGCCCGCTCGCGTCCAACTCCCGTCCGCATATAACTCCGCCTTCCCGGCGCTCAAGCCCGTGCCGCTGACGGACACGCTGCTGAGGTTTGCCCCCGGCTGGCTGGCCTGACCGGCCACAGTCAGCGTGCCTCTACGGGTCGCGCTTGTCAGTTCATTCAGCGTGTTCACTTTTGAAAAGCCGCGCACGTGCAAAACTCATGACATGTTGGGTGTATTGGTTGGACGCGTACGGTTCGCTTTATTCACTGTCCGTATCAAGAAAGTAGTCAAAGTTTCCGCGAGTAAGCCGGCCAGCCAAGAGTGCCGAAACCTGCTCAAGAGCCTCACCAATCACAGGGTAGCATTCATACATTGGATCATTATCGCTGTACCCTAGGATCAGTCTGATTTTCTCAAACTCTTCACTGGTCAATGAAACAGTGCTAACGAGCAAGTCGTTTGACTTATTGAAGATTGAAATATATCGGTGTAATTTTGCAGAGTTTCTCATTGTATTCATGGTTCCACACATTTAGTTGAATCCGCAGGTTTGAGTTGCGCACCAGTATTTCCATCGAATTCACCAAGATGTTTGCCTCGTTTGTTGTATTTTTCAACGGTACCGTGTTGATAATCCCATTCGTAGATATTTCCTTTTTTGTCTTTCCATCTCTTTCGGAGTCCACCCCCACCTTGAACAGACGTTTTTGGTTTCGCTCGACTCAGATTGGGGAAGCCACGTGGTATTTTTGGTGCCGGAATCATCATTCCGGCCGCCGTTACTACTTCTGCTGGCACACCCAGGTCCTCTGCAATCGTTTCACCCAGATTAAACCCCACCGTCGCCCCCGGGAATAGACAAGCGCAATATACAGTCACTGGATCCGGGGCGTCGTGATATGGCGGAAAAGTTTCATCATCTGGCCCGGGGGCATTGACGATCGCCGTGCAGCTGAAATAGATGATTGCCCCGACAATCGGCAGCGGGGGAATCCGCCCATCCTTGTCAGTAAGATTGATTGGGTCGTTGAAAACAAACTGATGGAGGTTCAACCCGCCAAATTCCTCCAACGGGTCTTGATTCAGCCACCGTTGCAAATTCGGCTCGTAGAATCTGTATCCGTAGTAATAAAGCCCGGCGTTAGCGTGCCCCATTCCTTGCTGCTGAAGCGGTAGGTGTTGACCCCGGCCAACGGGCCAGACATGCCCAGCAGGTTGCCATACGGATCGTAACTATAACGCGCCACCACCTGGCCGTTGGTGTCAACCAAACACGTCACGTTGCCGTTGCCATCACAATGATAATAGGCGTGCGCCAGTGCGGATTACGGAGTGTGGAGTGCGGAATGGTCCGTTCGGGCGAGCAAGATCCCGCCGTCGTTCACGCACTGCGCGTCATGGGTGGGGTTGCCGCTCCCGGTCGGGTCGTTCCGCACCGGTTGGCGGAGGCGCCGCCCGGGCCAGTCGTAATCCAATGGCAACGAAGTTTGCGGCCCCGCTCCGGTCCGGGCCGTCAGCTCTACCAGCCGGTTCTCCGCCTCCCTCGTGTAATTTTGCCGCCCGCCCGGCGTGAGATTGCCGCCGGCGGCGTAGGTGAATTGGGACAGGGTGGAACCTGTCCCTCCCAAAGATGCGACTTGGGCGGGGCGATTCGGGCCGGCGCAGCGGTTGGTCGTAGTCATCGCCGTGGTGTCGTCGTGTTTGCAAGTCACGGTAGCCACCAACGGCGAATTGGCAAGATGGAAACGAGAGACGTTGCGAATGCGTGGGTGATTTGGTGTGCTCGTGATTGTATCGCCGGCAACCGCACTTGGCGGATGCGCCCCCAACTCTGCCCGGCGCCGCTTCAAGAAAGCGGCCGGGGACGCCGCACGCCATGACACGGCGCGTTCACCCGCGCACTGGAGAAAGGGATCGGTTTTTGGACGGCGCCAGTCCGTGGGCGCGTTCGACAACCAAGGGACGCCGTAAACTTCACCTGTTCAAATCGCCTTTTTGCAATTTCTGATTGCTCACCCCCTTTGCCACCGGTGGCGATCAAGGTGGGCTGGCGTCGCGATCGTTGTCGTCATTTCCGAGCGCGCATGGCTGCCGGTCACGCGTCTTGATTCAGTGGTTTGCCCGGCGCGTATACAAATTCAACCTCCATGCTTGCCCTGCCCCCGCGCCCGCCTCATCATGCGGGGCGATATTTGGATCATTGCATCTATGAAAACAGTCTCTCGACGAAACTTCCTGAAACGCGCCGGGGCCTTCGCCGGCGGACTGGTGGCCGTGCCAAATCTGATTCCCCTCTCCGCGCTTGGCCGCGGCGGCGCCGTAGCGCCCAGTGAGCGGATTGTCCTGGGGGCCATTGGCATTGGCGGACGGGGCAACTATGTGCTCGGCTGTTTTCTGCCGGAACCGGGAGTTCAATTTGTCGCCATCTGCGACGTGAAAGAACAACGCCGGCAGGCGGTCAAAAAGAAGGCCGACGATTTCTACAAAAACTCCGATTGCGCCATGTACCGCGATCTGCGCGAATTACTGGCGCGCCCGGACCTCGACGCCGTGCTCATCGCCACCGGGCCGAACTGGCACGCAACGGCGTCCATCCTCGCCGCCGAGGCGGGCAAAGATGTTTATTGCGAAAAACCCTGCACGAAAACCATCGTGCAAAGCCTGGAACTCGCGCGCGCCTTCCGGCGGACGGGCCGGGTGTTTCAGGCCGGCACACAACGCCGCAGCCTGCCGAATTTTGCTTACGCCGTCGAATTGGCCCAGCAGGGGAAGTTGGGGCAATTGCAAACCTTGCACGCGCAACCCCGCGGATTGACCACCCAAAGCAGCGGCTGGCTTCCCCCCGAACCCGAGCCTTCTGTGAGCGACGTGGATTGGGATCTTTACCTCGGCCCGGCGGCCTGGCGCCCCTTCAATAAATCCCTGCTCGCGGGCGGCGAGTTTGAAAAAGGCGGCGGCTTGGTCGGCGGCGGCTGTCTGGAATGGGGGTCTCATTGTGTGGACCTCTGTCAGTGGGCCAATGACGCCGATCACACGGCGGCGGTGGAATACTGGCCGGAGGGTAATCAAGTCCACGCCCGCTACGCCAACGGCGTCAAACTCGTGGTGCGGGACGATGGCTGGTTGCCTTTGGGCTCCTGTCCGGTGCGCTTTGAGGGCACGCGCGGTTGGGTGGAAACCGGCGACAACGGAGAAATGGAAGCCAGTCCGTCGGAATTGATCGCCGGGCCCCGGCCCCGGATTGCGGGGTACCCGGCCAACTTCCATGTGCGCGATTTCCTGAATTGCGTGCGCACCCGCGGACGCACCCGGGCGAACGCCGACGCGGCCTGCTGGTCGCACATCACCTGTCACGCCATCAACATCGCGCAATTCTTACAGCGCCGGGTCCACTTCGATCCGGTGAAGTGTGAGTTCAGCGGCGATGAAGAAGCCAACCGCCTCCGTTCCGAGGCGTTGCGCGAACCGTGGACCGCCTGATTCCTGCTGGTTGAACCCTCTGCCTTATTTCCAATCATGAAACATCATTTGCTTCAACGGCTTTTCCTTCTGACGCTGGCGATGCTGGCTTGGCATGGGTTTTCCGCGCCCGACCCAGCTTCCCCGGAAAAAGCGCGGCGGGCCATGGCCACGCTGCAATCTTCGGCTCCCTCGGCGGACAAAGCGCTCGCCTGCAAACAACTGGCCGTTTATGGCACTGCCGAAGCGGTGCCGGCGTTGGCGCCGCTGCTGCACGACGAACAACTGGCGGCCTGGGCGCGCACCGCGTTGGAAGCGATTCCCGGACCCGCGGCGGATCAGGCGCTGCGCGACGCTGCGGGACAGTTGCAAGGCCGGTTGCTGGTCGGGGTCATCAACTCGCTCGGGGTGCGCCGCGATGCCCAAGCCGTCCGAATGCTCATCAGCCGGTTGCGCGGTGACGACGAAGCCGTGGCCTCTGCGGCCGCCCTAGCTTTAGGCCGGATCGGGGGCGATGCGCCGGCGCGGATTCTGCAAAGAACGCTCACCGATTCCCGCGCCAGCGTACGCTCCACAGCCGCGCAAGGATGCATCCTTTGTGGCGAACAGTTCTTCGCCCAAAAGGAATACGCCAAGGCCGCGAGATTTTATGACGCGGTGCGTCAAGCGGAATTACCCGCCATCCGCATTGCCGAAGCCACGCGCGGCGCCATCCTCGCCCGCTTCCATGATGGCATCCCGTTGCTGCTCGAAACCTTGCGCTCACCGGACCAGGCGCTGTGGGCCATTGGCTTGAGCACAGCGCGCGAACTGCCCGGCCAGGTGGTGACGGAGGAACTGGCGGTGGAATTACGCCAGACGCCCACCGCCCGGCAGGTCCCGTTGCTGCTCGCCATTGCCGATCGGCACGACGAAGCCGCGGCGGACGTCTTGTTAACCCAGGCGCGGGACGGCGAAAAACATCTTCGCTTGGCGGCGTTGGCCGCGCTGGGCCGCTTGGGCAGCGCCCGGGCCACCCCGGTCTTGCTCCAAGCCGTGGGCGAATCCGATCCGGAACTGGCCCAAACCGCGATCACCACGCTGGCCGGGTTGCCCGCCGACGAAGTGGACCCGCTCGTGGCCACGCGGTTGCGCGCCGCTTCCGGAAACGCGCGGCTGCCCTTGATCCGGTTGGCCGGCCAACGCCGGATTGCCGCCGCCACCTCCGACTTCATCGAAGCGGCCGGCGACGCCGATGCCGCCATGCGCGCGGCTGGGCTCAAGGCGTTGGGGGACACTGCCGGGGTAGGCGAATTGAACGCGTTGACCGACCTGCTTGGCCGAGCGAAATCCGAAGCCGAAATCCAAGCCGTGCAGGAGGCGCTCGAAACCGCCTGCGCCCGCATCCCCGACAAAGCGGCGTGCGCCGCACAATTGCTACCGCGATTGAATGCCAGTTCGACGGCCGTTCAATGCGCGTTGTTGCGCGTCTTCGTCGGCGTGGGCACACCCGCGACCCTCGAAAGTGTGCAGCGATCCGTGGCGGCGGAAGATCCCCAAGTGCGGGATGCCGCCGTGCGCGCGTTGACCGACTGGCCGGATGCCGCCGCCCTGCCCGCGTTGCTCGATGTCTGGCGGAAGACCACCGACGATTCCCACCGGTTTCTGGCGTTGCGCGGTGGCGTGCGGCTGCTGGAAACCAGCTCGCAATCCCCCGCTGCTAAAGTAAAAACATTTGGCGAACTGTTGGCGGGCAGCCCGCGTCCCAACGACCGCAAGCTGATTCTCTCCGGCATTGCCAACGTCGCCGACCCCGGCGCGTTGTCCCTGGTGACCCCGTTGCTTGCCGAAAGCGCCATTCGCGCCGAGGCGGAGCTTGCCGCCCTCAAAATTGCTGAATCGGTCGTCAAAACGTCTCCGGCGCCCGCCCGGTCCCTGGCGGAAAAATTGCAGGCTGAATCGGGGAATCCAGCCGTGCGCGAGCGCGCTGCCAAATTGTTGAACGAAAACAAATAACCGCCGACCGCCCCAGCCCAATCGCTCGGACCGTCGCTCCCTGAGCGGAGCGACCGTTGCGGCGCATTCAAGAGCAAGCGCTTCATCGCGCAAGATCTTCCTATGCACACGACGCCGTCCCCCGGATGACTGTTCGCACCGCCCGAAAACAGGTTGGGCACTTGACGGGCGGGAAGTTCAAACTCATTGATTAGACATGCAACTGGACAAGCTGACCATCAAATCGCAGGAAGCGCTGCAAGCGGCCCAACGCATCGCGCACGAATACTCGCACCAGGAAATGGACGGCGAGCATTTGCTGTTGGCGTTGCTGGATCAAGACGACAGTCTGATTCCGGAACTGCTCGAAAAGATCGGCGTGCCGCCCGCCACCCTCCGCCCGGCGGTGGAACGGGAATTGGCCCGCCGCCACAAGGTGCAGGGCGCCGGCGATGTCTTTTCCAGCCCGCATTTGCGCCAGGCCTTGCAAGCGGCCCAAACCGAAGCCGGACGGCTCAAGGACGATTACATCAGCACGGAACATCTGTTGCTCGGACTGGTGGACGCCGGCGGGCCCGCCCTGAAACAGATTTTCCAAAATCACCGGCTGAAACGGGACACGATTTTACAGGCCCTCGCCGACCTGCGCGGCAATCAACGGGTCACCGATCCGAATCCAGAGGACAAATTTCAAGCGCTGGAGAAATATGGCCGGGACCTGACCGTGCTGGCCCGGCAGGGGAAAATTGATCCGGTCATCGGGCGCGACGAAGAAGTCCGGCGGGTCATGCAAGTCCTCACGCGGCGCACCAAGAACAATCCGGTGCTCATTGGCGAACCCGGCGTGGGCAAGACGGCGATCGCCGAGGGATTGGCCCGGCGCATCGTGAGCGGCGACGTGCCGGAATCGCTCAAGAACAAGCGCCTGGTGGCGATGGACCTGGGCGCAATGATCGCGGGAGCCAAATACCGCGGCGAATTTGAAGATCGCTTAAAAGCTTTCCTCAAAGAAGTCACCGCCAGTCAGGGCCGGATTCTGTTGTTCATTGACGAACTCCACACCATCGTCGGCGCGGGCAAGGCCGAGGGGGCGGTGGACGCCGGCAACCTGCTCAAGCCGCAGTTGGCCCGGGGCGAATTGCGATGCATCGGCGCGACGACCCTCGACGAGTATCGCAAGCACATCGAAAAAGATCCGGCCCTGGAACGACGCTTTCAGCCGGTGCTGGTGGACGAACCAACAGTGGAAGCCACCATCGCCATTCTGCGCGGATTGAAGGAACGCTACGAAGTTCATCACGGCGTGCGGATTCAGGATGCGGCACTGGTGGCGGCGGCGACCCTGGCGCATCGGTACATCGCCGATCGTTTCCTGCCGGATAAGGCCATTGACCTCGTGGACGAGGCGGCGTCGCGCATCAAGATGGAACTGGATTCCAAACCGACAGCGTTGGATCAACTCGACCGGCAGTTGCTTCAATTGGAAATCGAACGCACGTCGCTGGCCAAAGAGAAGGACGCCGCCAGCCAGGAGCGGCTGCGCAAACTGGAGGCCGAGATCGCCAACTTGAAGGAGAAATCCCAGGCGCTCACCGCCCAGTGGCAGAATGAAAAAGCCGCCGTCAACGCGGCCAGCGTGGTCCAATCCCAACTGGAACAGGCCCGTCTGGAATTGGAACAAGCCCAACGCCGCGGCGATTTAACCCAGTCGGCGGAAATCCAGTATGGGCGGATTCCTGAACTGGAGAAAAAACTCGCCGGCATCCAGCAACAGGCGGCCACCCCGACGGCGCGGACTTCGCTGCTGCGCCAGGAGGTCACCGACGCGGACATCGCGGAAGTGGTCGCCGCGTGGACGCGCATCCCAGTCAGCCGCATGCTTGAAAGCGAACGCGACAAACTGCTGCACATGGAGGCGCGGCTGCGGCAACGGGTTGTCGGACAACCCGAAGCCATCACCGCGCTCGCCCATGCCGTGCGCCGGTCCCGGAGCGGATTGCAGGACCCCAATCGCCCCATCGGTTCGTTCATTTTCCTCGGTCCGACCGGCGTCGGCAAAACCGAGACGGCGCGGGCGCTCGCCGAGTTTCTGTTCGATGACGAACACGCCCTGGTGCGGATTGATATGAGCGAGTATCTGGAGAAGTTTTCCGTGCAACGTCTCATTGGCGCGCCCCCGGGCTACGTCGGCTACGAGGAGGGCGGCCAGCTCAGCGAAGCCGTGCGCCGCAGGCCGTACAGCGTGGTGCTCCTTGATGAAATTGAAAAAGCGCATCCGGAAATTTTCAACGTGCTGCTGCAGGTGTTGGATGACGGGCGGCTGACCGACGGCCAGGGGCGGACGGTGGATTTCAAAAACACCATCGTCATCATGACCAGCAACCTCGGTTCGCCGATCATTCAGGACTATTTCCTGGACGGACGCACCACGGTGGGCGCGCGCGCGGCCATGGAGGACAAAGTGATGGCGGAACTCAAACGGCATTTCCGGCCCGAGTTCCTGAACCGCGTGGATGACGTCATCATCTTCCAAAGCCTCGACGAAGAGGAGCTGGCGCAGATCGTGGACATCCAACTGGCCCGGCTCAACCAACGGCTGGGGCAGCAACATTTCACCCTCACCGTGGACCCGGCGGCGAAGGCGCTGATTGCGAAGGAAGGCTACGACCCGCAATTCGGCGCGCGGCCGCTCAAACGCACGATTCAGGAATTGCTGCTCAATCCGTTGGCGACCAAGCTGCTCGCGGGCGAGTTCAAACCGGGCGAAGCCCTGCGGGTCACGGCGCGGGACGGCCGGCTGGAATTCACGACGCAATAAGCAATCGCCCCCGACGGCAACCATCTGGACGCAGCGGGCGGCTGTTGAGGGAGCGTTTCCGGCCGCGCACGGCGGGGACCGGAAATCTTCCGCTTTCCGCATCTTCCGGCTTTACCCGGCGGACGGTTTGGTTTTTGCTGGGCGCGCACGATGATCATGAACCATTTCAACGCTCCGCCCCATGGCTGATCCAGCCACGCCCTCCGCCGGTTTCCTCGGCAAATTCCTGGTCATGCGGGGCGCCTCGCGCGAACTGTGGATCACCTTTGTCGTAAAATTCCTCGGTGTCATGGCCTACAAAGTCACGGTCCTGACGCTGGCCTTGTGGTTGATGGCGGATTTGGGTTACGCCGAGCAGGGCGCGGGCCGGTTGGTGGCGGCATGGTCCATCTCCATGACCCTGGTCACGCTGCTGGTGGGCTCGCTCACCGACGCCATCGGCATGCGGCGGACGTTTTTCCTGGGCGTCTGGGTGTGCGTGCTCGCGCGCGTGGTGATGACGTTCACCACCATCAAGTGGCTGGCTCTGGCGGCGGGTTTGTTTCCACTGGCGGTGGGCGAGGCCCTGGGCACCCCCGTTCTCGTGGCCGCGGTGCGCAAATACTCCACCACGGCGCAACGGTCCATTTCCTACTCACTGTTTTACACCATCATGAATCTCGGATTCCTCATCGCCGCGCTGCTCTTCGATGCGGTCCGCCAAGGCATGGGGGAACAAGGGCAACTCACCCTGCCCTTAGTGCAATGCGAGATGACGACCTACCGGATGCTGTTCTTTGCCGCCTTGGTTTTGGAAATCGCCATCCTGCCCGTGCTCTGTTTCATCCG
>MWDV01000411.1 GCA_002070715.1 Verrucomicrobia bacterium ADurb.Bin118
GTGTAAAAATCCGCCCACACCTGCAATTCGTGGCCGAGCACATCGCCGGCGCCGGCCAGGTTGAAATAGGAATGGTTGGTCAGATTGACCGGGGTGGGGCGGTCGGTCGTGGCGGTGTAATCAATCACCAGTTCCTGGGCGTCGGTGAGCGTCATTAACACGGTCAGGTCCAACTGGCCGGGATAACCTTCGTCGCCGTCAGGACTGCGATAGCGGAAACGCACCGCCGCGCCCGGCTGTGGTTCGGCCTGCCATACCACTTTGTCGAGCCCCCGCACGCCGCCGTGCAGGTGGTTGGTTTGGTTGTTCAAGGCCAGCGTGTAGATTTGCCCCGCCAGCGTGAAGCGGCCGTGGGCGATGCGGTTGCAGACGCGTCCGGTTGTGCAACCGAAATACGGATGGCCCGCCAGATACGGCGCCAACTGGTCGAATCCCAGAACCACATCGCCGAGCCGGCCCGCGCGATCGGGGACGTGCAGTTCGGTGATGATGGTGCCGTAGTTCGTAATTTTGGCGATCAACCCGGCGGCGTTGGTCAGCGTGAACAAATCCACGGGCGTGCCGTCGGCCAGTTGACCGAAATGCGTCTTGGTAACGTTTGCTTGCATATTTTTCTTCGCTTGCCGTCGGTCCTGCTTCGGCGGTGCGGGTGTGCTGCGCTACGAGCCACCCCGCGACTGGAACCGCGCGCTCGCCGGAAGCGGATTACCGCGCCAACACCAGCGGGCTGAAGATGATGTAAAGAATGATGGTGATCACGACCACGCCAATGCCCGCCAGCTTGGCGCCGCCGGAGGTTTCAAGATTCAGTCGCGTGCTGGTTTTGAATTCCACCGGTTGCGGCAGCGGCTTGATGACGCCGATCAGCCACATTACCGCGATGACGACAAAGAAACAGATCGCCATCCGGTCGAGGAAGGCGATGCCCGGCACCAGGGTGGCCATCAGAAAATAGAGCACGGGATTCAACAGCAGTCCCACCACGCCGGCAATGCCGGGCGCGCGGCGGTTGATCAAGCCGAACACAAATACCGCGAGGATGCCCGGCGACACGTAGCCTTGGAATTCTTGGATGTATTTGAAAATGCTGCCGAACTGGTCGAGCAGGGGCGCAAGGAAACATCCGGTCAGCGCGAAGACCCCCACGCAAACGCGCCCGCAACCCACCAAGCCTCTTTGTGTCGCCGTGGGATGAAGATATTTCTGGTAAATATCCATGGTGAAAATGGTGGACGCGGCGTTCAACACCGCCGCCAGCGAACTGACAATGGCGCCCAACAACGCGGCCAGCACGAAGCCCACCAGCCCGCTGCCCGGCGGAAGTATCTTCTTGATCAACAAATTCAACGAAGCGTCAAACTTGTAGCCGCCTTGGATGACGGTTTCTTTCACCGCGTGGCCCGCGGCTTCGACCTTGGCATTGTGCACGGCAATCTGGGCCGCCATCTCCGGGTTCGCCAGCCGCCAATCCTCCGAGGTCTTGAAGACCGTGACCGAGGCCGTGCTGCCCAACTCTTTCTGAATGGTCCGCAGATTCGTCCGCTCTTGGGCTGCCGCCAGGTCTTTACTGAAAAGGTTAAACGCGATGATCCCCGGCACGACCACGATGAACGGAATGATCAGTTTCATCGCGGCGGCGAAGACGATGCCTTTCTGCCCTTCCCGGAGCGACGCCGAGCCCAGAATGCGTTGGGTGATGTATTGATTCAGTCCCCAATAATAGAAGTTCGGAATCCAGAGCCCAATGATGAGCGCCGTCCAGGGAATGTGCTGGTCACCGCGCGGCAGGATCATGTTGAATTTGTCCGGGTTCAACGCGTAGAGCTTGGAGAATCCGCCCGCGGCATCCGTCACGTCGCGGGGATTCGCGCTGCCCGGAGTTAGTTCCGCCACGGGCGTTCCCCCTAGCTTGGCGATGGCGAAATACGCAATGATCGCGCCGCCGATGATGAGGGCGACACCTTGAATCAAATCCGCCCAGGCGGACGCGTTCAAGCCGCCCGCCGCCACGTACAACGCGGCAATCAGACCGATGAGCCAGCACCAGCCCGTTAGACTGAAACCCAGCAGCGGGTGGCCGGCAAACAACTCGCTCATCGTCAGCGCGCCCGCATAAATGACGCCGGTCAGGGAGACGCCGATCAGAATCACCATCATGCAGATGGACATCAGCGTGCGCGACGCGGTGTTGTAACGGTGTTCCAGAAAGTGCGGCATGGTGAAGATGCCGGTCTTGAGGAAATAGGGGAGAAAACAAAACGCGACGACGACCAGGGTCACGGCGGCCATCCATTCGTAACTGCCGATGGCCATGCCAAGGTAATCCGCCGCCTGACCGGACATGCCGACGAATTGTTCCGAGGAGATGTTCGCCGCGATCAGCGACACCCCGATCAACCACCATTTGAGCCCGCGCCCGGCCAGGAAGTACGCCTCGCTGTCCTTGCCTTCCCCCTTGCTTTTGTAGAGGCCCAGCGCGATGACGCAGGCGATGAAGACAAAGAAAATCACCAAGTCCAAAGGAAAAATGCGAAAGGATTCCATAATGATGCGTAGCTCGTTTGTGCCGGTTTATCGGGCGCGTTCGGTTGTCAATCTCCCCGGCGGACAGTGCGCCGGAACGAAAACGTCCGGGGCAGAATGGACGGTCCCGGCCAAAAATCAAGCAGGGACGCCGCGAAGGCGTCCCTGCCGAACCAGTTAGTCCTCAACCAATAATCCCCTCCTTTGAAATTCGTCAGTGATTGCACCCCTGCGTCAACGCACGGTTGGGCAGGGAACGGGGAATTCTGGAAATGCGTTACGCCTTCCATCCCCGGGTCTTATTGTTGACCGTGACCATCACCCAGTTGCGAATTACGGGCT
>MWDV01000412.1 GCA_002070715.1 Verrucomicrobia bacterium ADurb.Bin118
GAACCGCAAGGGAATGGCGGAGATGAAAAGCTACGCCGAAATCACCAAGGGCGGCACCGTCCGGGACGACTCCAAGACAGTGACCATCGCGGTGTCGCACACGGAGTACGAAAGCGAACAGCGCCACTACGCCCACGTGGATTGCCCGGGCCACGCGGATTACATCAAGAACATGATCACCGGCGCGGCGCAAATGGACGGCGCGATCCTTGTGGTGGACGCCTCCGAAGGACCGATGCCCCAGACCCGCGAGCACATCCTTTTGGCGCGTCAGGTCGGCGTGCCTGCCATTGTGGTCTTCCTAAACAAGGTGGATCTCGTGGATGATCCGGAGTTGCTGGACTTGGTGGACATGGAGTTGCGCGATCTGCTCAACAAGTACGGTTTTCCGGGCGACAAGACCCCCATTGTGCGCGGCAGCGCCAAAGCCGCCATGGCGGGCGAGCCGGAAGGCGAAGCGGCCATTGCGGAACTGCTCAAGGCGGTTGACGAATTTGTCCCGCTGCCCACCCGGGAAGTGGACAAGCCCTTCCTGATGAGCATTGAGGACGTGTTCAACATTGAAGGCCGCGGGACGGTGGTGACGGGCCGGGTGGAACGGGGCGTGCTCAAGAAGATGAGCGACGTGGAAATCGTGGGTTTGCGGCCCACCCGCAAAACGGTGGCCACGGACATCGAAATGTTCCGCAAACTGCTCGATGAAGCGACCGCCGGCGACAACGTGGGCGTGTTGCTCCGCGGCACGAAGAAGGACGAAGTCGAGCGCGGCATGGTGCTGGCCAAACCCGGCAGCATCACCCCGCACACGCATTTCAAGGCGGAAGTGTACGTGCTCTCGAAGGAAGAAGGCGGCCGGCACACACCGTTCTTCGTCAATTACCGTCCGCAATTCTATTTCCGGACGACCGACGTCACCGGCGACGTGCGCGACATGAAAACGCTCACGGGCGACGCGGTGGAGATGGTCATGCCGGGCGACAACGTTTCCATCGAGGTCAAGGTCATTGCCCCGATTGCGATGGAACGCGGCCAGCGGTTTGCGATCCGGGAAGGCGGCCGCACCATTGGGGCCGGCCGGGTGACGGAGATCATTGAATAAATTTAAGAATGGCGGGTGGCGGCGATGCGCCGGCGCCGCCGCCGGCCCGCGTTCGGAGAGAGTGACACCACTCGCCCAAAATTTAGGGCGGTAGCTCAATTGGTAGAGTAGCGGTCTCCAAAACCGTCGGTTGGGGGTTCGAGTCCCTCCCGCCCTGCCAGGTTATTAACGCGGGAGAGGTGGCAGAGTGGTTGAATGCGGCGGTCTTGAAAACCGCTTTCCGCGTAAGCGGAACGGGGGTTCGAATCCCTCCCTCTCCGCCAGTGCATAGTTGTGAACGATCTGACAAAAACCTTGATTTGGGTGGCGGTGGCGGGGATCGCTTTTGCGGTCCTCTGGCATCGCGGCTATTTGGCGCGGTTCACCCGCTACGTGCAGCAGACGCGCGAGGAACTTCGGAAATGCACCTGGCCCACGTGGAATGAGCTGAAGGGCTCCACCGTGGTGGTGACGATTTCCATCGGGCTGCTGGGTCTTTTCACCGTGGTCGTGGATTTCTTTTTCACGTTGATGGTGCGTTGGATTACCTAAACGATTTGTCCGCATGCGCACCCAGTGGTTTGTCATTCACACGCTTTCCGGCCAGGAGCAGAAGGTCAAGGAAAGCATCGAGAAACGCCTCCGCGCCGAGGAGATGAGCGATTATGTTCGCGAGGTCCTGGTGCCGATGGAGCGCGTGGTCGAAGTTCGCAACCAAAAGAAGACGGTGTCCATGCGGAAACTCTGGCCGGGCTATGTGTTCATTGACATGGCCTTGCTGGACGAAGACAACCGGATCATTGAAAAGCCCTGGTATTTCATCAAGGAAACCCAGGGGGTCATCGGGTTCATTGGCGGGGACCGGCCCGAGCCCACGCCGACCGAGGATGTCGAGCAGATCAAGGCGCAGATTGCCGCTTCGGAAGAGATGGAGCGGCCCAAGGTCAACTTTGAAGTAGGCGAGACGGTCAAGATCAACAACGGACCGTTCCTCAACTTCAGCGGGATCATTGAAGAGATCGAGCCCGAGCGGGGCAAGCTCAAGGTCACGGTCAACATTTTCGGGCGCAACACGCCCGTGGAACTCGAATACTGGCAGGTGGAGAAAGGCTGACGCGCGGGGGTGCGCGGGAGCGGCGGAGGGACACGACCTGCCGCCGGTCCGCGGGGCCAGGGTGTTAATCGAATAACATTTTTATCATTTAACGAATATGGCGAAGAAAGTTACCGCATTCATCAAATTGCAGATTCCGGCCGGCCAGGCCAATCCCGCGCCGCCGGTGGGCCCGGCGCTGGGTCAGCACGGTGTCAACATCATGGGATTCTGCAAGGAATTCAACGCCGCGACCAAAGACCAGGCCGGCATGTTGATTCCGGTGGTCATCACGGTTTTCCAGGACAAATCATTCAAGTTCATCACGAAATCCCCCCCGGCCTCGGCCCTGCTGAAAAAGGCCGCGGGTATCACGGCCGGATCCAAAATGCCGAACAAGGACAAGGTCGCCCGGATCACCCAGAAACAGGTGTTGGATATTGTGAAGCTCAAGATGAAAGATTTGAACGCGACCTCGGAGGAGGCCGCCGCGCGAATTGTGGCCGGCACCGCCCGCAGCATGGGCATTGACATTGTCGGCTAACGCAACCAGCAACCGCGGGAGAATCTCGCCGTGGCGGGATTCGTTGTCACCGCATCACCCACATGCCAAGTAAACGATACAAGAAAGCACTCGGACTGGTGGACCTGAGCAAAACCTATTCGCTCAAGGCCGCCGTCGAAATCCTGGGCAAACTGCCCAAAGCCAAGTTCAACGAATCCATTGATCTCGCCTTCCATCTGGGCGTGGATCCGCGGCAATCCGACCAGATGGTGCGCGGCACGGTGCCGTTGCCCCACGGCAGCGGCAAGACGGTGCGCGTCCTGGTTTTCGCGAAGCCCGGCGCGGCCGCCGACGCCGCCAAGGCGGCTGGCGCGGAATATGTCGGGTTCGAAGACATGATCCAGAAATGCCAGGAAGGCTGGACGGATTTCGACGTGGCCGTGGCCACCCCCGAAGCCATGGCCGAAGTCCGCAAGCTCGGCAAAGTTCTCGGCCCCCGCGGGCTGATGCCCAATCCGAAAACCGGCACGGTTACGGATGACACCGGCAAAGCCGTCAAGGAAGTCAAGGCGGGCCGGGTTGAATACAAGATTGACAAAGCGGGCAACATCCACGTGCCGGTGGGCAAGTTGTCCTTTACCCCCGTCCAAATCGAGGAGAACACCCGCGCCGTGATGGACGCCGTCGTCAAAGCGCGGCCGAACAGTGTGCGCGGTCAATACATCCGCAGTTGCACCCTCTCGGCCACGATGAGCCCGCCCGTGCGGATTGATTTGAAAGAATGCGTTGCCGCCTGAACCGGGGCTGCCCGTAAAACTTATCCATCGTTATGCGCCCAGAAAAACAAAGTCTGATTCAAGAATACGTCCAACGGCTCAACGCTTCACCCTTCTTCCTGGTGGTGAATTATACCGGGTTGAAAGTCGGGCCGCTGACCGAGCTGCGCAAGCGGTTGCACGCCGCCGGGGCCGAATTGCACGTCGTCAAGAACTCACTCTTCCGCCTGGCCGCCCGGGAAGCGCAGGTCGGCGACCTGCACGGCGCCTTGACCGGGCAGCTCGCCGTGGTGACCGGGCAGAAGGATGTTTCCGTTGCCGCCAAGGTCCTCAAGACCTTTGCCGCTGAATTCGAGAAGCCCAAGATGCAGTTTGGCTATCTCGGGAACGAACGCCTGGAACAGGCGCAACTGCTGGTCCTCGCCGACCTGCCGTCGCTGGACGTGCTCCGCGGCCAACTCCTGGGAGTTCTCCAGGAGCCCGCCGCTCAATTGGTGCGCCTGCTGAACACGCCGGCCACGCAACTGGCCCGCGTCCTTCAGTCCCGGCAGGAACAGCTCGAGACTGCTGGCGCGGCCTCCGCCGCCAGTTAACTCAACATCAAACCGGATTTTTCCCGGGTCGCGAGAGGCCCGGGAAACGCAACAACAACACAACAGACAACATAGTAAATCGTCGGTTCGCAGGCCGTGAACTCAAACCACCCGGGCCCGGGTGACGACGAGACGAAAGGCAACATGGCAGACATCGCAAACCTCGTGGAAGAACTCAGTAAGTTGACGGTTCTCGAAGCCGCCGACTTGGTTAAACAACTTGAAGAAAAATGGGGAGTGAGTGCTGCGGCCCCGGTGGCCGTCGCCGCCGCCGCCCCCGCCGCTGCTGCGCCCGCCGCCGAAGCGAAGACCAACTTCGACGTCGTCCTGGTCAGCCTCCCGGCGGACAAGAAGATCGCCGTCATCAAAGCCGTGCGCGAAGTCAAGGCCGGTTTGGGTCTGGCTGAAGCCAAGGCCCTGGTGGAAGGTGCGCCCAAAACCGTTCTGGAAGGAGCGGTCAAATCTGAAGCCGAAGCCGCACAGAAGAAGCTGGAAGACGCCGGCGCCAAAGTTGAACTCAAGTAATCCAATTCCTGGGAACACCCCGGGGCGGCGCCCCCTTGGCGCTGTCCCGGGGTCCGCGTTCCCGGATCCAATTGGGCGCTTCACGCGGATCGTTCCGCGCGCTCGCGCATGGACACGTGGCGCCCGTCCGGTTGCCGCGACGCGGTCTCGCGTCGCCGAGCCGCTGTGCTGTAACAATTCAGTCCCAGTTGAACTGACCGCTGTGGAGTTTTCGTCAGCCCGGTTATTCCCCGTCGGCGGGTTTTCCCGGCCGTTTCCGCCGTCCGTAATGTTTTCGCCACCCGCGCGCCGGGTTGCGCCGTCCCGCCCGCTTTCATCGTAATCCCCCATCAAACGCCATGCCCAAGCGAGACACAGACCGCATCAATTTCGGCAAAATCAAAGAGATCATTGCCCCGCCCAATCTCATCGAGCTGCAGACGGATTCCTACGTCGAATTTTTGCAGGCCGACGTGCCGCCGAGCCGCCGCAAAAACGTCGGGCTCCAAGCCGTCTTCAAGGAAGTGTTTCCCATTGAATCGTACGATGGGCAATGTGTTTTGGATTTCGCCGCTTATGAGATTGGCGAACCCAAGCTGAACTGGCTCGAGGCCCTTCGTGAGGGCCTGACCTACGGCGCGCCGCTGTACGTCACCTTCCATCTCAAGGAAGCCAACCGCGCCATCAAAGAGGAAAAAGTTTTCATGGGCGAAATTCCGCTGATGACGCCCCAAGGGAGCTTCGTCATCAACGGCGCCGAACGGGTGATTGTCAGCCAGCTCCATCGCAGTCCCGGGCTCGCTTTCGAAGCCACCCCCCATCCCAACGGCAAGTTGCTGCACAGTTTTCGCATTATTCCGGATCGGGGTTCCTGGTACGAAGCGCAATTCGACACCAACGATCTCATCTTCGTTTACCTCGACCGCAAAAAGCGCCGGCGCAAATTCCTGACCACGACTTTTTTCCGCGCCATCAGTTTCCTCGATCAGGAAACCAAACCCGGCAAAGACCCTGGCGGCGTCCAGCGGGGCACTGACGAAGAGATCCTCCGACTTTTCTATCCCCTGCAGGATCTTTCCCTCAAAGAGGCGTCCAAACGTGATGACCTTGAGAACTTGGTTCTCACCCAGGACGCGCATGATCCCGCTACCGGCCAGGTCCTCGCCCGGGCGTTTGAACCCCTCAGCAAAGCCATTCTCAAACAACTCACGGACGCCGGGCACACCAAATTACAGGTGGCCGATACCACTTTCGACGACGGCATCCTTATCAAGTGTCTCAAGAAAGATCCGGCCAAAAACGAGGAGGAAGCCCTCAAGGATATTTACCGCCGTCTCCGTCCCGGCGACCCGCCCACACCGGCCAACGCCCGGGCGCTCATCAAGCGGCTCTTTTTCGATCCCAAACGCTACGATCTCGGCCGGGTGGGCCGCTACAAGATCAACCAAAAACTCGGCCTTACGCCGGGCGGCGATTCGCGCATTCTCACCAAGAACGACCTCGTTCAGGCCACCCAATACCTCCTGCGCCTCAAACAAGGCGAAGGCAGCCTGGACGACATTGACCATCTCGGCAGCCGCCGCGTGCGCACGGTTGGCGAACTGCTGGCCAACCAATGCCGCGTCGGGCTGGCCCGCACCGAACGCCTCGTTAAAGAACGCATGACTCTCTTCGACCAGACGGTCGAGAGCATGACCCCGCAAAAGCTCATCAATCCCAAAGCGCTCAGCGCTGTGATTCGTGATTTCTTTGGCCGCAGCCAACTCAGCCAGTTCATGGACCAGATCAATCCGCTGGCCGAGTTGACGCACAAGCGCCGTCTCAGCGCCCTCGGCCCGGGTGGTCTCAGCCGCGACCGCGCCGGCTTTGAAGTCCGCGACGTTCACCCCAGCCACTACGGACGCATTTGCCCGATTGAAACTCCGGAAGGACCCAATATTGGTCTGATCGCTTCCTTGGCCACTTTTGCCCGGATCAACTCGTTCGGCTTTTTGGAGACGCCTTATCGGAAGGTCGAGAACGGGCGGGCGACCGACCACATCGAATATCTGACCGCAGACCGGGAAGAACAGTTCGCCATTGCCCAGGCCAATGCGCCCTTGGATGCGCAAGGCCGCTTTATTCAGGACCGGGTTCTCTGCCGCGTCAAAACCGACTTCTTGGATCTCGAACCAACCAAGGTGGATTACTTGGACGTTTCGCCCAAACAACTCGTCAGCATTGCGGCGGCGCTCATTCCCTTCCTTGAACACGACGATGCCAACCGCGCCCTCATGGGCTCGAACATGCAACGCCAGGCGGTGCCGTTGCTGGTCACCGAAGCGCCGCTCGTGGCCACCGGCCTCGAAGGCCGCGTGGCCCGCGATTCCCATGCGGTCCTGGTTGCGCAGGAAGCCGGTCGGGTGGCCGCCATCACGGGCAGCCATATCTTGGTTACGGCTGACGGCAAAGCCCCGGATGCCAAGCGCAAGCTCCGACATGATCCGGCCAAGGGCCTGTATCTCTACCCCGTGCGCAAGTTCATGCGCTCGAACGCCGCCACCTGCATCAACCAGAAAATTCTGGTTCGCAAGGGGGATGTGGTGAAGAAGGGGCAGGTGCTGGCCGATGGGCCCTGCACCGCCGCCGGCGAACTGGCCTTGGGCCGCAACGTCCTCGTCGCCTTTATGCCGTGGAGCGGCTACAACTTTGAGGACGCCATCCTCATCAGCGAACGCATCGTCAAAGACGACGTTTTCACCAGCATTCACATTGAAGAATTCGAAGTGGCCGCCCGGGACACCAAACTGGGGCCCGAAGAAATCACGCGGGACATTCCCAACCTGGGCGAGGAAGCCCTCAGGAACCTGGGAATGGATGGCGTAATCCGCGTGGGTGCGGAGGTCAAACCTGGTGACATTCTTGTGGGGAAGATCACCCCCAAATCCGAAACGGAACTCGCGCCGGAAGAGCGGTTGTTGCGCGCCATTTTTGGGGAGAAAGCCGCGGACGTGAAAGACACGTCCCTTAAAGTGCCGTCCGGCACGTACGGTATCGTCATGGACGTGAAAATCTCGTCCAAGAAGGATACCGAACGGGAAGCGCGGGCGTCGGATGAAAAGAAACACGCCAAGCAGATTGAGGAAGACCACAAGAAGAAGACCGAGGAGTTGCGCGATCAGTTGACCGAGGCGTTGAGTAACGTCCTGTTGGGCGAGAAGATTCCGCTCGATGTCGTGAACAGCGAGACGGGGGAAATCATCATTCCCGCCAACCGCAAGATCACCAAGACGCTGTTGCGCAAGCTGGCGACGGTGTACGACCGGATCGAAATTGATCCGTCGCCCATCCGGAACAAAATCAACGAAATCATCGGGTCATTCAAAAAGAAGTTCGATGACCTCCAGATGCAGTACGACGAGGAGGTCGAACGCATGGAATCCGGCGAAGGGGTCGAAACCGGCATCGTCAAGTCGGTCAAGGTGTTCATTGCCTCCAAGCGCAAAGTGTCCGTCGGCGACAAGATGGCGGGGCGCCATGGCAACAAAGGGGTGGTCGCCAAGATTGTGCCCGAAGAGGACATGCCGTTCCTCGCGGACGGCACGCCGGTGGATCTCGTGTTGAATCCGCTGGGGGTGCCCTCCCGCATGAACGTGGGGCAGGTGCTCGAAACGCACCTGGGTTGGGCCGCCAAATTGCTCGACCTGAAGTTCGCCACCCCGGTCTTTGATGGCATCAAGGAAAAGGACATCCGCGATTACCTCAAACAGGCGGCGCAGCAACAGAAAAAAGCAGGCGATCCGGTGATTCTTCCGGAACACGCCAAGACCATCATCTACGATGGCCGCACCGGCGAACCGTTCGATCAGGAAGTCGTCGTTGGGTACATTTACATGATGAAACTGGGCCATTTGGTGGCCGACAAAATTCACGCCCGCGCCGTGGGCCCGTACTCGCTGGTCACCCAGCAGCCGCTGGGCGGCAAAGCGCAGTACGGCGGCCAGCGCTTCGGCGAAATGGAGGTCTGGGCCATGGAGGCCTATGGTGCCGCCTACGCGTTACAAGAGCTGCTCACCGTCAAATCGGACGATGTGCAGGGCCGCACGCGGGTTTACGAGAGCATCGTCAAAGGCGACAACAGTCTGGAGGCCGGGATTCCCGAGTCCTTCAATGTGCTCGTCAAGGAGATGCAATCGCTGGGGCTCGACGTGCGCGTCGGGTATTCCAATCCGGTGGATCAACCGGCCGACCCGGCCGCAGTCTTAACCACCGTGTAACGCTGAACCTTTTTGCGCAAGACGTTCCGCCAACCAAGCATTCTATGATCAGTTCCAAAGAAAGCGCCCGTGAGCTCCTCGGGCTCGACAAGGTCAACCAGGTGGATTACGTGGCCATCACCGTGGCCGCGCCCGATGCGATCCGGTCATGGTCCAAGGGCGAAGTCAAGAATCCCGAAACCATCAATTACCGTACCTTCAAGCCCGAGAAAGGCGGCCTGTTCTGCGAACGCATCTTTGGTCCGGTCAAGGACTGGGAGTGTTCCTGCGGCAAATACAAACGCATCAAGCATCGCGGCGTGGTTTGCGACCGGTGCGGCGTGGAAGTCACGCTGGCCCGGGTGCGGCGCGAGCGCATGGGGCACATTGAGCTGGCGGTGCCGGTCTGTCACATTTGGTTTTTCAAATGCATGCCGTCGCGCATCGGTTTGGTTTTGGACGTGACCGCGCGCAATTTGGAGCGGGTCATCTACTATGAGGACTACCTGGTCATTGATCCGGGCCAAACTCCGCTCCAAGCCAATCAGTTGTTGAGCGAATTCGAATATCGCGAGGCCCGCGAAACCTACGGGGCCGACGCCTTTGTGGCCAAGATGGGCGCCGAGGCGGTGCGCGAGGCGCTGGCCGCCGTCAATCTGCCCAAGCAGATTGACCAGTTGCAGGAAGCGATGGGGCAGACCCGGAGCAAGCAAATCCGCAAAAAACTGGCCAAGCGCATCAAACTGCTTCAGGCTTTTGTCGCCAGCAAGGTGCGTCCGGAATGGATGATTCTCACCGTGTTGCCGGTCATCCCGCCGGATTTGCGTCCGCTGGTGCCGCTGGAGGGCGGGCGGTTCGCCACCTCCGATCTGAACGACCTTTACCGGCGCGTCATCAACCGCAACAACCGGCTCAAAAACCTGCTCGCCCTCAAGACCCCCGAGGTCATCATCCGCAATGAAAAACGGATGTTGCAGGAATCCGTGGATGCGTTGTTTGACAACGGCCGGCATGGCCGCGCGGTGACGGGCGCGGGGAATCGCGCGTTGAAATCACTTTCCGACATGCTCAAGGGCAAGTCGGGCCGATTCCGCCAGAACCTGCTGGGCAAGCGGGTGGATTATTCCGGGCGGTCGGTGATTGTGATCGGGCCCGAGTTGCGGTTGCATCAATGCGGGTTGCCCAAGAAGATGGCCCTGGTATTGTTTGAGCCGTTCATCATCCGGCAACTGAAGGCGCGGGGGTACGTGCATACGGTGCGTTCGGCCAAGAAGCTGATTGAGCGGCAGACGAAAGAGGTGTGGGACATCCTCGAGGAAGTGACGCGGGGACATCCTGTGTTGTTGAATCGCGCGCCCACGCTGCACCGCCTCTCGATTCAGGCGTTTGAGCCGGTGTTGATCGAGGGAGAGGCGATTCGAATTCATCCGTTGGTGTGTACCGCGTACAACTCGGATTTCGACGGCGACCAGATGGCCGTTCATGTGCCGTTGTCCGTTGAGGCGCAGTTGGAGGCGCGCACGTTGATGATGGCGCCGTTGAACATCTTCAGCCCCTCCAGCGGCCGGCCGATCATTACGCCCACGCAGGACATTACGCTGGGTTGTTATTATCTGACCGCAGAGCCGCGGATCGCGAAAAAAGAGGAGAAGCGGCGGATTCCGTTGTTCGGTTCGATCGCGGAAGTGTTGTTTGCGCAGGCGGAGGGCGATCTGCGGACACATGACCGGGTGCGCCTGGCGAATCCGGATTATGGGCGCCAGACAGTGTACGGCGTGCCGGACAAACGGGTGATTGAAACCACCGTGGGCCGCGTGGTGTTCAACGAAATCTGGCCGCCGGAACTGGGATTCTTCAATCGCGTGGCCGGCAAGGGGCCCTTGGGCGAATTGATCTGGAATTGTTACCAAGTGGCCGGACACGAAGCGACGGTGGCGTCGCTGGACGCCTTGAAGGAACTGGGCTTCCGCGAGGCCACCCAGGCGGGCATATCCATTGGCATTGAGGATATGATCATCCCCTCGGAAAAACAGCAGACGATCGCCGAGGCGCAACGCCAGATTCGGGATGTCGAAAAACAGCACAAGCGGGGCGTGATCACCCTGGGCGAGCGGTACAACAAAATCGTGGACATCTGGACCCAGGCGACCGACCAGATTACCGGCGCGTTGCTGCAAACGCTCGAGGCCAACACCGCGCGCAGCGCGGATCCGGCGTATGGCTCGGCGTCGGTGGCGCGGATTGACGTCCGGCAGTCGCCCAATGTGCTGCGGCCGCAGGGGGAATACAATCCGGTCTGGTTGATGATGGATTCCGGCGCCCGCGGTAACCGGCAGCAAATGCGGCAGTTGGCGGGCGTGCGGGGACTGATGGCCAAGCCGAGCGGGGACATTATTGAAAAACCCATTCTGGCCAACTTCCGCGAGGGGCTGACGGTGTTGGAGTATTTTATTTCCACCCACGGCGCCCGCAAGGGATTGGCGGATACGGCGTTGAAGACGGCGGATTCGGGGTACATGACGCGCAAACTGGTGGACGTAGCGCAAGACGTGATCGTGCGCGAGGAGGATTGCGGAACGACCAACGGCATCTGGCTGCAGGCGGTGTACGAGGGCGAGGAAGAGGCCGTGCGGTTGAGCGACCGGCTGGTGGGACGCGTGGCGTGTGATGATTTGATGAATCCGTCGAATCCGAAGGAATTGTTGGTGGCGGCCAACCAGGAGTTGGACGAAGCCCGGGCGAAGGCGGTGGATCAAATGGGCGTGGAGCGCGTGAAGGTGCGCTCGGTGTTGACCTGCGAAAGCAAGCACGGCATCTGCCGGATGTGTTACGGACGGAACTTGGCAACGGGCCGGTTGGTCGAGCTGGGCGAGGCGGCCGGCATCATCGCGGCGCAGAGCATCGGCGAGCCGGGCACGCAGTTGACGATGCGGACGTTCCATATCGGCGGCACGGCGTCGCAGGTGTTCCGCGTGCCGCAGATCAAGGCGAAGTTCGATGGCGTGCTCAAGTATCATGAATTGCGCACGGTGCGGCTCGAGGACGGACACCATATCGTGCTCAACAAGAACGGTTCGGTTTCGATTGAGACGGAAACCGGACAGGAATTGGAAAGCCACAATGTGGTGATTGGCGCGGTGATTTCCGCGGCGGACGGCGAACGGGTGCGGAAAGGCGAGACGTTCGTGCAGTGGGATCCCTACAACGTGCCGATTTTGTCGGAGAAAGCCGGCGTGGTGAAATTTCATGACATCATCGAAGGCGTCACGATGAAGCACGAGGTGGATTCGACGACGGGCCAGGAAGCGATGGTGATCATCGAACTCAAAGAGGATTTGCATCCCGCGATCAGCATTGTGGACGAGCGCAACGAATTGGTGGCCAATTACACCATCCCGTCGGGGGCGCACATTGTCGTCCATGAAGGCGACCGGATCGTCGCCGGCTCGTTGTTGGCGAAGACGCCGCGCCGGACCACCAAGACCAAGGACATCACCGGCGGCTTGCCGCGGGTGGCGGAGTTGTTCGAGGCGCGCCGCCCGAAAGACGCGGCGGAGATCTCGAAGATTGATGGCATCGTGGATTTCGGCCCCAGCGTGCGCGGTAAACGGTGCATCCTGATCAAAGACACCTACACCGGCCTCGTCGAAGAGCATATCATCCCGATTGGCCGGCACGTGATCGTGTTCAAAGGCGACTACGTGAAGAAAGGCCAGCAGTTGACGGAAGGCCCGATGGATCCGCACGAGATTCTGGATATCTGCGGTCCGCAAGAATTGCAGGAATACCTGGTGAACGAAGTGCAGGAGGTCTATCGCTTGCAAGGCGTGACGATCAACGACAAGCACATCGAAATCATCGTGCGCCAGATGTTGCGCAAAGTGCGGATCGCCGAACCCGGGGACACGCAGTTCCTGTGGGGCGAACAGATTGACCGGCTGGAATTCGAGGGGGAAAACGAGCGGGTGGACCAGATGGGCGGCAAACCCGCCGAGGCTCAACCGGTGTTGCTGGGCATCACCAAAGCCTCGCTGGAAACCGACAGCTTCCTCAGCGCGGCTTCGTTCCAGGACACCACGCGAGTTCTGACGGAAGCCGCCACCCGCGCGAAAGTGGATTACCTGCGCGGGTTCAAGGAAAACGTCATCATGGGCCACATCATCCCGGCCGGCACCGGCTTTGAATTGCACCGTCGGGTGCGCGTCAAGCCGCTGGTCGAAGTCCCGGATGAAGAGCCCGAACCGGAATCGTCTGCCCCGGTTGATTTGACCGCCAGCCTGCTCGCCGATTAGGCGGATACCGGCTTAAATTCGCTCGCGGGGCGACGGTTGCCCAACCGTCGCCCCGCTTCGCATTCCGCTGCCCTCTCTATCCGGCAAACATTTTATCGGCGGCGTCTGGCAACGCCGCTTCCGTTCTGTCCAGCCCGGGTCCGGACCTTTCCTGTCGCTGAAATTCGACAAATCTGCCCCGATATCAATGTGGGCATGATTCGTCACTTGCCGGACTTCCGGTGAAAGGATAAATAAAGTGAAAGCTTCGGCCCGGCCGCAAAGTCCGCTGTCAAAATGTCGCGAACCAGGTAATAAACAGGGCAATGTCACTGGTGAAATCCAGAAAACGCGTTGCTGACCACGGGGAGGTTTTCACCCCGCCGTGGCTGGTTAATGCCATGCTCGACTTGGTTAAAGGCGAAACCGAGCGCATTGACGCACGCTTTTTAGAGCCCGCCTGCGGCAATGGCAATTTTCTTGTTGAAATCCTCCGCCGCAAGCTCGCCGCCGTGGAGCTCAAATACGGCCAGTCCGACTTCGAGCGCCGCCACTACGCGCTGCTCGCGCTCATGTGCGTTTACGGCATCGAACTGTTGCCAGATAACATCTCTGACTGCCGCGCCAACCTCCTGGAAATCTTCGCGGAATATTTGAACCTGGAACCTTCCGACGATTTTTATCGCGCGGCGGTGTGCGTCCTCTCCGTCAATCTCATCCACGGCGACGCCATGAAAATGCGCACCTGGGACAACCTGCCCATCACCTTTGCTGAGTGGGGCTATCTCTGGAAAGGCCGCTTTCAACGGCGCGACTTCAGCCTGCAAAGCCTCACGCTCTCATCCTCCTTCAGCGCTGAAGACTCGCTTTTTTCCCAACTCGGCAAGCATGAGATTTTCACGCCCGTCAAAACTTACCCGCCGATGACCGTGAGTGAACTGGTCGCCGCCACCCCGGAGCCAACCTTATGATCGGCCAAGCAACCTTCACCCTGCGCGGGCGCAATCCGGACGTGCTCACCTGCATCGCCAACCTCTCCAACGACGAGGTGTTCACCCCGCCGGAGTTCGCCAACCGGATGCTCGACACGCTGGCCGAAGCATGGGCAGCGAACAACAAGGGCGCGAATCTCTGGGCGGACCAGACGGTGAAGTTCCTCGACCCCTGCACGAAATCCGGCGTGTTCCTGCGCGAGATCACCAGCCGCCTCACCCAGGGGCTGGAGCAGGAGATTCCCAATCTGGAAAAGCGCGTGAACCACATCCTGACCCGGCAGGTGTTCGGCATCGGCATCACGCAGATCACCAGCCTGCTCGCGCGGCGCAGCGTGTAT
>MWDV01000413.1 GCA_002070715.1 Verrucomicrobia bacterium ADurb.Bin118
CCGCTCGATACCAGGCACGCGCCGGCCTGCGTCGTGGTGCCGGTCTTGATGCCGTCGTACCCAGCGTGAAGGGTCAGTAAATGATTCGTATTCGTCCAGGCGGCGGGTCGCGTACCGCCCTCGGGCGTGCGCACTTGGCATTCATGGCGTTCGGTGGCCACATAATGTCGGAAGAGCGGATTCTGCATGGCCCGCCAAGCCAGCCGGGTCAGGTCACGTGCGGTTATGGTGCGGTCGTCGGGCGTCCCGCCATCGCCAAAAGCGGAGCGATAAATCGTGTTCGTCATACCAAGACGGCCCGCGGTGCGGTTCATTTCGGCAATGAAATTCGCGCGCGTGGCGAAGGCCGGATGTCCCAAGCCCAGTGCGTTTAACCGCGCATCCGGAGGCGCAAACCGATCATTGAAATGTTCCGCCAAGGCATTACCGGCGTCATTGCCGGAGGGCAGCAGCAAGCCGTAGAGACACTCGCGCACCGGCACCCTTTCACCCGCCTTGATCCCGGCGGTGGAGCCGCCCGTGTTGTCCGCCAGCGGAGAGAAGGTCACCACTTCATCTAAAACGTCCGGCTGCCGCGCGGCCAGTTCCAGAATGACGTAAGCGCACATCATCTTGGTGGTGCTGGCGGCTTTGCGGGGTTCATCCGCGTTCAGTCCCCACAATAATTCGCCGGTGCGCCCGTCGGTGATGGCCCACGCTTTGGCGGTGACTGGCGGTGGGGCGGTGAAATCTTCGCCCTCCGCCACCGGCGGACGGGACGCGGTGCAACCGGCGAGAATCAACGCTCCCAGCATCAATCCCCCGATCCAACCCAGACGAGATCCCCGTGACCTCCAGTGAAACGGTGTGCAGTTGGCGACTTGGTCAGCGCATTGAGTGGTTTGGTTCATCTCGCGGTTCATGCACGGGAAGGTAGGCATTCCCCCCGCCCGCCGCCATCCCATTTTTAGCGTGCGCCGCAGGCTGAAGAGAACCTGTCTCTCCGCAACGATCCGCCCGCCAGTCACAGTTCCCGACGCGGGTGAAAAACGGCAGTCCCCGCTCGTTGTTCAAACATCGAGCGCAACATCCCGTCACCCCAACAAACGCATCAACGCACGGCGCCCGCGCGGTCGCTGCCCGGCTCGTGCAACTGGAACAAGGGATTTACTTCGCCACCTTCTCCCACTTCTGGGTCTTGGCCGATTTCAGTACGGCGTCGCAAACAAACTGGGTTTCCAAGGCGTCGCGGAAGGTCGGTCCGGCGGGCTGACCGGTCTCGAGGCCCTTGAGGAAATCCGCCACTTGATGGACGAAGCTGTGTTCGTAACCGATTTGCAGGCCCGGCACCCACCAATGCTTGAGATAGGGCTGGTCGCTGTCGCTGACGTGGATGTTCCGCCAGCCACGCACGTTGCTGGGATCGCGGTGGTCGAAGTATTGCAGGCGATGCAGGTCGTGCAAATCCCAAAAAATGCTGGCGTGCTCGCCGTTGATCTCAAAGGTGTACAACGCCTTGTGGCCGCGGGCGTAGCGCGTGGATTCGAACGTGGCGAGCGAACCGTTGCCAAACCGCGCCAGGAACGCGCATGCATCGTCAATCCCCACCTTCGCGAGTTTGCCGGTGAGGTTGTGTTTGCGCGTCTTGATAAACGTCTCGGTCATGGCGCTGACCTTTTCGATGCGGCCGTTGAGCCAAAGTGCCGTGTCAATACAATGCGCGAGCAGATCTCCGGTGACCCCGCTGCCGGCGGCCTTCACGTCCAACCGCCACAAGCCGGTGCCGCCCTGCGGCAGTTCGGGACTGATGGTCCAATCCTGGAGGAACTTGGCGCGATAATGGAAAATCCGGCCCAGCTTGCCCTCGTCAATGAGCTGTTTGGCGAGCGTGACGGCGGGCAGACGACGGTAATTATACCACACCATGTTCGGCACCCGGGCCTTCTCGACGGCGGCGACCATTTGCCGTCCCTGCGACCCGTTCATCGCGAGCGGTTTTTCGCACAGAATCATCTTGCCGGCCTTGGCGGCGGCGGTGGCGATGACCGCGTGCAGATCGTTCGGCACGCAGATGTCCACCAGATCAATGTCGTCGCGCGCGAGGAGTTGGCGCCAGTCGGTTTCCACCGAGGCGTAGCCCCATTGGGCGGCAAAGGCGGTGACGTTCCTCTTGTTCCGCGCGCAGGCGGCTTGCAGGACGCACTCGTGTTCGAGGTCGAAGAAGTTGCCGACCTTGCGGTAGGCGTTGCTGTGGGCCCGACCCATGAAGCCGCAGCCGATCATGCCGATGCGAAGAGGTTTTTTAGCCATAGGTTGGAACAGTGTAATCACGATGACCCGCAAAGGGCACAAAAAACTTCAGCCTGTCAAAACTCTTCAGGAATGTCCTCCTAACCCGGAACGATTCGATTGGAGTTTGGGTGGAACGGGCCACTGGCCCGTTCTGTCGGGCTACCAGCCCGACAGCCGAACGCAAAGAGTGCGAACCCAATGGTGTGCGATCTCCGTGCGCTCGGCTGGGCGGCAGGTTGCCGCCCAGAACGGCCAGCTTGGCCGTTCCACCTGGATCAACTGCATCGTTCCGGCTAAGAACTCGGGAGATAATGTCCCCTGGCTCTGTTGTTGTTCTCCGTGCGTCGGGTGGGGACGCTGGGAGGCCGGAGCGGAGCGGAGGCCGACCAGAGATCCTCACCTAACCCGAAAACTTCACTAAAAAAGTCGCAACGGAAGTTTCGGCCCAATGTCTATTGGGTTAAATGACAGAAAACCAC
>MWDV01000414.1 GCA_002070715.1 Verrucomicrobia bacterium ADurb.Bin118
CGATCATCCAGCCTAAAATCATGGGTGACCGGGTGGGTTTGCATCCAGTGGTGATTATTCTGGCGTTGATGGTGGGCACGACGCTGTTGGGCGGTATTTTAGGGGGAATTCTGGCCATTCCGTTGGCGGCCGCTTTGCGGGTCATCATGTTCCGCTACATCTGGAAAAAGCGGACAGTTTGAGCCTCCGGTCCCGCCGGAAACACCGCCAACTGCCGCGCGGACCCGACAAGCAGCGATCACAATCCTTCGCCCGCACTGGACAAAGCCCGAATAATGCCCCAATGTGAGGTGGGTTATGAGCGAAGAATCCATGAGCAATTATACCCCGCGCGCCCAGCAAGTGCTGGCGTTGGCGCGGAAGGAAGCGGACCGGTTCAATCACAATTGTATCGGCACCGAACACCTGCTGCTCGGCTTGATCAAGCTGGGGCAGGGCGTGGCCGTGAACGTGTTGCAGCGCATGGGCCTCGATTTGGAAACGGTCCGCTTGGAGGTGGAAAAACAGGTCGGCACCGGGCCGGACCAGAAGATGTTGGGGAATCTGCCCTATACGCCGCGCGTGAAGAAAGTGCTGGCGTTGGCCCAGAAAGAGGCCAAGGCGCTGAGTCACACGTACGTGGGCACGGAACATATTTTGCTGGGACTGTTGCGTGAGGGCGAAGGCGTGGCGGCCGTGGTGTTGAAGAATCTGGACGTGGACATTGAGGAAACCCGGAACGAGATTCTCCGCGAACTGGGTGCCGACTTCGAGGCGGCGGACGAAGCCGAGGAACCCCAGCCCCCGGGCAAACCCGCCGGCGGCGGCAAAAAAGGAGAGGTAAAAACCCCCGCGCTCAAGGCCTTTGGCCGCGACCTCACCGAGATTGCCCGCAAAGGGGACATGGACCCGGTCATCGGACGCAAAGACGAGATTGAACGGGTGATTCAAATTCTCTGCCGGCGCACAAAGAACAATCCGGTGCTTCTGGGCGAAGCCGGCGTTGGCAAAACGGCCATCGTTGAGGGATTGGCCCAGGAAATTGCGGCCGGCAATGTGCCCGAATTGTTGCGCGACAAACGGTTGATTACCCTCGACCTCGCGCTCATGGTCGCCGGCACGAAGTACCGCGGCCAGTTTGAGGAACGGATCAAGGCCGTCATGGACGAAATCCGCCGGGCCAAGAACGTGATTCTGTTTATTGACGAGTTGCACACGATTGTGGGGGCCGGGTCCGCCGAGGGCACCATGGACGCGTCGAACATCATCAAGCCGGCGCTCAGCCGGGGGGAAATGCAATGCATCGGCGCCACCACCCTCAATGAATACCGCAAATACATCGAGAAAGATGCCGCCCTCGAACGCCGCTTCCAATCCGTCAAGGTCGAAGCGCCCAGCGTGGAGGAGGCGGTGTTGATCCTGAAAGGGCTGCGCTCCAAATACGAGGAACACCACAAAGTCGAGTTCACCGATCCGGCCATGGAAGCCGCGGTGAAACTCTCTGACCGCTACATCACGGACCGGTATTTGCCGGACAAAGCCATTGATCTGATGGATGAGGCCGGTGCCCGGGCCCACATCGGCACGATGACCCGCCCGGCGGAAGCCAAGGTCATGGAAAACGAAATCGCCGAAATCAAGGCCCAGAAGGAAAAGGCGATCAAGAGTCAGGACTTTGAAGGGGCCGCCGCCATGCGGGATCGGGAAAAACAGGCCAAGGAACGTCTCGAGACGTTGCTGGCCAACTGGCGGGCCAATCGGGACGAAAAACGGGTGGTGGTGGATGAGGAGGACATTTTGCATGTCGTCTCTAAATGGACGGGCATCCCGCTGCAACGCATGGAGCAGGGCGAAATGCAGCGCCTGTTGGCCACCGAAACCGAGATGGAAAAAATCGTGGTCGGCCAGCACGAAGCGGTGACCGCCATTTGCAAAGCCCTCCGCCGCTCGCGCGCGGATTTGAAGGACCCGCGCCGGCCCATCGGCACGTTCTTGTTGTTGGGGCCGACGGGCGTGGGCAAAACCCTGCTCGCCAAAACGCTGGCCGAGCAGATGTTTGGCGACACCAAATCGCTCATTCAACTCGACATGAGCGAGTACATGGAAAAGTTCAATGTCTCCCGGCTGGTGGGTTCGCCGCCCGGTTACGTGGGATACGAGGAAGGCGGCCAGCTCACCGAGCAGGTGCGCCGGAAACCGTATTCGGTGGTGTTGTTCGACGAAATCGAAAAGGCGCATCCTGACGTCTGGAACATGCTCCTGCAGATTTTGGAGGAGGGCAAGTTGACCGACAGCGTCGGGCGCGTGGTCAATTTCCGCAACACGGTCATTCTCATGACTTCGAACGTCGGTTCGGATGTCATCCGCCGCCAGGGCACCTTGGGATTTGCGCCGGCGAGCGATGAGGTCAGTTATGAGAAAATGCGGGACAAAACCTTGGAGGAATCCAAGAAGACGTTCCGCCCGGAATTCTTGAATCGGTTGGACGATGTCATCGTCTTCCGCTCCCTGACCAAACCGGACTTGGTGGCGATCTTGGACTTGGAGATTAACAAAGTGTTGGGCCGGCTCAAGGCCCGGAACATCCAGCTCACCTTGACCGAGGCGGCCCGGGAATTCCTGGTGCAAAAAGGCTACGATCCCCAATACGGCGCCCGCCCCATGCGGCGCGCTGTGGAACGACATCTGGAGGATCCGCTCGCCGAGGAAATCCTGCGCGGGGCTTTGCACGAAGGCGATCCGGTCCAAGTGGACGTGGCGGACGACAAACTGGTCTTTCAACAGACCGCCCCACAGGCGGAAGGCGCGCTCTCCAGCTAACACGATTCCGGCGATAAAAATCCCGGGCAGCTTCTGCAATCGCAGAGGAGTGCGTCATGATCCGTCGCCGAGAGACGGCCCGGCAGTGTTCCGTTTTCGACCGCAAGGGTTATTCGATGACCACCTTGCGGCGGAGCATTTTCTTGTGCGATTGCCGGGCCTTGCTTTGCAAGATGCGCTCCTGAACGCCTCGCGGACGTTTGCGTTTCTGGCGCCGCTCGCGTTCCCGTGCATCACGAGCGGCCTGGCGCAACGCTTGTTGCCGTTGTTCGATTTTGGCCAGGAGCAGTTGCCGGGCCCGCGCGCGGTT
>MWDV01000415.1 GCA_002070715.1 Verrucomicrobia bacterium ADurb.Bin118
GGCGGTGTATTGTTGCCCCCATCAACGGGCGGCGGGCTGTCACTGCGCCAAACCCAATCCCTTTTTTCTGCATCAAGCGGCCCAGGCGCACGGCGTCAGCCTGCGCGACTCCTTCGTCATCGGCGATCATCCGCACGATGTGGAATTCGCCCGCAACGGAGGTGCGACGGGCATTTACGTCCTCTCCGGGCACGGCGAAAAACACCGGGCCGAACTCCGCGGCGATGCGCTCGTGACCCCGGATATCGGCGCGGCGGCGGCTTGGATTCTCCAACACAGCGCGTCGTCCGGATCTTCCAATAACTCGTCATCAGAATCCTCTTGTCTGCCATGAATACCCGTTCCGCTTCATCCCCGCTGGTCGCCCTGTTAATGGGCAGCATTTCGGATTGGCCGATCCTCAAGGAAGCCGCCAACACCCTGCGCGCTTTCAACGTGCCGTTTGAAGCGCGCGTCCTCTCGGCGCACCGCACGCCGGAGGAAGCCGCCGCGTATGCGCGGGCCGCCGAGGCGCGTGGATTGCAGGTGTTGATTGCGGCGGCGGGCGGGGCGGCGCATCTGGCGGGGGCCCTGGCCGCGCACAGCACGCTGCCGGTGTTGGGGATTCCGCTCTCGGGCACCCCGCTCCAGGGACAGGATGCGCTGTTGGCCACCCTCCAAATGCCGCCCGGTATTCCGGTGGGCACCTTGGCTATCGGCGCCTGGGGCGCCACCAACGCCGCGTTGCTCGCCGTGCAAATCCTCGCGCTCCACGACGCGGATTTGCGGCAGCGTTTGCACGATCACCGAACCGCCATGAAAACCAAGGCGCTGGCAGCGAACGCCCAACTGCAACAGGAACTCGCGGCGCCGGCGGAATAACCGATCGGGACGTTGATCGTTTCCCTTGGCGGAGCGACCGCGAGGCGCGGTCTATCCCCGCAACTTGCGCTCCAGGATTTCCCCCACGAGCGCCGGGTTGGCCTTGCCTTTGCTCAACTTCATCACCTGCCCTTTGAGGAAATTCAACGCGGCGGTCTTGCCGGATTTGAAATCGTTGGCTGGACCGGGATGCGCGGCGATGACGGCCTCGCAGTATTGTTCGATGGCGCCGGTGTCGCTGACCTGGGCCAGCCCCTTTTCCCGCACAATGACTGCGGGGGATTTGCCGGTATCAAACATTTCGGCAAACACCTGCTGCGCGGCCGATGAACTGATGGTTTTGTTTTCGACCAGCCCGATGAGCTCCAGCAAAGCGGCGGGCGGGAATTTCAGATCGGCCAAGGAAGTCGCGACCGGAGCAACCGCGCGCTCCGTGTCGGGCTCCGGCCCAACCGCCAAAGCTCCTTCGCCCGGATCACTGCTTTCCGCCAGCTTCGCCCGCAGGTTGTTGATCACCCAGTTCGCGACGGCTTTCGGATGCTTCGTCTGGCGGGCCAAGGCCTCGAAATAATTCCCCAACTCCGGGTCACGCTTGAACACCTCGGCGTCCGTGGCGGGTAATCCGTAATCCTGCATGAACCGTTGCTTGCGGGCCAGGGGCAGTTCGATCACCTGTGATTTTACCCCGGCCAACCAGGCGTCATCCGGCGCAAGCGGCATCAGATCGGGATCTGGAAAATAGCGGTAGTCATGGGCATCTTCCTTGGTGCGCATTTCCTCGGTAATACCCGCGGCGTCGTCCCAGCGGCGGGTGGATTGGACGAGTCGGCCCCCGCTTTGGAGCACGGTGATCTGGCGCGGGATTTCATAAGCCAGCGCACGGCGCACGCCGGAAAAACTGTTCATGTTTTTGATTTCGATCCTCGCGCCAAAGGTCTGTTGGCCGCGGGGCCGGACGCTGACGTTCACGTCACAACGCACCATGCCTTTTTCCATGTCACAATCGCTCACGCCCCCCTGCATCAGGATTTCCTTGAGCGCCGTGAGATATTCATAGGCCATGTCCGCGCTGGTAATGTCCGGTTCGGAAACGATTTCCAGGAGCGGCACGCCGGCCCGGTTGAAATCCACCCCGCTGTGACGCTCAAAGTGAAAGCTCTTCCCCACGTCCTCCTCCAAGTGCGCATGATGGATGCGCACGCGGGTCAGGCGGCCGCCAAACTCGAATTCCACAAAGCCGCGGCGGGTGCTCGGTTGATCGTTTTGGGTGAGTTGATAATTTTTCGATACATCCGGATAGAAATAGTTTTTCCGATCAAACTTGGCGGTGCGGGGAATTTCGCAATTGAGCAAATAACCCGCGCGCACCGTCAGCCGCAACGCCTCCTCATTGGGCACGGGCAGGGCGCCCGGCAGGCCAAGACACCCCGGGCACACCTGCGTGTTCGGCGCCTCGCCGTAACGATTGGCGCAGCCACACCACATCTTCGATTGGGTCTTAAGCTGGACGTGTGTTTCCAAGCCGATGATCGCTTCGTATTCCATAGAATCGCCGCTGAATGTAATCGGCGGCGCCGGCGGACGGCAGTAAATTTTCGTGCGCACTGTTGCGCCCTTGCCGGGGGATTCGTTTCGGTCGCTGATCTTTTTCGGTCAAGTTGTGTCAACCGGCAGGACATCTCTTTGGTGAGGGTACATTTTTTGAGTTTACGGCGGTCGTCCATTCGCTCGAATTAGAGCATGGTAGTCGTCCCAATATGGGACAAATCAACCTTTCGATGAATTCGGCGCCGCCAACAAAGCTCCGCAGGAACAATCAGCGGCTTAAAATTCGAAATGAGCGGGCCGGATCACATTGGCGGCAAGGGAATTGCTTATGGGTAACGTCAAGACGATACGGGTTGGGTATGTTTGGGGTTAATTGGGTGCCGGTAAACGTTTTTAACCACGAAAAAAAGACAGATATGAACATAAAAAGAATCGCACTCGTTATTGGGTTGCTGGTGTTGGGATGGGCATCCGTGCCCGCGGCCCGCGCCTCGGGTTTCCGGGTTGCCAGCCATGATGCGTTTGCCTCGGCGCGGGGGGAAGCCTTCGTGGCGACCGCCGACAATCCCTCGGCCATTTATTACAACCCGGCGGGCATTGCCCAGCTAAAGGGCCATCAAGTTCGCGGCGGCGCGTACGGCCTTTATCTGCACCCCACATTTGGACGCTACGAAAGCGAAAAGGATCTGCAGGCGGTGCCGCAGTTGTTTTACACTTACAGTCCGGATGATTTCCCGCTGAGTTTCGGGTTGGGCGTCTATTCACCCTATGGATTGAGCACCCGGTGGCCGCACGAAAGCGGCTTTCGGACGGTAGCGACAGAAGCCAGCCTGCGTTACTTTACGATCAATCCAGTAGTGGCCTGGCAGGTTTGCCCTTCGCTTTCGCTGGCAGCGGGGGTGACGGCGAATTACGCGGAGATGGATTTGCGGCAAGGGTTGTTTTGGCCAACGCAGCCGTGGGATGGCTTTAAGTTCAAGGGCGACGGCTGGGATGTGGGCTACAACCTGGGGCTGTTGTGGAAGTTGCACGAGAAGGTTGCCATCGGCGCGGCCTTCCGCAGCACGACCACGGTGAAACTGGAAGGGAATACCGAATCCTTTAATGATGTGCCCATTCCGGGGCTGGGGCTGCCGGCCTGGCGCGAACGGATCCCGGCCCGCGCCAATTTCCCGTTTCCTTGGAATGCGGTTTTCGGCATTTCCTACCGGCCAACACCGCAATGGAATTTCGAATTCAACGCGGATTACACGGGATGGGACCGGCTCGGCACCGTGTCCGTGCGACAACACCACGCACCGTTGGTTCTCCCCCAGGAGATCGCGGTGCCGCTGCAATGGAAGGCGAGTTGGTACTACGAGTTTGGCGTCACGCGTTATCTCAATGACCGGTGGTTGGTAAGCGCGGGATACATCTTCAACGAAAACTCGGTGCCGGACGCACATTACTTGCCGGTGGTTGCCGATTTGGATCGTCATTTTTTCTGCGTGGGAACGGGATTCCACGGCGATCGGCTGGCGGTGGATCTGACGTATCAATTCGGTTACGGGCCCAGCCACACCGTACGGGGGAGCGCCCTTTCTCCCATCGGCCAATCCGCCGACGGGAAGTACAAATTCCTCAGCCACGCGGTGCTCTTGACCTTGGGCTGGCAGTTCTGAGGGCTTCGTCATGCGCCTTGACCTTACGATCCCATTCTCGTCCTTAAACCGGCCCGGTACTTTTGGGTTGGCGGAGAACATTGGGACAACGGTAGGGTGGCAAAACGATGATTTGAAAACAGCAAAGAACCAGTGGATGCCGGCCCGACCACCAGCCGCAACGCGGGAAGTCCGCCCGGCGAAAAACCGGATTGAATTCGCCGCCGGTCATGTCAACCGTCCGCGTGCGTCTGGAAAGTATAGATTATGGTAGAATCTCAAATTCAGGAAAGTCAGGTTCTATTCAAGACCGGCGACGGCTTGGAATTGCGGGGCAAGCCGCTACGAATGACGCGCCTGACCATTGCCTTTGAATTGTACGGGAACGAGGATCAAGTGCGGGTGTCGCAAGCCCTGCCCTCCTTTCAGATCCTCGTACGGGGTCGTACCCTCTATGCGGGCCGGGCGGTAGTGCGGAGTCTGGTGGGCACGGGTCCCGCCCTGGTCTGCGAGGCGGGCTTGGACGAAACCGTGTGGCGCGACTTGGAATTCGACGCCACCGAGGCTCCGGACGGCGGTTTGCCGGAACGCTTTCGCGAATTCCTGGCCGACTGGCAGAAGGTTTACCGGATTCAGCCGGAATTCAAAGCCGTGCTGGCCGATATGCACAGTTTTTTGATGGACCTGCGTTTGTGGGTGGACCAAGCCGAACTGAGCCTGGCTTCCCTGGGCACCCTGGATCGCAGCCGGCGGGAACGCGAAGTCATTGACGGGTTGACGGAGCCCGTGGTGAGTGCCATGGACAGTTTTGTTGAGCGATTCGAAGAGATCGCCGGAAAGCTCGGGCCGGAACTGCATCCCCGGCACCAGGCATATCTGCGGCGGCAACTGCATCCCTTGCTGCTGTGCTCGCCCTTTGCGCACCGGGCTTTCTTCAAGCCGCTCGGGTACGCGGGAGATTACGAAGTGGTCAACATGATGTTGCGCCCGCCCTACGAGGGGGCGTCTTTGTTCGCCAAACTGCTCAACGTATGGCTGATCAGCCAGGCCCCGGCGGAGGCGCACCGGAATCGGGTGGTTTATCTCAAAAAGAAACTCCGGGAAGAAACGGTGCGCTTGGTGGGACGCGGACGGCCATTGCGGGTTTTCAACCTCGGCTGCGGCCCCGCGCACGAAGTGAAGCTGTTTCTGCGCGAGGAAGCGCTCGCGGACCGGGTCGATTTTACGTTGGTGGATTTCAACGAAGAAACCCTAGCGCGGCTGCGGGCGGAATTGGAAATTGTTCAGCAACAAAACCACCGGTCGCCCCAGCTGCAGTACATCAAAAAATCGGTGCATCAACTGCTGCGCGAATCGGGTCGAAAAGACGCCGACCATCCTGAAACCACGTACGATTTCATTTACTGCGCCGGCTTGTACGATTACTTGTCCGATCCGGTGTGCAAGCGCTTAAACGAGTATTTTTACACGCACCTGGCACCGGAGGGGTTGTTGTTAACCACCAATGTCACCGACGTGTTGAACGATTCCCGGCCCTTTCGTTATTCCATGGAATACATGTTGGATTGGATGTTGATCTATCGCGACGGACAGCAGTTTGCCGCGCAAAAACCGAGGCCGGCCCCGCCGGACAGCCTGCAAGTCATCACCGAGCAAACTGGCGTGAATCTGTTCATGGAAGTCCGGAAACCCGCTCATGGCTGAACCCTTGACCATGCTCTCCGGTGTGCGGCAGGCCTTTGCGGACTATGACCGTCGCGCTATTCATCAGAGAGTCCAGTTGGGGTGTTTCTTGGGCATAATCTTGATGCCGGTGGGCGCCCTTCTGGACCACTGGACCTATCCCGAGCGCATGGGATCTTTTTTCCTCTTGCGCGTGATAAGCTCGGCTTTAATCGGCGTGTTTTGGTTGGTGGTCCGCACCCCGTTTGGACGCGCGAACCCCCGGGGATTGGGGGTGTTGCTGG
>MWDV01000416.1 GCA_002070715.1 Verrucomicrobia bacterium ADurb.Bin118
CGGGTGGCCGCCTGGACGGCGCTGGTGGACAACACCATCACAAAACTGTGAACGCCCTGTTTCTGGATGGCGGCATTGTATTCGCTTTCGCTCATCCAGAAGGGCCGGCCAAATGCGGGCGCGCCATCCGGGCCCCGGCGGAAGCCGCGCCGGCGCGGAGGCGGCGGCGCATTCGTGTCGCCCCGATTGGTCGTGTCCGGAGCGGACAGACCGGGAACGGACGCACGTTCGGAAGGGGGTGGCGGCGCCGGTTCATTACCGGGTGGCAACCCGCGGGGCGGCGGCCGGTTGGTGCCGAACGGCGGAAACATTTCCTCGCGCGGCAGCACGAGCGGAGGCCGCGCGCTTTCGGCTTCCGCCGTCAGGTTCGTGCCCAGATCCACCAGGTTCATCAACGTAACGGTGTCCCGGTCCCAATGCACGCCGGTGGGGACGAGCCCTTTCATTTCGAAATCAATCGGCGCGCCCGCCGAAGCCACGACATCGCCGGCGGCGCTCAGCATCGCCACGGCGGCCAGTTCTTCGGGGCGGATCAATTCCCGGAGCGCGGTTTCCAAACGGTTCTTGGAGATGACCCCCCAATGCCGCTGCGACCGGAGCACCACGCCCAAGGTCGTGGAAATATCCTTGGCCCGGTGAATGAGGGCGACCCGGGCATCCGCCTGGACCCGCCGATGTTCGAGTCCCTGCCAGATCATGATGAGCGCCCATACGGCCAGCAGGACGCCGTACACCCAGCGGGTTCTTTTACTGGTGGTCATGCGAAGCGAGGCCGGGACCGCGGTGGATTACTTGCGCTTTTTCCGGTTCGTGACCGGATCGTCCGGCGGCAGATTGTCGAGGAACCGGTTGAGATCGGCCTCCGAAAAAGCTTGCGGAGTGATTTGGGTCTGGCCGGTTTCCGCGCGGGTCAGTTGGGTCAACTCGGTCGGTTCCTTGACGATGTACGGGGTGAGGAAGATCAACAATTCCGTCTTGGTATCGTTGCGCACCTTGCGTTTGAAAGCGTTGCCCAGCAACGGAATGTCGCCTAGCACGGGAATTTTGCTCTCGGTCTGGCTCTTGTTGTTTTGCATCAGGCCGCCGATGACCACGGTCTGGCCGTTGGGCGTCACCACCACGGTGTCGGCGGTCCGGATGTTAATGATGGGCGCCCCGACGGCGGCGGCATTGGTGCCGCCGGAGGCAATGGAAACGCTTTGTTCCGCCAGGGCCGAAATTTCCGGGGCGACAATCATTTCCACCATTTCATCCGAAGTGATGAACGGGGTGACCCGGAGAATGATGCCGACATCCCGGTAATTGATGGCGTTGATCTGGTTGCCGAAGTTGTCGTAGCGCGTGCTGGTGATGAGCGGCACCTGCTGGCCGACGGTGATGATGGCCTGCTGATTGTTCCGCGCCAGAATGGTGGGCCGGGAGAGCACCTCCAGCTTGCCGGACTCGGCAATGGCACGCAACCGGACATCCCAACCATCCAGGGCGTTCATCAGCCCGAACGTGCCGGCGCCCGAGGCGGGTCCGCCGGTCAAGCTGCGAAACGCCTGATCCACGTTCATGGTGGTATCGCCGCCGATGTTCTTGGTGTAACTACCCTCCAGGCCGAAATCGAGCCCCTTGCGGTAGGTGGCCTCCAGGAACACCACCTTGATGAGGACCTGCGGTTTCGGACGGTCGAGGTTCGAAATCACCTGGCTGACGGCGGCTGCGGTTTCCTCGTCGGTGATGACAATCAACCGGCGGGTTTCCGGGTCGCTGGTGACCATGGCATCGCCGAGCATGGTGCTGTTGGCGTAACTGCGCGTGGTCCGGCCGGTGGTGGGGCGGGTGACGCGCTGTTGTGCCCACGCGGCGCCGTCCAGCCCCAGCAGACCGGCCAACAGGATGAAGCCGAGCAGGCGATGGCGCCAGGCGCGCGGCGCCGGCGGGATGGATGGGGAATGTGTTTTCACGGGTGGATCAACGGATGGTGCGGTTCGCGCCGCCGGTGCTGCGGTTCAAACCGCCGATGTTTTGTTGGTTCATCATCTGCGTTTCGCGGTTTTCGAGAGCGCTGCGGCTTTGCACGCTCCGCGTATTGCGGGTGTTCTGTCCCTCAAACAGTCCGCGGACAATATCCTCCGCCCGGCCGGGCTCGGCGTTTTTCAATTCATACACGAACACCTTCTGCTTCCGCGCCGGATCGGCATCCAATTGTTCGATCATTTTCGCGATCTGTTCCATGGTGTCGCGCGCGGCGGTGACCACGACCGATCCGGTGCGCGGATCCGGCACGGCGATGACGCGGGACTGTCGTTTGAGGCGATCGCTCTGGTCGTTGATGCCGCCTCCGGCGCCGGGCGGCCCCCCCCGGAAAAAGCCGCCGGGACGGCCGGGGGTGCGGGTGTTCGTTTCGTCCGGAAAGAGGCTGGTGAGCAGGTCCGCCATTTCCTGGGGATCAGAGTATTCCAAGGGGAACACGCGGATTTCGGTGATGTCCTCGACGTTCACATCCACAGACATCACTAATTCCGCAATCGTCGGCATCAGGTCGTCCGGCGCGCTGACCACCAGGGCGTTGCTGCGTTCATCGGCGGTGGCCACCACCCGGCTGGCGCCCGGACGCCCGGTGGCGTTGGCGCCGCTTTCCCCGCCGCCCCCGGGAGGGCCGCCGCCGCGCATAAAGCTGAAGAACCGCGACCGCGGATCGGTCCCGCGGGAGGCCTCCGTGGACGCAAACACATCCCGCAACACCGTGGCGATGGATTTGGCGTCGGCGTACCGCAGTTGAAACACCCGCACAGCCGAAAGGCTGGACACCGTGGTGTCGAGGGCTTTGATGATTTCGGCCATGCGCCGGATGCTGGCCTGCGTGTCGGTGATGACCAGCGCGTTGCCGCCTTCGTTGGCGGTCAGCGTCGCCGTGGCGGGGAGCAACGGCGCGAGGTCGCGGCTCAACTGGGGGGCGCTGATGAAACGAACGGGAATGATCTGGGTGACGATCTGATCGTCTTTGGGGATGCTTGAAGGCTCATAACCGCTGCGCACCGGGATGTCGCGTTTCTTCGCCTCGTCTTTGGTGACCACGGTCAGTGTGCGGCCATCCCGCAACAAGGCGTATCCGTTTTTACTGAGCACCCGACCGAGCACGTCCACCGCTTCATCGCGCGTCAACGGTTCGTTGCTCCACACGTCCACCCGGCCCCGCACGTCGGTTTCGGGCATGATGATGAAACCCGCCGCCTCGCTCAGGTAATTCAAAACCAGTTCCAGCGGCGCGTTGCGAAAATTCAGACGCAAGCCCTTTTCACCCGGCGCCACCACCTGCACCGGCACGGATTCCGTCGTGTCTTCCGTAGCTTCCGCCGGGGCGGACGGCGGAGGCGCGGGGGTCGTGTCTGCGTCCGGCGCCGCGGCTTCCTTTTCCGTTGCGGGGCTGCCGGGCGGAGCGGCATCCGCCGGGGCGTTGGTCGTTTGGGCGGCGACGACGGTTGCCAAGCCGCCGATCAGAGCCCAATTCAACATCAATCGTTGTAATGTTTTCATCGGTCTTCTCTCTCACGTTGTTCCATTAATCTTCGCAAAACTTCATCCACGGCGTCGCTGACCACGTCGGCGGGGGATTCGGCGTCCGCCGGCGCAGCCTCGGTGGTTTCCCGACCATCCGTCCGGGGCGCCTCACGGCTGCGATCGGTGCGGTTACGATCGTAACGGCTGGCGCTGGTTGACCCGCCCCCCGTACTGGCCATCCCGCTGCCGGTAGAGACTTTCCATTCCCCGCCGTTTTCCCGGCGTAGCGAATGTCCCACGCGCAATGACAATTTTTTATCCTTGGCTTCCAATTGCACACTGTTGAACGCGACCTGGGTGATGGTGTATCCGGCGATCCGGCCCTGCGCGTTGAGCGCCTTGCGGTAGTCCGCGCCCGAGCCGTCAAAAAAGGCCACCCACCCGTTCCCGCTTTGCAAAGTTCCCACCAGCGTCACGGTGTCCACCCGCGCGGGCCGGCGGACTTCGCGGGTTGTGGCCACCCGGCCGCCGGACCGGCTGGCGTTGAAAATGTTGCGCTCGCTGATGCCGCGGAACGAGGAATAATCCACGCGGCCCGCCGCGCGGTTGGTGGACTGCGCCGCCGCATCGGCCAGGCCGGCCAGCAACAAACCCGCGCCCAGAAAAAGGGTGGTCCACCGCCTGCGGAGTAAGATGTTTCGGGGTGCGTTCATCGTCGGATTGACTGGGCGGGCGGAGGATTCAAGAGCAACGCGCTGACTTGCAGTCCCAAGGTCAGTTGCTCGCCGTTATCGTCGCGCGCCGTGAGTTCCAGAGATTCCACTTTCAACCCCAGGGCATCCCGCTCCAGTTCATAGAGGAACCGGGTGAGCGCCCCCAACCCGCCGGCGGCGTCCACACGACATTCCAACGCGGCGTAATCGGCGGCGGCGCGTTTCCATTGGGGGCGGATGGAAGTGATGGTCACGCGGCTGTCGCGCGACCAGCGGTCGAATCCGGTAAGCACGCGGTTTTCGGCGGCCGTCACGTCGCTGGGCAGCGTGTTCGTGCGCATCGCGTCCCACCGCTCGCGGATGGTGGTCTCCCGCGTCAGTGTGCCACGGCCTTGGACCACATCCTTCTTCAATGCGGCCAGCCGCGCGCTGCGCGCCTTCCAGCTTTTGGCCAGCGGCGTGAACACGAGCTGGTCCGCCACGAACAAGACCACGGCGGTGATCGCCACCAGGGCCAGAACTTGTTGCCGCTTGGTCAGGTTCATTGCGCGCCTCCCCTGCGCCATTGGAAATTAAACGAGAACTGCAGCGGCGTGCGGCCGCGGGTCTGTTCCACCTGCACCTGGCTGATCTCCGGCGCCGCGCTGAGTTTTTCGAGCGTCTGGTTCAGGGACGCGAGGTCGCGCGCCGTGCCGGTGCAAGTCACTTTGGCCGGTTCGCGGATTTCCACCGTCTTGGCCGCCACCACGCCGTCCTCCGGAAACGCCTCCGTCAAGCGCCGCAAGATGCTCAACGAACGGAACGAATCGTCGAACCAAGGCCGGTATTTGCGGATTTGCGCCTGCATGTCTTCCAGTTCATGGACGGGCGCCTTGATCTGGCGCCATTGCTTGTCCCAGTACCAAAGTTGCGCCTGTTGGATGCCAAAAGCCAATAATACCAGCGCGGCCACCGCGCCCGCCGCCATCGCGCCCGTAACCAACCGGCGCGAGGAATACTTTGCCGTGAACTGTTGCCACGCACTGACGCGCGGCGGCAGGAATTCAAACACCGTGTCGCGCCCGGCCAACCGGCGCGCGGCCAAACTGAACGCGGCGGAGACCGCCGCCCCGTCCGGCGACTGCAAGCCCAGCACATCGGGTTGATAGGTTTTCACCTGTTCGACCGGCAGCCCGAAGGCATTCAGGCGCGGCCCGAGTTGTTCCGCCACTTCCTCGGCGGCTTCCCGGTTGCCAAACACCCGCACCCCGCGAAGCGCCTGATGCGCATCCGGCGGCAACTGGCCGAGGGTGATGCGCAATTCGCGCGCCACCGCGTCCGCCTGAAAACGGGCCTCGGTGCCTTCCAATTCAAACGCGCCTTCCAAGGGCCGCAAAACCACCGCGCCGCCGCCGCAGGTGATTTGCATCGCCAACTGATATTCCCCCGGCACCAGGGCCACGATGCCGTGCGAGGCCTCCGCTTCCGGGGGTTGCAACGCCGTCACGCCCAGCGAAAAGCTGACCGGCCGCAATTGCGCCGCCTGGAGCACCGATTCCAACCGCGCGATCTGATCGCGGGGCACGGCTACCAACGTGGCCAGCCGCTCCCCGGCGGGCGTCCGGCTCACGGAATGGGCGGTCAACAACGATTCCGGTCCGTAGGGGAAACCGCGTTCCGCTTCGATTTGCAAAAAGCTGGCCTCGTCCGCTTCCGGCAATTCCGCCGGCAGTTTCACCCCGAGGGTCAACACCCAGTTCAACGGCAACCCCACCACGCACCGGCGTTCGCGCACGCCCGCCGCGTCCAGGTGCTTGCGGATCTCGCGTCCGGCCAATTCAGGCGCCGCCGTGAGCGGGTCCAGCGAGAGCGACACCGCCAGGGTTTGTTTGACCTCCAGATGGCCGTTGGCGCGCCGCAACACCACGCCTTCCAAGCGGCCGCTTTCCAGGGTCAAGCCCAACAGCGATGTTCCCGCCGTCCGGGACCGCGCCTCGCTGCGGCGTTGTCCGGGCCGGTGCGGACGCAAGCGGCGAAAATCGAGTTTCAAGTGTCTGCTCATCGGATCGGAAAAA
>MWDV01000417.1 GCA_002070715.1 Verrucomicrobia bacterium ADurb.Bin118
TCGACTTTCGCCGGGTTCGTGAGATTCCAGAGATCGGGAAACTCGCCGACGCCGAGCCCTTGCGCCTGCAGTTGCGTGCCCCATGCGCCGTCGGTGACGACCGGCCCGGCAGCCAGCAGTTTTTCGAGCAACGGTTTCATGGGCGGCACCGAGACGCGATGAAACCGGCGGCTCAGGCGGCGAGGATTTTCTTGGCGACGGTGACCGCGCCGACGGCGTTGTCGCTGAAGCCGTCCGCGCCGATTTCATCCGCGTAGCGCTGGGTGATGGGCGCGCCGCCGATGAGGACCTTGACCTGGTCGCGCACGCCCGCCTCTTTGAGCGCGTTGATCGTGGTGCGCATGGCCGGCATGGTGGTGGTGAGCAGTGCGGACATGGCCACGATGTTCGCGCCTTTTTCCTTCACCGACGCGATGAACTGCTCCGGCGCCACGTTCACGCCCAGATCAATGACCTCGAAGCCATTGCCTTCGAGCATGGCGGCCACCAGATTTTTGCCGATGTCGTGCAGGTCGCCTTTGACCGTGCCGAGCACCACCCGGCCGGCGGGTTCCGCGCCGCTGGCGGCCAGCAACGGACGCACCAGCGTCAACGCGGATTTCATGGCGCGGGCCGCGATGAGCAATTCGGGGACGAAATAGTCATTGCACTCGAAGCGCTCGCCCACCTCGGCCATGGCCGGGATCATGTAATCATTCACCAGTTGCATTGGCTCGATGCCCGCCGCCAACGCTTTCTCGGTTATTTCATGCGCCATTTGGGCGTCGCCCTCCAGAATGGCCGTATGCAATTTTTTAATCTCTTCCATAATTTTCCCTTTTCCATCTATCTCCGACGACCCGATTTGCCGTAACGCTGAATTACGCATCCAGCCAGGTCAAGCGAAACCGACCGGCTCCGCGCATCCTCCTCTTGGACCAGCCGGCGAGTTTTTGGTTCATGGAAAAAACCCAAGCCGCCCCACCCCGCCATCCCGCCGGAGCGTGGCGACCCGCCCCGGTCAGGCCGGCAATTTGTAGGGCGCCCGGTAGGGCGTGCGCAAAAGTTTGTTGGCGGCGGCGTTGTTTTTGAATTTCTCGGCCCGCGCATCCCATTCCAAGCAGGCTTTCATCCGGAGCGCGATGTTGGCCAGCAGGGTCGTGGTGGTGCTGCGGTGGGCGGATTCGGGGTCCGAGTTGCACGGTGTGCGGCTCTTGAGGCAATCCAAGAAATTCCGCGCATGGTAGGCGGTGTCGGCGTTGCCCTGAACCTTCCGCGGCTCGATCATGGGCGCAGCCCCGGTGCGCCAGCCCGGGCCGCCGCGGCGGGTCGGCGCGAATTGGGGGAATTCATTGGGCGTGATCTTTTCCGGCACCACTTCCCAGCCGTTGCTGCGGAAATAAAGCGTGCCTTTCGTGCCGCGAAATTCCAGCTCACAGGGCACCGCGGCGGCGGCCGCGCCGTTGGCGTTGATCTGCGTGAACGTGACCAGGGTGTTGCCGGGATAATGCCAGAGGGCCTCCATCGTGTCCGGGATGTCCCGGTTATCCTCGAGCACAAACTTCCCGCCCAAAGCCGTCACCGTCAGCGGCGCCTCCTGGCCCAGCGCCCAGTGAATCTGGTCGAGGTAATGGATGCCGTTGTTGGTGATTTGTCCGCCGCCGTAATCGAAGAACCAGCGGAAATAATAGAGGCCGCGATTTCGGTTGTACGGCACTTTCGCCGCGGGCCCGAGGTAGGTTTCCCAATCCATGCCCGGCGGCGGCGCGCTGTCGGCCGGATGGCCAATCCCCTTGGGCCATTCATTTTGGATGTGCCACGTGCGCACAAAGGAGACGTGGCCAATCCCGCCGCCGCGGATGAAATCCGCCATCTCCCGACACATGGGCGAGGACCGCCGGTGCAATCCGACCTGGCAGATGCGTTTGGTTTTCTTGATGGCCTCGACGATGGCCCGGCCTTCGTTCACTCCGAGCGACATCGGTTTCTCCAGATAAATATCCTTCCCGGCGGCGCAGGCGTGGATCGTTTGCAATGCGTGCCAATGGTCGGGCGTACTGATGACCACCGCATCCACGTCTTTCAACTCCAGCAGCTTGCGATAATCCGTGAACTGTTTCGGCTGGTTGCCGAGCTTGGCGGCGGCAAAATCCAGATACGGTTGATACACGTCGCAAATCGCCACCACCTCGGCGTCCGGTTGCTTCAAAAAAGCGTCCAACACCTGGTCGCCGCGGTTGCCCACTCCGATGAACCCGAGGCGGACGCGTTCATTGGCGCCCCGCACGCGAAACGCGGAGAGGGCGGCGGTGGTGCTGAGGGCGGCGAGGGCTTTGGTAAATTCTCTACGGCTCAAGGGGTTCATGATCGTTGGCAATACAAGTTTTTTTCAATGACCGGAAGTATCGGGAAATGCGGGCAAACGGCAAGCCCTTCAGTCCGGCAGATGTTCCCGCGCCAAATCGTCCAGGGCGCGGCGCGGCATGCGGGGCGGTTGTTCCGCCGGCCACCCGATGGGCAGCAGGGCAATCGGACGCAGCCCCGCGCGCAACCGCAACAGCGCGGCGATGTTTTTATCCACGAACGCGCCCACCCAGCAGGCGGACAACCCGAGCGCGGCGGCGGCAAGTTCCGCATACGCGGTGGCCACGGTCGCATCCTGCACGCTGTAAAGCGATTCGCCCAGCGGCCCGTACTTGGCGGCGGACCGCGCCGGGTCAGCACAAAAGACGAGCACCACCGGCGCCGCGGCAATGAAGTCCTGATTGAAACAAGCCCGCGCGAGTTGCCGAATCGTGGCGGCATCGCGCACGATGACGATGCCATAGGCCTGCAGGTTGCCGGCGGACGGCGCCCGATTGGCGGCGGACAAAATCGCTTCCAATTGCTCCGCCGTGACCGGTTTGGATTGATACGCCCGCACCGATTGCCGGGCTTGAACGGTTTGAAAAAAATCCCTCATAACCAGCTCCGAGCCTATCCAGTTTATCCGCGCGGCTCAATGCGTTGTTGAAAAACCTCTCAAGCGGTGTCAAACGCGTGCAGCGCTGAACCGGCCGCACCTGCGTTGACAATAGCTCGGAAAAGCGCGGGCGAAAAAATCATCGGGAACGGGAGACCAACGTGCCATCCGGCTGCAAGGAATAAACGTGACCGGCCCAGACCACCGTGCGCCGGAAAAAAGCGGCGACACAGGTGAGGCCGCCCACCACATCCACCAGGGGCACCCCCCAAATGCAGCGGGAAAAATCCGGCATCCGCACCGCCGGCTGCATCCCCAGCGCCAGCAAGCTCCGGATAAACGCCACCGCCGCCGCCACGCCCCAAGCCCATCCGCGCAGGGGATGAAGCGCCACCAACAGCAGCGCCCAGAACACCGGGTAGGTGAAAAGCATGCCGATGGATTGCCACCCACGGGCGCGCCAGATCGTTTGCTGCCAGCGCAGCACGCGCCGGAACGCATCCCGGAACGACTCCGGCGCCGTGGCGCAATCCAACAGCAACGGCGGCAGCGCCACTCGCAACCCGAGGCCCGAGACGCGGTTGCCCAATTCGTAATCGTCGGCCAAGTGATTCAGAAACGGCGTGAACCCGCCCAACTGTTCCAAGACCGGGCGGCGGACGGCCATCGTCGCTCCCGACGCCCAATGAATGCCGGTGGTGCGGTACGCCAGCATCCATTGCGGGAGCGAGTTGAAGTTGAAGTGCAGGGCGACCAGCCGGCCGCCCAACGAAGCGGCAGGCACACCGCGCGGCATGCAGGTCACACAACCCACGTCCGGCGGCGTGAATCGCGGGACCAAATGCCGCAGGTAATCCGGCGGCAACACCACGTCGGCATCGGAAAAAAACAACAGCTCGCCATCAGCCTGCTGGCGCAACGCCTCCATGATGCTGGTCTTCCGGTTCGTTCCCCGCACCGGGGCGAAAATCAGGCGGATGTTGTGCCCGGGGAATTGCGCCTGAAGCTGTGCCGCCAACGCCACCGCCGGATCTTCGCGCCGGATCGTACCGAGTAAAATTTCCAGTTCGCCGGGATAATCCAGCCGGCCCAGCGACGCGAAAGCGACGGCGGTGATGGCGCTGGCGCCTTCCACCGGTTTCAGGATGCTGACCTTCGGCAACACCACCGGCCACGGCGGCGGCGCCTGGTCCTGAAAGAAACGGCGGGTGGCCAGGCAGCCGAGCACCTGGGTCGCCAAACTCACGACGAGCAAAATCCCGACCAGCGCCGTCAAGGCATACCCGGCCGCGATCATGGCGTTTTTGCCGGCGTCACCGACAACGCGATAAAGGCGATCCCAACCAAGACGAGAATAATTCCGCTCCAGCGCAGACCCCCCACCGGCTCGGCCAGGAACCATCGCCCCAGCAACGCGGTGACCACGTAATTCAATCCGAA
>MWDV01000418.1 GCA_002070715.1 Verrucomicrobia bacterium ADurb.Bin118
GGATTTGAAGCGCCCGAATTGGCGGACATCTTGCGGGTTTCGGTACCCGGCTTTTCCGTGTTCGCCCTTTTTTATCGGTGGGATGGACGAACGCTGACCGTGATCACCTTGGAGCATACAGCTCAGGATTTGCCCGCGCGCCTGGCGAGTGTGGTTTCCCGCCCTGCGTAGCCGGCTCTGACCCTATTTTTGGTTCGCGACTAACGACGGGTGCCGGTGCGCAGGCGCATCGGAGATGGTCATAAAAAACCGCCCCGGTTTTCCGGGGCGGTCGTGTGTTAAGTCTGCGAACTTTCGTTCGCGATTGCGGTTCTGCCGTTACTTCTTCCGCGCCTTTTTGGCGGCCTTTTTGACCGGCTTTTGGGCTTCGTCCTCCAAGGCGGCTTGCGCGGCGGCGAGACGCGCCACCGGCACGCGGAAGGGCGAGCAGCTCACGTAGTCCAAACCGATCCGGTGACAGAACTTCACCGAGTCGGGATCGCCGCCGTGTTCGCCGCAGATGCCCAGCTTGATGCCCGGCCGGGTGGCGTTGCCGCGTTCCACCGCGATTTTCATCAACTGGCCGACGCCGGTCTGGTCCACCGTGGCAAACGGATTCTGCTTGATGATCTCGGCCTCGGTGTACTCCGGAATGAAGGTGCCGGAGTCGTCGCGGCTCATCCCCAAGCAGGTTTGCGTGAGGTCGTTTGTGCCGAAGCTGAAGAACTCCGCCGTCTCCGCGATTTCATCCGCTGTGAGCGCGCCGCGCGGCACTTCAATCATCGTGCCGACAAGGTAGTTCAACTTCACCTTCTTCTCCGCCATGACTTCCTTGGCCACGCGATGCACGACCTCCACCTGCAGATCGAGTTCTTTCTTGAAACCGACCAGCGGGATCATGATTTCGGGCTTCACCTTGATGCCCTTTTTCTGCACTTCAGCGGCCGCTTCAAAGACGGCGCGGGCCTGCATCGCGGAGATTTCCGGATAGACCACGCCCAACCGGCAACCACGGAAGCCGAGCATGGGATTGAACTCGTGGAGTTCCTGCACGCGCTGTTTAATTTTCGCAACAGGCACGCCCATCTTTTGGGCCATGTCCTTTTGCGCGGCTTCCTCATGGGGGAGGAACTCGTGCAACGGCGGATCCAGAAAACGGATGGTCGCCGGATAGCCCTTCAACGCCTTGAAGATGCCGACGAAATCTTCCTTCTGGTAGGGCAGGAGTTTGGCGAGCGCCTTTTCCCGGTCTTCTTTGCTTTCAGCGAGGATCATCTCGCGCATGGCGTCAATGCGGTCGCCCTCGAAGAACATGTGCTCGGTGCGGGTGAGGCCGATGCCCGTGGCCCCGAACGCGAGCGCGTTTTCTGTTTGCTCGGGCGTGTCGGCATTGGTGCGCACCTGGAGCCGGGTGACTTTCGCGCACCAGTCCATGAGCGTTTTGTACATCTTGAAGGTTTCGCTCTTTTTCCCGTCGAGCGATTTTTCGACGAGCACCTGGACAATCTCGGATGCCGCCGTGGGAATCTGGCCGGCATAAACGTTGCCCGCCGTGCCGTTAATGGAGAGGTAATCCCCTTCTTTCCACGTCTGCCCGTTCACGGTCAAAGTCCGGGCTTCGTAATCGAGTTGCAGCGCGTCCGCGCCGCAGATGCAGACTTTGCCCATTTGCCGGGCAACCAGCGCCGCATGAGAACTGACGCCGCCCTTGGCGGTCAGGATGCCTTCGGAGGCGATCATGCCGCGGAGGTCTTCGGGCGTGGTTTCGTTGCGGACGAGGAGCACTTTTTCCCCTTTTGCCGCCGCGGCGTCCGCGCGGTCGGCGTTGAGATACATCTTGCCGGAAGCGGCCCCGGGACCGGCGGGCAAGCCCGTGGCGATGACCTTCGCCGCCTTTTCGGCTTTTTGCTCGAAGATCGGGGCGAGCAACTGGTCAAGCTGATCGGCGGGGTTGCGCCGGATGGCGGTCTTCCAGTCAATGAGTTTTTCCCGGACCATGTCCATGGAGAATTTCAGCGCGGCAAAGGCGGTGCGTTTCCCGTTGCGCGTCTGCAGCATGAAGACCTTGCCGTCCTGGATGGTGAACTCGAAGTCCTGCACGTCTTTGAAATGTTTTTCGAGGATGGTACGGATTTTATCGAGTTCCCGGTACGCCGCCGGCATTTCCTGGGCGAGTTGCGCAACCGGTTCGGGCGTGCGCACGCCGGCGACGACGTCTTCGCCCTGGGCGTTGAGGAGGAATTCCCCGTAAAACTCTTTCGCGCCATTGGCGGGGTTGCGGGTGAAGGCGACTCCGGAACCGGAGGTTTCGCCGGTGTTGCCGTACACCATCGCCTGCACGTTGACCGCCGTGCCCCACTCGGAGGGGATGTTATATTTGCGGCGGTACACAATGGCGCGGTCGTTCATCCACGAACCGAACACGGCGCCGGCGGCGCCCCAAAGCTGTTTCCACGGATCCTGCGGGAAGGACTTGCCGCCGGTGCGTTCCTTGATCAGCCTTTGGAAGCGCTTCACCAGTTCCTTCTGGTCCTCGGCGGTGAGCTTCGAGTCTTCGATGTCGCTGCCATATTTTTCGTGCTTGTAGCCGTGGATGACGACTTCAAACGGTTCGTGATCCTCATCGGCGCGTTTCTGCACGCCCATCACGACGTCGCCGTACATTTGCACAAAGCGGCGGTAACAATCCCAGGCGAACCGCTCGTTGTTGGTGGCCTTGACCAGCGCCTGCACCGTCTGATCGTTGAGGCCGAGATTCAAAATGGTGTCCATCATGCCGGGCATCGAGTCCCGCGCGCCTGAACGCACCGAAACGAGCAGGGGCATTGCCTTGGTATCCCCAAACTTCGTGCCCATGATCTTCTCGATGAAGGCCACGCCCGCCTTGACCTGGGCCTCCAGTTCCTTCGGATAGGATTTCTTGTGCTGGTAATAATAGGTGCACACCTCGGTGGTGATGGTGAAGCCCGGAGGCACGGGCAACCCGATGCGCGACATCTCGGCGAGGTTCGCGCCTTTTCCGCCGAGCAGAGGCTTCATCGAGCCATTCCCGTCGGCCTGCTTGTTTCCGAACGCGTAAACGTATTTTGTTTTTTTAGCCATACACTGTCTCTGTTGTTTCACATCAATCGTGGTTCAGTCTCAGATTTCGTTGGAAGCCGCTCCGCAGAAATGGCGCGCACTGTAACAAAGTCCGGGCGGGTGTCAACGCGCGAGTGACGGCGTGGCGCGTCAAAACCGGGGTTTGCCAAAATCCGGTGACGTTTCCGCAAAAAACGGCGGTCAACCCGACCGGCTCCCGTCCGGGGACGCGGAGAGTCAACCCTTCCGCGAACTCCCGGATGAACACAAAAAAACCGGGCCCGCAGGCCCGGTTGTGTTCAGGGGATTGAGTGATATCAACCGTTACCGGCTTTGCACCCGGTAAAACGCCCGGGTTTCCGAGCCGAGCGGGATGGTGAACGATCCCGGCGTGGCGTTGTTGGTGGCCACCGGCGTCCACGTGTCCATGGCGGCGTTGATATCCGCGGATTTGACGAGGATGAATTCCTTGCCTCCGCCGCCGGTGTAGTTCAGGCTGGTGCCGTCCAAGCCGGAGATGGTGACCGGGCTGAGCGGCGGCACGGGCTTGACGCCCACCGGCAACATGAGCAGCCGGAACGAAAGCGGCTCGTTCAAGTTCACCAGCGGATTGGGCCGGGCGCTGGTGTTATACATGTTCAAGCGCACCCAGAGGTTGGTGCCATTGCCTGGATACTGCCAGCGCACCCGGATGGATTTGCTGCCGGTGGCCGCGGCCACGTCGGTGATGGTGGCGCTGTTGGGCGCCGGCAAAACCGTGCTTTGCCCGGAAAACGACGGCTGATTGAAGACCGCCCCGGCGGGCGTGCCCACTTCGAGGCTTTCAAAGTCCTCGAAGATTCCGTTCGCGCCATTGGCCAGGTCATCAATGTAAATGTCATACGGACCGCAGTCGGTGGGGTCATCGTTGGCGAGGGCGATGGATTCCCAGATTGCCCACTCGCCGGCCACCACGCTGTTACTGACGGATGGGTTCCACGCCATGGTCGGTGTGGTTTGCATGGTCGTGGGGGTGACGGTGATTTCGCCTTCCTGCCAATCGGTTGGGTAATAGGCGGTGTCGAGTAGCGTGGTAGCGCCGGTAACATCCACGCTCCCGGTAAAACCGCTGTCGTTCCAGTTTCGCAGCAGCCGGTAACCATCCGCGCCCTCCACGGCGTCCCAAGTCCAAGTCACCGTAAACATCTCGTTGCTGGTCACGACCGGGGAGGCCGCGCCTACGGGGGAGTATACACGGTTGCCTCCGAATTCCTTGTAGGCGTAAACTTGGACGGCTACCGTGTTGCCGGGGGAATACCCGCTGTAATCGGGTGCCGGGCCCGGTTCTCCGGCCACATTGGCGGCTTCGCCGATGCCTTGGCGTCCGAGATCAATGGTCACGGTCTGCCAATCGTTGCTGGGGTAGATGATCAGCGCGCCGTCGCCCGGAGCGCCACCGTACAGGCTGGTGGCGGGGGCAAAATGGATCATGCTGGTTCGTCCGTTGGTGCCGTTCGCGCCCACCGGTCCGGTGGCGGTCGGATTTTCCTGGAGACTGAAGGCGATACGGATGCGGGGATTGGCGCCGCCGCCCACGATCACGCCAATGCCATCCGGAGGCGTGCAGCCTTCCTGCCCGTCAATGGTCTGGGTCGCGGCCACTTTGGCGCCCTTCACCAAACCGGTTACCGTGACGGAATTGACGCCTTCGGTGACGCCTTCAGTTTTGGTGCCGATCATGGTCATCCCAGCGCCGGTATCCTGGTAAACCGTGAGGGCGGTGGCGTCTGCACTCACCTTGGTGACCACCACTTGATCGGAATCTGCGCCCAAGGGACCGGTAACCTCCACAACGGGCACGGCGAGACAGGGTTCAACTAACGTGAACCGCCAGCAATCGAACAAAATACGGTTTCCCGTGCCAGCGTTGATCTGGCCGCTTTTATAGCGGAATTGAATGGTGGGGGTCGCGCTGCCCGGGTTGTTGGTCAAAAACCCCATGGTGTTCCAGCGGGTGGCCGGGGAGCCGAACGACCGCTGAAAAACGTCCGTCTCGGTAAACGACAACGTGCCGCCGTCCGTACAGGTCACGTTAAAGACCACGTCTTCGGTCGTGTTGTCGGCCAGACTGTTGAAGTTGTAATCAATCTGGTAAATTCCGCCGGGCACCCCCAGGGTGGGGGTTAGATCCACCCCGAAGTCGGGATCCGTAATCGGGGTGCCGCCAACGTAACAGCGGGACACCGTTGTCGGGGGATGCCCCAACGCGGTGCCGGCCGCGCCGTAATCGCCAAGCGTAAATCCGACGAAGTTTTCGTGGTAAGTGCCATCCATGTTCGGTCCCGGACAGTTCGTTGTGACCGTACACGGGGAGGGACGCGCGGTGACATAAACGATATCCGCCATGGCGACAGGGGAGAGACCGAAGGCCGCCAAAGCGATGAGTGCAACCAGTTGTTTTTTCATACTTCGAGCTTTCGTTATGTTGGTTAAACGAGTTCGGGAGCAGCTTACCCGGCAACCCGTCGGCCGGTCAATCCGTTTTAAGGAAGATGACTGGGGACATTATTGGGGACAACCCAGCCGGGGAATCGTCCGGGACAACTCCGGGATGGATGCGGCGGCGTCCTTGATCCGAAAAAAAACGACCGGGCCCGCCGGGCCCGGTCGCATGAGGAGGTTTTGATTCGCCGCCGCTGGCTATTCGCTGGCGATCCGGTAAAAGGCGCGTTGTTCCGCACCCACCGGAATGGTGAAGGTGCCCGGCGTGGCCGCATTCGTCGCCACGCGCGTCCAAGTGTTCATCGGCGCGGCCAGATCCGGCGACATCAGCAGGACGAACTGCGCCCCCGCGCCGCCGGCGTAACTGAGCGTGGTGCCGGTCAGCCCGGCGAGGGTCACCGGCGTTGATGTTTCCGCGCTGACGGTCAGGCTGCGGGCGGGAGAATCCACCAAGCTGGACTGGTTGTAAATCGCCTGGGCAGTGAGGGTGTACTGGCCCGCCGGCGGGTCCACCCAGAGGTGCGTATAGGGCGGCGTGTTCACTGTGGCCAGGAGGTCGCCATTAACCAGGAAACGCACGCCGTTGATTTCCGCCGCCAGATTGGTAGTGACGGTGGCGCTCAACGTCACGGTGGCGGGCAGCGTCACGACCGTGGCGTCGGCCGGTTCGGTCAGGGCAATCGTGGGCGGCGCATAGGTCAGCGGATACAACTGGGATTGCAGCACCGGCTGATAAGCCACCGAGCCGCTGGCCGTGGACCAATAAAGCTGGGCCACCGCGCCGCCGGCGTGTTCGTAATACTCCATCAACACGTCATACTTCGTGGCGCCCGACAGGGCGAGTGCGGCGCTGTTGGTCCACGGCGCATGGTTCACCCATTGGTTGACCAGCAACTGGCCGTTGACCCACAACCGGACGCCGTCGTCGCTGACGGTGTAAAAGGTGTAGGTATCGTCGCCCACCGCCTGCACCTGGCCGTACCAGCGGGCGGTGAAGTAATCCGGGGAGATGGCCGGGTCGGGCGATCCCGTGTCCCAGTTGAAATCAACCGTGGCATCGGTGCGGGTGAGCGTGGCCGGACCGCTGAACGGATTGGTGGCGTAACTGGCGGTCCAGTATTCTCCGCGCAATCCCGTGCCCGTGCCGCCGGCCACCGGGGTGACGCTCAGTTGCGCCACCTGGCTGGTGGTCCAGCCGTAACTGTTCATCACCACCACATAGTAGCCGCCCACATCGGCCAGGGAGGCGTTGGCGATGGTCAATTCAGCGCTGTTTTGGCCGTAGAGTTCTTGGTTGGTCGTGTACCACTGGTAGCTCAGCGGATACCCGTGGGGCACGTTCCCGTCCGCACCCACCGAAAAGACCACCCCGCTATACCCGGCCGTGACCAGGCGATGGACGGGTTGATTGGTAATGGTCGGCACCGGGTCTTGTACGGTGAAGGCGTAACTGCGGATTTCGGTGCAGGTACCGTCGCTCACCGCCACCGTGTACACGCCGTTGTCCGCTTCGGTTATGCCGTAGCCGTAGTTATCTATCACATAGGTGGGGTTGGTGGTGGGATTGGGCAGCCAGTCGTCGCCCCGGCTCCATTGATAGGTGTATGGGCCCGGGCCGGTGACGGCGACGCCCAGGACGTTGGTGCCGCCGAGCCATGCCGGACCGGAATTGGTGATCTGCCCGACCGTGCCGTTGAATTTATGGCTGGCGGAACTGCCCACCGGCAACACCAAATACCGGATCGTAATGGGCAGCCGGGTGTCGAGTTGCGGGTTGACCTTGCCGCCGCTGGCGCCGTTCGCGATCACGCGCGCCCAGCGTTGATTGCTCGCATTGGCCCATTGCCACTGGATACGGCAGGACTTGGTGCCGTCATACGCATGGGCGGTACTGATGGTGGCGGCGTTGGGGGCGCTCAAATAAACCGAAGCCGGCGCAAAAGTCGCGGATTGGTTTGGCGCCATGATCGTGGCGGCACTGCCCTCCTCGTAACTCTCAAAATCTTCAACCACGGTGTCCCCGTTCATGATTTGGTCCACGTAGATGTCATAGGGGCCACTGTCCAACTCGTCGATGGAGAAGATCAAGGCGTCCAGCGCACAGAAGGGGTTGACGTCGTTGACGACCGCGCCGCTGTTCATATCAATGGCTGGGTCCACGCCATGCTGGAAGGTGACGGTCTGCCAGCAGGCATCGGGGACGAGTTGCTGTCCGGGAATCGGAGCGGAGTTGTAGGAGGCAATGAACGAACTGGCCTTGAGCACATAAGGCATGCCCTGGGGAAAACCGTTCGCCCCGATCGGGCCGGCGTTGGCGGGGTTTTGATAGCAACTCAGCAGGACCTTGATGCTGGGGTTGGCGCCGCCACCCACCACCGGCCCTGTATTGGGCACCGTGCTGACGCAGCCATTTTTAATCTGGCCGGCCGTAATGACCGCGTCCTTGACGAGGGGGCTGGTGGGTACGGGGACGGCCCCGGACGCGAAGCCGGCGGCGTAGTTGGTTTGCCCGATTAAACTGTCATCGCTATAGACGGTTACGTTCGTGGCGCCCTCGCTTACACCGGTCACATTGACCACCGTCAAACCTTGCGCCAACGGGCCGCCAACCCCCACCTGCGGCGCCACCGGAACGCCATCGGGATTGCAGGCGTCCAAGTATTGGAAATACACCGCGTCCATGTACCAACGCCCGCCGGCCGCCGTGTTGTCACCGATACTCCCGCTGGCATAGGTAAAGGTCACGGTGGGGCTGGTGACATGATTGGTGAGGTAGCCAATGTGGATCCAGACGTTGTTGGGATAGCCGGCTTGGAACACCGGCAACGGGATAACTGTCCCTCCGACGCCGTTGGTATCGGCCAAGTCACCGCCCACGGCGGTCATGTTGGCGACCAGATCTTCGGTGGCGTTGAGCGAAGTCCCCTTGGTGATGTAGAGCTTGTAAACCCCAATGTTTTTCAGGGAACTGAAGGTGACTTTGCCGACGGTTTGGTCGGTGGGGGTGACGCTCCAATAGGCTCCTGTCCCATAACCATAGACCGCCCGCCGCGAAGTGCTGGGGAGCAGAGGCGCCGGCGTAGCGGAAGAGGCGACCGCTGTGCCAAACCGGGATATCCCGGCGCTGGAAAACTCACACATGGGCTCGGGTGTGACATCCGCCGTGGCAGAGGCTCCTGTGTATGAGGGAATAAAGACATCCTCACCCATCACGGATGAGGCGAGAAAGGCTATGACCGCCAAGCTGGCGAGTGGCCGGAGGGCCGAGGAGAGACGCTGCATTCTTTTCATAGACGAACGGGTTTTATGATTTGGATTTTTACCATTTCGCTTTAGCGATTTCGGAACGGTTAAAGCCTAGCCCATTTGCCGGGTTGACGTCAATTATTATCTCGGGCCGTTTTCTTCATTCCGGCGGGCGCGCGGTTCGGAAGGACCAGCTCGTCGCGGGCCGGGTCATCGGCCCGCCGTCAACGCGGCAACCACCCGGGTATGCAACGCGAACGCTTCCGGGCCGAAGCACACCAGCACCACTTTTCCCAGCCGGCTTTCCCGGGCGAGGAACTGCTGGATCTCCCGGACGGCAATCCGCGCCGCCGGTTCCGGGGGAAAACCATACGCCCCGGTGCTGATGGAAGGAAACGCGATCGTGCGCAAACCGTGTTGCACCGCCAGCGTCAACGCCTGACGGTAACAACTCGCCAGCAAGGCCGCCTCGCCCTGATCGCCCCCGCGCCATATCGGGCCGACGGTGTGGATCACGAACTTCGCCGGCAGCCGGTAGCCGCGGGTGAGTCTGGCCTCGCCGGTGGGGCACCCGCCCAGCGTCCGACATTCCGCCAGCAACTCCGGTCCGGCGGCGCGATGAATGGCGCCATCCACTCCGCCGCCGCCCAGCAACGTGGCGTTGGCCGCGTTGACGATGGCATCCACGGCTTGTTGGGTGATGTCGCCTTCAACGACTTCGATGCGATGGGCTGTCGGGAGTTCTGGCATACGTTGCTTTGCCGTTGTTGTAGCCGATGCCGCCCCGGCTGCCAATGCCCAAACCGGCGGGAAGGTTCGAGCGTTTTCCTTGGGAAATGCGCCTGGCACCCAATTTCACAATGGCCAGCGGTTCCCTCGGATGTTAATGGTGAAGGCCATGCGAACAATTTGCTTTGCTCTCGCGGGCTTGGTCTTTGCCGGAATGGCCGGGGCTGTTTCCGCCCAAGATTATGATCTCATCATCCGCCGCGGCCGCGTGGTGGACGGCACCGGGAATCCGGCGTGGTTTGCCGATGTGGCCATCCGGGACGGCCGCATCGCCGCTCTGGGCCGCGTGACCGGCACCGCCAAGGCGGAGTGGAACGCCGCCGGGCTGGTGATCGCCCCGGGATTCATTGATGTCCACACCCACGCCGATGATCTGGCGGCCAAGCCCGTGGCGGAGAATTTTCTGCGCATGGGCGTCACCACCTTGGTGGCGGGGAATTGCGGCAGTTCGCCTGTGGACGTGGGCAAGGCCTTGCGCGCCATTGAAGCAAAGACCGTTTGCGTCAATTTCGCCACGTTGATCGGGCACAACAGCGTGCGACGCGCCGGCATGGGCGGCTCGTTCAACCGTCCCCCGACGGCGGAGGAATTGCAAAAGATGCGTGACGTGACCGAGCAGGCGCTGCGGGACGGGGCTGTGGGGCTTTCCACCGGGTTGATCTACACCCCGGGCGTGTTCAGTCAGACGGAGGAAATCATTGAACTGGCCAAAGTGGTGGCGCGGTACGACGGCCTCTACGCGACGCATCAACGTGATGAAAGTACGGGCATCTTCGAATCGCTGGCGGAAATCATCCGCATCGCGCGGGAGGCCGGGGTGCGGGCGCAGGTGTCGCATCTCAAACTCTCGGGCGAGCGGGCTTGGGGCCGGGCGGCCGAGGTGCTGGCGCTCCTGGAACAGGCCCGCGCCGAGGGCTTGGACATCACGCAGGACCAATACGCTTACACGGCGTCCAGCACCGGCATCAGCCAGTTGATTCCCAGCGCGGCGCGCGAGGGGACGGCGCGGGATTTCCGGCGTCGGTTGGACGATCCGGCGCAAAAAGCGCAGCTCATGGCCACCATGCGGGAGCGTCTCCGCGCGCGGGGGCGCGAAGATTACGCTTACGCGGTGGTCGCCCACTACCGGCATGATCCCTCCCTGAACGGATTGAACATCGTGGAGGCGGCGCAACGCCACCGGGGCGCGGCCACCCTCGACGATCAGATTGAGATGATTTTGGAAATCCAACGGAACGGCGGAGCCAGCGGCGTTTTTCACGGCATGAACGAGGACGATTTGCAGGCGTTCATGCGGCATCCCAACACGATGGTCGCCTGCGACAGCGGACTGCGCACCCTGGGCGAAGGCGTGCCGCATCCGCGCGGCTATGGCAACAACGCGCGGGTGTTGAATCGGTACGTGCGCGAGTTGAAGGTGCTGCGGCTCGAAGACGCCATCCGCAAGATGACCAGCCTGCCGGCGACGGTGTTCCGCTTTGAGGAACGCGGTTTGTTGCGCCCCGGTTATTGGGCGGACCTAATTGTTTTTGACCCGGGCCAAGTGCGCGACACGGCCACCTACACGGACCCGCATCATTACGCGGAAGGTTTTGTGCATGTCCTCGTGAACGGCGTGCCGGTGATTCAAAACCATGAACTCACGGGGGCGCGTCCGGGCCGGGTATTGCGCCATCGCGCGGCGGCGGACCGCCGGGCGGATTGAACGCCGGACTTGTGATTCGGCACCCGGGCTGCGTAAGCTGCGGGGCATGAATCGAACCGCGTTTCTTCTTCGATTAGGCGCCCTCGTCTTCGCGGGCGCGCTCGTTGCCACCGCCCCGGCGCAATCCGCCACCGCTTCGTCGTCCGCCCCTTTGCGGGTGATGAGTTACAACCTGCGTTTTGCGAGCGACACCCCGCCAAACGCCTGGCCGACGCGGCGTCCGCTGATGCGCGAATTGCTGCGCCAGGCGGCGCCGGATGTCATCGGCACCCAGGAAGGGGTGTATCGCCAGCTCAAGGACCTGGCCGGCGACCTGCCCGAGTTTGATTGGATCGGCCTGGGGCGGGACGGCGGCAGCCGGGGCGAGTTCATGGCGGTGTTTTATCGCAAGACCCGGCTGGAGCCGCTGGCCTTTGATCATTTCTGGTTGTCCGACACCCCGGAGGTCATGGGCTCGAAAACCTGGGGACCCACGCTGGCCCGCATGGTGACGTGGGTGAAGTTCCGGGACCGCCAGACCGACGGCGAGTTTTACCTGCTCAACACGCACTTTGATCACCGCGTCCAGGCGGCGCGCGAAAAGAGCGCGGAACTCATTCGCCAACGGGTGAGCGCTTGGAACACCACCCTGCCGGTGTTGGTCATGGGCGATTTCAACTCTGTCGCCGGCCAGAACAAAACGTATGACATTTTGACCGGAGACGGATTCTTCAAGGACACCTGGGTCACCGCCCGCGAGCGGGTGGGCGAAGGCCTGGCCACGTTCAACGGTTTCCAAGGCATCCGCCGCACGGGCGCCCGGATTGACTGGATTCTGGCGCGGGGCGACGTGCGCGCGGAACGGGCGGAAATCCTGACCTTCGAGCGGGACGGACAGTTTCCCAGCGATCATTTTCCCATCG
>MWDV01000419.1 GCA_002070715.1 Verrucomicrobia bacterium ADurb.Bin118
CCCGTATCTGCGCGGCCCTTATGGTTCGATGTATGTCGGCAAACCTTGGACCGTGCGCCAATACGCCGGCTTCTCGACGGCCGAGGAGTCCAACGCCTTTTACCGCCGCAACATTGCCGCCGGTCAGCAGGGCTTGTCCGTGGCCTTCGATTTGCCCACCCATCGCGGCTACGATTCCGATCATGCCCGCGCCTTTGCCGACGTGGGCAAGGCCGGCGTGGCCGTGGATTCGATCCTCGACATGAAGGTGCTGTTCGACAGCATTCCACTCGACCGGATTTCCGTCTCCATGACGATGAACGGCGCCGTGTTGCCGATTCTGGCGTTTTACATTGTTACGGCGGAAGAGCAAGGAGCGCGGCTGGAACAGCTCTCCGGCACGATTCAGAACGATATTCTGAAGGAATACATGGTGCGCAACACCTACATCTATCCGCCGGCGGCTTCGATGCGCATCATCGCGGACATCTTTGCGTTCACCTCGCAGAAGATGCCGAAGTTCAATTCCATCTCCATCTCCGGTTATCACATGCAGGAAGCCGGGGCGCCGGCCGACCTTGAAATGGCTTACACCCTGGCCGACGGACTCGACTATGTCCGGACCGGCTTGAAGGCGGGCATTGACATTGACGCGTTTGCGCCCCGTCTCTCGTTCTTCTGGGCGCAGGGGAAAAACTACTTCATGGAAGTGGCCAAGATGCGCGCCGCCCGCGCCCTGTGGGCCAAGCTCATCAAGCAGTTCAATCCCAAGAACCCGAAGTCCATGGCGCTGCGCACGCATTCGCAAACCTCGGGGTGGTCGCTGACGGAGCAGGATCCGTACAACAACATTACCCGCACCTGCATTGAGGCCATGGCGGCCGCGCTCGGGCACACGCAATCCCTGCACACCAACTCGCTCGACGAAGCGATTGCGTTGCCGACTGATTTTTCCGCCCGTATCGCGCGCAACACCCAGTTGTTCCTGCAGGAGGAAACCGGCATCACCAAGGTCATTGACCCGTGGGCCGGCGCTTACTATGTCGAAGCGTTGACCCAGGCGTTGATGCGCCGCGCCTGGGCGCACCTCGAAGAAATCGAAAGCCTGGGCGGCATGGCGAAGGCCATCGAAACCGGGCTGCCGAAGCTGCGCATTGAGGAAGCCGCCGCGCGTCGCCAGGCGCAGATTGACTCCGGCAAGGAGACGATTCTGGGCGTGAACAAATACCGGTTGGAAAAGCCGGAGGTCATTCCCGTGCTCGAAGTGGACAACGCCACCGTGCGCGAGGCGCAGATCCAACGGTTGCAGCAGTTGAAGGCCGAGCGCGACCCGGGGCGGGTGACCGCGGCGCTCACGGCGTTGACGGATGCGGCGCGGACCAGCGAGGGCAACCTCCTGGCTCTGGCGGTCGAAGCGGCGCGGGCCCGGGCGAGCCTGGGCGAAATCTCCTTCGCGCTTGAAAAGATCATGGGGCGCCATCAGGCTGTGACCCGTTCTGTGTCCGGGGTCTATCAAAGTGAATACGGCCAGGCGGTTTCGATTGACGAAGTCCGCCGGTTGACTGATGAGTTCGCCGAACGGCATGGTCGGCGGCCCCGCATTCTAATTGCCAAGATGGGGCAGGACGGGCACGACCGCGGCGCAAAAGTGGTGGCCACCGCCTATGCGGATCTGGGGTTCGACGTGGATATTGGGCCGCTGTTCCAGTCGCCGGAGGAAACCGCCAAGATGGCGGTGGAAAACGACACACACGTTGTCGGGATCAGCTCGCTGGCGGGCGGGCACAAGACGTTGCTCGTGCAGTTGCGCGAGGAATTTGCGAAGCTGGAACGGCCTGACATCATGATCGTGGTGGGCGGCGTCATCCCGGCTCAGGATTATGACTTTTTGAGGCAGAACGGCGCCGCTGCCGTTTACGGCCCCGGCACCTCCATTCCCGAGGCGGCCAAACAAATTGTCACCGAATTGCGCAGCCGGCTGGCGCATCTGTAATCCGGTTGCGCCAACTTCACCGGAAACCCCGATTTGCCATCGCTCCTGATGACCACGACCCCGGCCACTTCCTCGTCGCAGCCCGCCGCCGCCCCGCCGGCGCGCAAGCTGCGCCTGACCGTGGACGATTATGTGGCGGGCGTGCGGCGCGGGGATCGGGCCATTCTAGCGCGGGCGATTACCTTACTGGAAAGCACAACGCCGGCACATGAGGCGCAGGCGCAGGAAGTGTTGCACCGTCTCCTCCCCTTCACCGGGCAGGCCAAGCGGATTGGCATCACCGGCGTGCCTGGCGCGGGCAAAAGCACGTTCATCGAGTCATTTGGTTGTTACCTCTGCCAACAAGGTCATCGAGTGGCCGTGCTCGCGATTGATCCCTCCAGCTCGCGGTCGCGGGGAAGCATCTTGGGGGATAAAACGCGCATGGAGAAACTGGCGGGTGAACCGAACGCGTTCATCCGCCCGTCCCCCTCCGGCGGGACGCTCGGCGGCGTGGCGCGCCGCACGCGGGAGGCCCGCATGCTTTGCGACGCGGCCGGTTTTGACGTGGTCATCACGGAAACCGTCGGCGTGGGGCAAAGCGAATTTGTGCTCCGCTCCATGGTGGATTTTTTCCTGCTCATCCTGGTGGCGGGAACGGGTGATGATTTGCAGGGGATCAAGCGCGGCATCATGGAGATGGCCGACCACATCCTCATTAACAAGGCGGACGGCGACAATCGGCCCCGCGCCGAGGCGGCGCGCGGCGAGCAGGCGATGGCCCTGCATTACCTTTCCCCGGCGACGCCGACTTGGAAGACGGAAGTCGCCCTGTGCTCCGGGCTGACCGGTGAGGGAATCCCCGCCGTCTGGCAGACGGTGGAGCGATTTTATACCGAATTGAACGCGTCCGGCGTCATCAGTGCGCGGCGGCAACGGAATCGTCTCCATTGGATGGAGGAATTGGTGACCGACGAGTTGCTGCGCCGCTTCCACCGGCATCACGCGCAACGCACGTTGCGGCCGCAAATCGAGAAGGCGTTGCTGGCGGGCGAAATCACCGCCGTGCGCGCCGCGCATCAATTGCTCGATGCCTTCGATCATCAGCCGGGCCGCCAGCCCCTCATGCCGCCGCGTTCCCCGGAAGCCGTCCCGCCGGGACCGGCCTGACGTGAAACCATTTTATGTTAAAGAAAATTGACCATCTAGGAATCGCCGTGAAATCACTGGCGGAAGCCGTGCCCTACTACGAGAAGGCGCTGGGCCTCAAGTGCGAGCATCAGGAGGAAGTGCCGTCGCAGAAAGTGCGGACAGCATTCTTTGCGTGCGGCGAGGTCCACCTCGAACTGTTGGAACCCACCAGCCCGGACAGCCCGATCGCGAAGTTTCTGGAGAAGCATCCCGCAGGGGGCATCCATCACGTCGCCTTCAGCACGGACAACATCGAGGCGCAACTCAAGCAGGCGGCCGATGCGGGAGTGCGGTTGATTCACGAGGTCCCCTTTGATGGCGCGGGCGGGAAATGGGTGGCGTTTCTTCATCCCAAATCCACCTTCGGCGTTCTAACGGAGTTTTGCGCGCCCAAGGGTGGAAGTTGCTGTTGCGACGGGCATTAACCCGGGTCAAGACAAGGCTGGCCCAATCCTCACTTTTCAGACAAACTCGACACATTATTTATGGCAATTGATCCTAAACTGCTCACGGAGTTGGCGGAGCGCCGGGCCCGGGCCAAAGCGGGTGGTGGAGAAGACAAACTGGAAGCCCGCCGCAAAAAGGGCGTCATGACCGCGCGGGACCGGCTGGACGCGCTGTTCAACCAGGGCACCTTCGTGGAATGGGGAATGCACGCCCGGCACGATTGCCACAACTTCGGCATGGAAAACAAGGAGCTGGCCTGCGACGGCGTGATCTCCGGCGTGGGGACGGTGGACGGTCGCGTGGTGGCCGCCTTCAGCCAGGATTTTACCGTGAGCGGCGGGTCCCTCGGGGCCGTGCACGCCCAGAAGATTGCCAGCCTGATGGAACACGCCCTCAAGATCGGCTGCCCGGTCGTGGGGATCAACGATTCCGGCGGCGCCCGCATTCAAGAGGGCGATCACTCGCTGGCCGGCTACAGCAAGGTGTTTTATCACAATGTCCTGCTCTCCGGCGTGCTGCCGCAGATTGCGATTATTGCGGGTCCTTGCGCGGGCGGCGCGGCGTATTCCCCGGCCCTGATGGATTTCATCATCATGGTCAAAGGCTCCGCGAACATGTTCATCTGCGGCCCGGAAGTCATTCAAGCCGTGACCGGCCAGAAATGCACGATGGGAGATATCGGCAGCACCCACGTGCATGCCACGGTCAGTGGCAACATTCATTTTGTCGCCGACAACGACGCGCACGCGATGCAAATCGCGCGGAAGCTGCTCTCTTATCTGCCGTCCAATAACGTTTTGGATCCGCCGCACCATCCGGTGGCGCAGTTGGATCTCACGCCGGACCCCGGCATGAACGAATTGGTGCCGGCCACACCCAAGGATCCGTTCAACATTCTGCACGTCATCCAACGGCTCGTGGATGATGGGGATTACCTCGAGGTCCAGCGGGATTGGGCGCGGAACATCGTGATCTGTTTTGCCCGGATCCAAGGCATGGTGGTCGGGATCATCGCCAATCAACCCGCCGTCAAGGCCGGGACGCTGGATATTGACGCCTCGGACAAGGCGGCGCGCTTTATCCGGTTCTGCAACGTCTTTAACATTCCCATTGTCAACTTGGTGGATGTGCCCGGGTTTTTGCCGGGCGTGCAGCAGGAACGGGGCGGCATCATCCGGCATGGCGCCAAGATGCTTTTTGCCTACGCCTCGGCCACGGTGCCGAAGGTCACGGTGATTTTGCGCAAAGCCTACGGGGGCGCCTACATTGCCATGTGCAACAAGGAAATGGGGGCGGATTACGTTTACGCGTGGCCCACGGCCGAGATTGCGGTCATGGGCGCGGAAGGCGCGGTGCGGATCCTGTTCCGGCGTGAAATCGCCGCCGCCGCCGATCCCAAAGCCAAGGAAGCCGAACTCGTGGCCGAGTACCGGCGCAAATTCTGCACCCCGTACGAGGCGGCGGAAAAGGTGATGATCACCGACGTGATTGAGCCGGCGGAAACCCGCGCCGCGGTGGCCGCCGCGCTGCGCCATTCGCTGACCAAGCGCGAAACCCGGCCGCCCAAGAAGCACGGCACCATTCCGTTGTAATTTCCCAATCCGGTTGCATTGTCATGACCACCTTGCCCACTCCATCGTCCGCCGAGGCGCATCTCGGTCTGGCCCTGGCCTCGATTCACCGCATCCTGCCGCGTTTGGACGAACCCGATCGCTGCGACGAGGTGCAAACCGCGCTCACGCAGGCGGCGGCGGCTGTGGAAGCGGCCCGCGCCGCGCACGAGCAGGCGATGGAAGCGCGTGGCGCCGGCCCCGTCCGCGGGGAACTGCTGGCGGTCATTTCCGCCGCCGTTTTCGCGGCCTTGGATCGTCCGTATCGTGTCCTCGATGTAAAACGCAGTGCGCCCCTCGTGACCTGGGTGAATGCCTGGGCCATGGAAGGCCGTTTCAAGCATTACGCTTCCCGCAGAGTCCGCTAAACCCTCCCCTCA
>MWDV01000420.1 GCA_002070715.1 Verrucomicrobia bacterium ADurb.Bin118
CCGTTTCCAGGGTGGTCGGGACTGGCGCGCCAGATCGGCGAACTACATCTCGGTTACGCCGTGCTGGCGTTGGTGGCGAGTCACGCGTTTGCGTTTGGTTACACCTACCTGTGGCGCGGCGAATACCGGACGGCCTCGTTGAAGGAGCTGATGCAGGCGCCCTATGGGCGCGTGGCGGTCTTGCATCTGACCCTGTTGGGTGGCGGCATCCTGGTCAACGCGATGCATTCGCCCACAGCGGGTCTGATCCTGCTGGTGGCGCTAAAAATTTTCTTCGACGTGCGTTCGCACGAGAAGGAACGCCGCCGGGTGCGGCCGCAAGCCCGGCCTGGCAGGTTCAACCTGTCGCCAGTAGAATCAACATTCCCGCCACGGTCGTCAGTACCGTGATCGGGAGGCCGAATTTGGCGTAATCCCAAAAACCAACCTCTACATACTGACGCGCGGATTCGACCACAATGATGTTGGCGACGGAGCCCAGAAGGGTGAGATTGCCGGCGAACGTTGTGGCCAGGGCCATGACTTTCCACATCAGCTCCGGATCCGCAAAGGCCGGGATCCATTTGCCGGCGACCAGCACAAACGGAACATTGGAAAAGAGATTGGCGCCCAAGGCCGAAAACCAGGCAAGATTCCATCCCTGCGCCGCGACGGTGGTGCCGAACAGTCCGCGCAACCGCCCATAAATCTGGTCCGGCAAACCGGTGCTGTTCAATCCCTCCACAACGACAAAGAGAGCGGCGAAGAACAGCAGCAAGTGCCAGTCAACGAGCCGCAGCACCTCGTGCGTGTCGCGTCGCGCGAGCGTCATGACGAACGCCGCGCCGGCCAGCGCCGTCCAGGCGAGATTGGCCCCGGCAAGGAAACCGGCAAAGACCAGACCCAAACCAACCAGTGTGATGATCAGGAGGCGACGGTCGAGTGGTGGGGCGGCCGCTTCCGCCGGAGTAATGGTGAACTGGCGGAGATGTTGTCGGCACCCCAGGCTCAGAATGGCAAACTGGAGGAACAAGCCCACCAGAGCGACCGGCAACAGCGAGAGGGAGAAGCCGGCAAAAGAAGCCTTCGATAGATGGCCGATGATCATGTTCTGGGGGTTGCCCACGAGGGTGGCGACGCTGCCGATGTTGGCGCTCATGGCCAAGGCCAGGAGATAGGGAAGCAGAGGCAGCCGCCCCCGGACGACAACCGCGACGACGAGCGGGGTGAACATGAAGCAGACGGTGTCGTTAACCAACAGGGCGGACAGGAGGCCCGAGGTCAGCACCAAGTAGAGCAGCAACCGCTGCGGAGTGCGGGCGATCTTGAGCACCCAGCCCGCCGTCCAGTCGAAGAACCCAGCGAGGCTGAAGTAAGCGGAGAGCAAGCCCATGCCCAGCAGCAGGACCAGCGTGTTGTAGTCCACGGCCCGATAAGCCTGCTCCGGCGTGAGGATGCCGCAGCCAACCATCAGGACAGTGCCAAACAGCGCGGCGGCCGGCCGGTTCAGCGGGAGGATTTTCAAACGTCGGCCGCTGATCAACAGGTAAGTGACGGCGAAAATGGCGATGGCGATGATTTCCTTCGAGATAGCGTTCATATCGTTACGAACGCGCCAAGGCAAGGCCAACGCCCGCCAGTCAGCAAGCGAAAACGGGATGAGTGTGCCGGTTTGCGCTTTGAAACGACCGCGGACCCGCTTCGGGGTGGGTTAACGACCGAAGGACATTAGCCGCATCCTGGCGCGACGGACGGGTGGTCAGGCTGGCGGAAAAATCGGTGGATGCCTTGCCCAACGCTCCGGCCAAAGCCCGCTCCCTCAACGGCCACTGGCGCGCGGCCGGGTTCGGGATTCTTCCGCCGCCGTTGCGCCGGGTTTCTTCTTCGCCGCCAAGCGGCCCTTGAGACGGCTCCGGAGTTCCTGCACCGTTCCCGCGTAGGCTTGGATCTGTGAATGTTCGACTTTGCGTTGCTTGAGCAGTTGTTCCTGCTGACGGATTTGCGATTCAATCCGGGCCTGCGCCGCGGCCAGGGCCTGTTCGGACGCCTTCAACCGCACTTCAAACGCCTGCCGGTCTTGTTCCAAAGCATCCCGGGCGGCGGTGACCTCCACCAGCTTCTTTTCCGTGCTGGAACGGTGCGACAATTCCCGCGTCAAATCGGCGCGGGCGCGGGACAACGATTCCTCCAAGGTTTTGACCTTTTCCTCCAAGGAAGCGCAGTACTCAACCAGCTTTGCCTCCCTAGCGAGCAAGGCCTCCACTTCATCTTTCAACAACGCGGTGGCTTCGGCGAGGTCGTCCGGGATTTCGGCCGTCTCGGTTTCGGGACGAGACACCGCTGAATGATCCGTCCCGAGGTCGGGTGCCGCCGGGGAAACGGTCTCCGCGTCAATAATCACTTCGGCGGGAGCGGTCCGGGCAAAGCCGCGACGGTCGCGCCCGGCTTGAAAATTAGGCGGCGCTTCGACGCGCTCCCCCATCGCCAGTTCCTGGCAGACCTCGGAGGCGGCCTGCCAATCCGCCTCTTCCACGTGGATTTCAAAGCGGGAAATCCCCAGCGCGGCGGTCAGGGGATTACCGCGAATTTCGGAGCGGATACCGGCCTGATAGAGCCGGCTTTCCAGCGCTTCAAGCCCTTTCCGGTCGTCGGAACACATCAACCTGATCATAGGAATGGCATAGGGGCATTACCCGCGCGGATCAATAAACCTTGCGCAGGTTGGAGGGCAGAATGTTCAGTTCAATCCGGTATTTCGCGACGGTGCGCCGGGCGATGACGATCCCTTTTTCCTTGAGCATTTGCACCACTTCGCGATCCGACAACGGTTGGGTGGGCGATTCGGCCTTGAAAATCTCCGCGATCATGTCCTTGACGCTGGTATTGGATAGGCCGGCGCCGTCCTGGGTCTGAATGCCCGAGGTGAAGAAATACTTCATCTCGAAAACGCCCTGGGGGGTTTGCATGTATTTGCCCGAGACCGCCCGACTCACGGTGGTTTCATGCACGCCCACGGCTTCCGCCACCGTGGCCATGGTCAGCGGCTTGAGATGCGCCACGCCCTTCTCCAGGAACTCCCGTTGCCGCGCGACGATCTCGTGCGCAATGTTGGCGATGGTTTGTTGCCGTTGATGCAGGCTCTTGATGAAAAACTTACCGGCGCGAATTTTATCCCGGATAAAATCGCGCGCCTCGATGAAGGCCGCCTTCTCCTGCAACTGCGCCATCGCCACCTGCACGGCCCGCCGGCCGTCGGGGGTCAGCTCCCGCTGCTCCGCCAACTGCCGCAAATGCCCCAGAGCCGGGATGTCCTTGCCTTGGCGCATGGCTTCCGCCGCCTCATTCGCCAGGGTGCGCTGGGCTTTGGGCGCCTCGGCAAAGGCCGCGGCCAACGACGCGGGATCCACCGCGCTGCGCGACATCAGGTCCTTGTAGGTGTTGCTGATGCGGAGGTGGGGCACCTGGTCGTTGTTCGTCGTCACCACGAAATCATCGCCGAGCCGTTGGACAAACACTTCCGGCAACACATAGTGGGCTTCCTCGGACGAAAATTCGCGGCCCGGGCGCGGTTCCAACTGGGCGATGCGGGCCAGGGCGGATTGGACGTCTTCGATGCTGGTTTCCGTGGCCCGCGCCAGCTCCGGAATCCGCCGGCGGCTCAAGGCTTCCATGTGATCGCGAATAATCCGGTATTCCAAGGATTCCGTCTGTTCCGCCCGCTGCAATTGCAGGAGCAAACATTCGCGCAAATCCCGCGCCGCCACACCAGGCGGCTCGAAGGTCTGGACGATTTGCAGAACCGGTTGGACCTGTTCCACCGAACGCCCTGTGGCTTGCGCGATCTCTTCCAACGACGCCTTGAGATAACCGTGGTCGTCAATGTTGCCGATGATGGCTTCGGCCACCGGATAATCCGCCTCTGCGATCTCCGCATCGCGCACCTGCTCCAACAACGCCTCTTGCAAGGACGGATCGGCAACCAGGGAATCAAAGCGAAACTGGCGTTTTTCCTCGTCCTCGACCGAGGGGCGGGTAGCCAGGTTGGTTTGCGCCAAATGATCGCGCCATTCCTGATCCATCTGGGCCAACCGTTCGAATTCGGTCTGGAAATCGTCTCCCGACTCGGGGCTGCGTTCTTCGAAAGTGGAATCAAAGGAGACATCCGTGGGCGGCTCCGCTGGATCGGCGGTGGCGGCGATTTTGTCGTCGTCCGCGTCCAGTTTCTCCGGGGAATCCGCCTCCGCCGGCGACACCTCCTCCAACACGGGGTTCTGCTGGAGTTCGCGTTCCACCAGCGCCTTCAACTCGAGCATGGGCGCCTGCAATAACGCCAGCGATTGCTGGAGCTGGGGGGCCAGCACCAGCGTCTGCGTCAATCGTTGTGACAGGCGTAAACCCTGAGTCATGTCAACAGGACTTTACTGGCGGATGGGGCGCGGCTCAAGCGTGAACTAGGGGGATTTCTGCGGGCTTGCGGCGGCACGGGGCGGGTTTATACTGGGCCGCACCTGACGATTTATGAATACGACACCTCTTCGTGTGGCTGTGACCGGCGCCGCCGGCCAGATTGGCTATTCCCTCCTGTTTCGCATCGCCTCCGGCGCCATGTTTGGCCCCCAACAGCCGGTGATCCTGCAGCTCATCGAAATCCCCGATGAAAAAGCGATGAGCGCTTTGCAGGGCGTGTGCATGGAATTGGACGACTGCGCTTTTCCGCTGCTCAAAGGGATCGTGGCCACCTCGAATCTGGACGAGGGATTCAAGGGCGCGAACTGGGCCTTGCTGGTCGGGGCGGTGCCGCGGAAGGCCGGCATGGAACGCAAAGATTTGCTGGGCATCAACGGAAAGATTTTCACCGGTCAGGGACAGGCCATCGCCCGGAGCGCCGCCAGCGACGTGCGCACGCTGGTCATTGGCAATCCCTGCAACACCAACGCGCTGATTGCCATGCGCAACGCCCGGGGCGTGCCCGCGCAAAACTTCTTCGCCATGACCATGCTCGACGAAAACCGGGCCAAAACGCAACTGGCGCGGAAAGCGAGTGTGGATGTCGCCGCCGTCAACAACCTCGCCGTCTGGGGCAATCACAGTTCCACCATGTTCCCGGATTTCTTCAACGCCCGGATCAACGGCCGGCCCGTGCCGGACGTCATCAGCCATCGTGAATGGCTGGAGAAGGATTTCATCACCACCGTCCAGCAGCGGGGCGCGGCGATCATTAAGGCCCGCGGTTCGTCGAGCGCCGCCAGCGCCGCAAACGCCGTGGTGGACACCGTCCGCCGCCTCACCACCCCGACGGCGCCGGGCGATTGGTTCAGCGTGGCCGTCTGCGCCGATGGCAGCTACGATATCGAAAAAGGCCTCATCTGCTCGTTCCCGGTGCGCAGCGACGGACAGCACTGGGAAATCGTGCAGGGCGTTCCGCTCAATGAATTCAGCCGGGGAAAGATTGAAGCAACGGTGAATGAGTTGAAGGAAGAACGTGCGCTGGTGAAAGATTTACTGCCCCAATAGCGGCGGATGACCCCATGCAACCGCATCCCGGCGGGTTTCTTGACTTGAAAAAAGGAGGCCACTACGGTGTCCGCGTGAAACGTTGGCCCCTGTTGCCTGTCTTGGTGGGCTTCTGCCTGCTGGCGCTGCCCTTTTCTTCCCCCGCCCCGCTCATCTTTCGGCCGGGGGAAGGCTGGTCGTATGAGCCAGTGGGCGGCGAAGGTAAATGGCGACGGGACCGCGCCCAGGATCAATTGGAGGTGGCGCAGGCCGCCTTCGATCAAGGAAACTACCGCGTGGCCACCAAAGCCGCTCGCCGCGTCGTGCGCGAGTGGCCCATGTCGGATTACGCACCGGCGGCCCAATACCTGGTCGGACGGAGCTACGAATCCCGCAAACAGGACGAAAAGGCCTTCAAAGAGTATCAGAAGCTGCTGGAAAAATATCCCAAGGCGGCCAACTACGACGAAGCCCTCCAACGCCAGTATGCCATCGCCCTGCGCTATTTGGGTGGGCAACGGTTCAAGCTGTGGGGATACGTTCCCTTTTTGCGTTCCATGGATAAGACCGCTGGCATGTTCGAGAAAATTGTGCGCAGCGGGCCCTTCAGCGAACTGGCCCCGCACGCCCAGTTGCGGGTTGGCGCGGCGCGCGAACGCGAACGGGAATATCCCCAGGCCGTCCGGGCCTATGACGTGGCGGCGGACCGTTACTTTGACCGGCCCACGATTGCCAGCGACGCCGTCTATCGCGCCGGGATGGCCTATTACAAACAGGCGAAAAAATCCGAATACGATCAAGGCGCGGCGGACAAGGCCATCGCCTCGTTCACGGATTTCATCACGCTCTTTCCGAAGGACCGGCGCGTCAAACAAGCCCAACAACTCATCGCCTCGCTTAAACAGGAGCAAGCCCGGGGCCACTTTGAAATCGCGCGTTACTATGAGAAAAACAAGCGGTGGTCCGGCGCGGTCGT
>MWDV01000421.1 GCA_002070715.1 Verrucomicrobia bacterium ADurb.Bin118
GACAAGGTGGCGCTCAAGGAACTGCTGGAGGGAAAATGGTAGGCCCGGCGCGGAAACGCGAGGCGGTGGGCCATCTTCAGGCGGCACTGGAGATGAGCCAGCGTCGGGCCTGCAACGTGGTGGGACAGCCGCAGGCCACCCAGCGGCACCGGTCCCAGCCCGACGCCGCAGAACGGCGGTTGCGCGCACGGCTCCATGCGTTCAGCCGGCAACGGCCGCGAGCCGGGTATCGGACCGCCTGTGGCCAGTTGCGCCAGGAAGGGCTGCGGGTGAACGTCAAGCGGGTGCAACGGCTGTGGCGGGAGGAAGGGCTGAAAGTGCCGCGAAAACAGTGCAAGAAGCGGCGGCAGGGCACCAGCGAGAACGGCAGCCAACGGCGGGGGGCCACGCGGCCCAACGAGGTTTGGAGCTATGACTTTGTGAGCGACCAGACCAGCGATGGGCGGCGGTTGAAGTTTTTATGCGTGGTGGACGAGTTTACGCGGGAATGTCTGGCGCTGGTCGTGCGGCGGAGTTTCCGGGCCAAGGACGTGATTGGGGTGCTGGCGGAACTGATGGCGCAGCGGGGAGTGCCGGCGCATCTGCGCAGTGACAACGGGCCTGAATTTGTGGCCCTGGCGGTGCAGGCGTGGCTGAAGAGCAACGCCATTGGGGCGCTGTATATCGCGCCGGGCAGTCCGTGGGAGAACGCGTATGTGGAATCGTTCAACAGCCGGTTGCGGGACGAGCATTTGAACCGCGAAGAATTTGCCTCCCTGTTGGAGGCCCAAGTTCTGGCCGCCGCGTGGCGGCGGGACGACAACGAAGCGAGGCCGCATTCGGCGCTGGCATATCTGGCGCCGGCGGTATTCGCGGCGCGCGGGCGCGCTTCGGTCGGGGCTACGCCCCTCCCTGCGCCCGCCCGCGCGGAAACCCTGAAACCATGAACCAAAACTCTCATAGCAACTGGATCAATAAATGGGGGCTTGCCAAAGCAGTCGCTTGGCGCCACAGGACGATGCTCAAACCTGGTCGTGCATGATCGCTTCCTCTTGGATCACGCAGGAGTGAAGTGGCAGATCAACGGCGGCTTCGCCGGCCACGCGGTGGGCGGGGCCCGGGTTTTCGGCTTCGTTGACGCGCGGATAGGTCGCTGCCTTGGGGGGCGGAACAGACGCGGCACAACACGGCAATCAGACGTTCCAATTGCGCGGGGGTGTGTTCGCTGGAAATCACGAAGCGGAACGAACCGTTCGGCGGTCCGCCCGGATAACGCAGAAACGGCGGGTAAATAGCCGCGGCCAGAAGCGCGTGTCGCAACCGCGTCGCTTGGCGGGCATCGGAGGGAATAATTTGCACGATCGGTCCCGGCGCTTCCGTCAGGCTCACGCCGGTCGCCGCCAAGGCGGATTTGACCCGTTCGGTGTTCTGATATAAGCGCGTGCGCAGCGCGGGGTGACGGCGATGCAGGGCCAGCGCGGCCAGCGCGGCATTGACGAGCGGCAAGGGCAGGGGAGTGCTGCCCACGAAAGCCGGGCTTTGAGTCATGATCTCGCCGCGCAAGGCGCGCGAACAAAGCACCACGCCGCCATAGACACCAAAGCCTTTGCTCAGGGTGGTGGTCTGGATGATGCGGTGCCGGGCCGCCCGCACAAACTCCGGCGTGCCTTTTCCCGTGGCGCCCAACACAGCCGCGCCATGGGCATCGTCCACCAGCAGGATGGCGTCTTGGGGCAGGATCTTCAGGTAATCGGCCAGGGGTGCCGCCGTGCCTTGCCCCGCGTACATGCCGTCGGTCAACAGGATCAAGCGACTGTCCGTTCCACAGCGTTTGATCTGCCGGGCCAGGTCGGCGGGATTCCGATGTTTGAAGGACCGCAGCCGGCAGCCCAAAAAAACGGCCGCATCCCGCAGACAGACGTGCGCCTTTTCATCCAGCAAGGCATGGGTGAATCGCCCGGCCAGAGCCTGCGCCACCACCAGATTCGTCAGGTAACCGGTGGAAATCAGGAGGGCATCTTCCACGCCAAAAAAACGCGCCAACTGCCGTTCCAATTGGCGGTAAAGCGCGTGATTGCCGGTGGTCATGCGGGAGGCGGCCACGTTCAATCCGTACCGCGCCAATCCGGAGCTCACCGCGCGTAAGACCGTCGGATGACTGGCCATGCGGAAATAATCGCAGCCGGAAAAAAACGAAAGTTTGCGTCCCCGAAACCGCACATACGTGCGGTCCACTTGTTGCAACGATACCGGCTCAATCATGGGCGGACCTTAGCGCAGGGCGTGAACCGAGGCACGACGAAAACAGACGCCCCCCGGCCCGCGCGAATCTCACGGCAGGATTTCAATTTGATCACCAGGTTGCAGCGGCCAATCGGTGCCGTTCAAAAGTTGCTGGGGATCAATCGAGAACTGTTCCGCGCCGCGGCGGATGATGATTTGGCGCGGGACCGTCGCCCGTTGGTAATCCGCCGCCACAATGGCTTGGGCGAGGGTCAGGTCTTCCGTCCAATCCAGCTTGGGCACGCGCACCGGTCCGAGCACAGTGACGACCGCGAATTTGCGCTCATACAATTCCAGGAGAGCTTCGCGTTGGCCGGCTTGATAAGCTGCGGCCGCTGATTTGCGGGCTTCGGAGCGCGATACGCATCCCGCCAACCCGAGCAGGACAACGGTGGCGAGAACGATCAGGTTGCCGGCGCCGGAGTTCATGAATCAATGGTGGCCCAATCCTTTGCGCCAGGCGCGCGCGGCTTCGCGAATCTGTTCGCCGGCATTCAGGCGGACGCGGACATGCTTGAGGGTGACCCACGGCAGAAATCCGAGTAAATCCTGTGTGACCAGAATTTGACCGTCGCAATCCGGGCCGGACCCGATGCCGATGGTGGGAATGGCGATCTGTTGGGTGATCTCGCGCGCGACGACAGGAGTGACCAGTTCCAATACCACGGCAAAGGCGCCCGCTTCGGTGAGGGCGTGGGCGTCGGCCAGGAGCGCGGTGTGTTCCGCTTCCGTTTTTCCTTTGATCCGATAGCCCCCCTCCTCGCGCACCTGTTGGGGAAGCATCCCCAGATGCCCCAGAAACGGGATGCCCGCCGCCACGATGGCGCGCACCTGCGGCAGGATGGCGCGGCCGCCCTCGGCTTTGACCGCTTCCGCGCCTGCCGCCACCAACCGGCGGGCGTTGGTCACGGCTTGTTCCGGGGTTGTGTAGCTGGCATAAGGCAGATCGGCCGCCAGCACAGCCCGTGGTTTCGCCCGGCTTGCGGCGCGCACATGATGTTCCATGTCGGCCATGGTAACGGAAGTGGTATCCGCATAACCCAGCACGACCATGCCGACGGAATCGCCCACCAAGATGAGCGGGATGCCCGCTTCATCCAGCAGTCGGGTCAGGGGAAAGTCATACGCCGTCAGCGCCGCGATTTTTTCGCCGCGAGCCTTCATCGCGCGGATGTCTTGAGCGGTGAGTTTCATGCTCGAAATGGCGGGATGGTTAAATCGCGGCGGGTTCAATCATTTCAGCGGCCAACCGGTTAACGCTTGCCGAAACGCCCCAGCAATTCATCCGGGGTCACCGTCGCCGTGCCGATTTTCCCCACCACCAAGCCGGCGGCATGATTGGCCAGGATGGCCGCCTCAACCGGGGCCGCGCCGGCGGCGATGGCCAGGGTAAACGTGGCAATCACCGTGTCTCCCGCGCCCGACACGTCAAACACATCCCGGGCGACGGTGGCAATATGAAACGGTCGCTGGCCGCGCTGGCACAATAATATACCTTGCTCGCCCAAGGTGATCAGCAGGATCGCCGGCTGCAGGCGGGTGAGCAAAGTATCGGCCACCTGCAGAAGATGGGTATCCGCCAAAGGATTGGTGTGTCGGGTGAGATCGGTCAATCCGGCCAGCTCGAACGCTTCCCGCCGGTTGGGCGTGATCAACGAAAGACCCGTCAGGTCGAGCCGGTTCATCGGCTTCGGGTCCAGGCTGAGCCAGACGCCGTGTTGACGGCACAGACGTTTGAGATCGCCCACCAACGCGTCGGTGGCCACGCCTTTGCCGTAGTCGCCCACGATCACGGCGTCCGCCTGGGGCAGCGCTTTTTGCATGGCGGCCAGCAAACGGGCGGCGGCTCGGTCGTTCAACGGATCACGCGTCTCGCGGTCCACGCGCACGACCTGTTGTTTTTGCGCGACGATGCGCGTTTTGACACTGGTATGGCGTTGGGACAGGCGCAACAAACCGGTGCAACCAACCCGTTCCTGGCGCAGCAGGCGGCGAAGCTGTCCGCCCGCCGGATCCGCGCCAATCACGCCGAACAAGTCCGTATTGGCATGGAGCGCGCTGAGATTGCGGGCGACGTTGGCGGCGCCGCCCGGCATATAACTTTCCCGCTCGAAATCCACCACCGGCACGGGGGCTTCGGGGGAAATGCGCGCCACACTGCCCCAGACAAATTGGTCCAGGATCACGTCCCCCACGACCAGCACGCGCGCTTGGGCGGCGGCGTGCAGCAGTTGGCGAGCGCGGCGGCGGGAGAGGGTTGGCTGGGACATGGCTTTTTTAGTCGAGAAAGCCAGTCAGGGGACTGGTGGCGCAGGCTTCGAGTTGCGGCGCGGCCAGGCCGGTTTCATAGGCGGCGCGGCCCGCTTCCACCGCCAGCTTGAACGCCACCGCCATGCGATTGGGATCGTTGGCCACGGCAATGGCGGTGTTGACCAACACGGCGTCCGCACCCAGTTCCATGGCCTCCGCCGCGTGACTGGGAGCGCCGAGGCCGGCGTCCACGACCACAGGGACGGTCGCCTGCTCAATGATAATGCGAATCTGGTCGCGGGTTTGGATGCCGCGATTGGAGCCGATGGGCGATCCCAAAGGCATGACGGTGGCCACGCCCACTTCCTGCAGGCGTTTGGCCAGGACGGGATCGGCGTTGATGTAGGGCAAAACTGTGAATCCTTCTTTGACCAGCAGTTCCGCGGCGGCCAAGGTTTCGATGGGATCGGGCAATAAATAGCGCGGATCGGGATGAATTTCGAGTTTGACCCACGGAGGCAGACCGGCGGCCACCGCCAGACGCGCCAGCCGGACCGCTTCCCCGGCGTTGAGGGCGCCACTGGTGTTGGGCAGCACCAGATATTTTTTCGGATCAATAAACTCCAGAATGTTGGCGAACGGATCCTGCTGGCCGGTCAAGTCGGCGCGGCGCAGCGCCACCGTGACCAGCCCGGTGCCGCTGGCGGCGAGGGCGTCGCGCATCGCTTCCGGGGACGCGAATTTGCCCGTGCCCAAGATGAGCCGCGAACCAAAAGTCCGCCCCGCAATGACCAAGTGATGATTGCTTGACGACATCGCTGGCAATGTAGCGGGGGACGAGTGGTTTTGTCGAGCCGCCGGTCGGCCCCGTGATCTGGATGTTTGACATCTGCGTCGGTAGATGGTTTAATAGTATCCATTAACCAAAGTATACCTAGTCGCTCCTCGTAAAACCAAACTCTGCTCGTTATGAATGCAAAGAATATGCGTCCAGGCAAGGTGGCGCTGGCGTTGATCATTGCCGGCGTGTCGTCTTCGATCGCCAGGGCCCAAGGCACGGCCTTCACCTATCAAGGACGAATTCACGATACCGGCACTCCGGTTAACGGCGTCTATGATTTGCGGTTCGCCGCCTATGGCGTCGCCGGCGGGGGCACGCCGCTCGCCGGTCCGGTTACCAACAGCGCCGTTGCCGTTCGTGATGGATTCTTTACCGTTACCCTCGATTTCGGCGCCAATCTATTTACTGGCGCACCACGCTGGTTGGAGGTGGGCGTGCGCAGCAATGGCGTTGAGCCCTTTGTGGATTTGAGCCCGCGGCAGGCGTTGACCGCCTCGCCTTATGCGCTCTTTGCTGGCACGTCCTCTAACGTGGCCAGCGGTGCGGTGGTCAGAACCCTGAATGGACTCAAGGACAACGTCACGCTGGCCGCAGGCGCCAATATGACCATTACCCCAAGCGGCAATACTCTGACGCTGTCCGCCGCTGGTGGGGGTGCCCAATGGCGCCTTAACGGCGCCAATGCCTATTTTGACGACGGCAGGGTTGGCGTGGGCACCAATGACCCGGCGGCTGCTTTGGAGGTGAGCGGTTGGAATGGGAATACCCTGCTGTATGCTACCGCGCCACGGCCGACCCTCATCTTCCGCGACACGTTTGCCAGCGGCGGTGCCCGGAGCATCATCGGTGGCGCCGACGGCGACCTGCGCTTCTACACCGAGAGTTTTTGGGACGGCTCTAATCCTGTGGCCCAGATGGCTTTCACCACGAACGGCATGTTGGGCATTGGAACATTTACGCCGTTAAGCGCGTTGCACATCTACGGCCGAGCGGACGCCATTCGCCTGACCGGCGCGAAGCCATTTCTTACGTTGGAGGACAAGGCATCGGGATTGTTTTCTCGGATCCAAGGTGCCGAAGCCGGTATCAGGCTCGCCACGCAGGGCGCGGTAACGGGGAGTGACCCGAGCGGCGTGCTGGCGCTCACCGGCTTCGGCTACACCGGTGTCGGCACGACCAGCCCCAAACACAAACTGAGCATCGCAGGCGGTCCTCACTGGACGGCCAATGCGTGGAGTGGCGCGATTGAGTTGGAAAACTCGGCGGCCATCGCTTGGCAGGCTAATGCCAACGGGCAGCGCTTCGGTATGGGCCACACCGGCGGCGGTTTTTACCTCTTTCGCACCGCTAGCGACCCTGGGGATAATGCCGCTCAGGCGATATACGATTTCTTTGTGGGCGACGACGGGCGCGTGGGCATCGGTACCACCTTCCCTGGCAGTCAACTGGACATCGTAGCTCAAAACGGTTTGCGGATCAGCGGTTATCAACCGTTTCTTACGTTGCGCGACAGCAATGCTGGCTATGCGCGCGGGGTCATCCAGTCTGTCAGCGGCGGCTTGTACTTTGAGACCGAGAGCTACCTCAGCGGTGCCAACCCCAACAATTATGCCCGTCTGGCCAATTCCGGCAATTTCAGCGTCAAGAATCTCACCATTCGTGGCGGCGCCGATATCGCGGAGCCTTTTGAATTGAGTTCGGGTGACCTCCCTCCGGGGTCGGTGGTGGTGATTGACGACGAGCATCCGGGCAAACTTAAGGTGAGTTCGGTGGCCTACGACACCCGCGTTGCCGGCATCGTCAGCGGCGCCAACGGGGTCAATTCCGGCCTCTCGTTGCAGCAGGAAGGGGAATTGGATAGCGGCCAGAACGTGGCTTTAAGCGGACGCGTATATGTCTTGGCCGACGCGGCTGACAATCCCATTCGCCCCGGCGATCTCCTCACGACCTCCAGCACTGTCGGCCATGCGATGAAGGTTTCTGACCACCAACGAGCTCACGGCGCCATTCTGGGAAAAGCGATGAGTAGCTTGGCCGAAGGCCAAGGCATGGTGCTGGTGTTGGTAACCCTTCAGTGATGTGGCCTTATGAAGCACCGACCATACTCCGCTTTCTTGGTGGGCGCAGCCTTGCTCTTTGGGTTGGCAAAGTCTGCTCCTGCACAACCACTTGGCGCCGATGAGATCCCGAGGTTCCTGCTGACGGCCACGCCGCGTGCGCCTTCGCCGGGTCTGGCGGCAGCCTTACCGGAGCCAGAGGCCCCGCGCTTCTCAATGGCGCCCGGCGGTTTTCTGCGATCGGTCGGTGCGCCGCCCGGTCAGCATTTCCCATCGGGTATCAGTGGAGCCGTCCCGGCGGAGGTCGCCGCCCGCCAATTCTTGAGCCAAAACCGCCGCCTTTTCGGGCTCCAAACCACCGCTTCTGATTTCCGGCTACGTAAAAATCGGCAAAGTAGTGGACGCAGCTACGTCCGGCTGCAGCAGCTTTACCAGGGTCTGCCGCTCATCGCTGCCGAGACGGTCGTCCAAGTGGATGACCAAGGCGGCATTGAATGTGTGCTGGGTGATTTGGTAGAAGAAGAACGGATTGCTAACGCCAAGGAAGTTGCGCTAACGCCGGCGTTGTCAGTCGCCCAAGCGGTGGCGGCCGCGCGCGCTGCTTTTCCACAGACGGCTTCGATGCCCGACACCCAGACCACGATTCCCGAACTGGCCATCTTCGACCCATCGGTCTTGGATGAACCTGGCGCGCCCGTCTTGGTCTGGGACTTGGAAATCAGTTCGGCGGGCGTGTTGGACGCCAACGCGCGGGTGCTGGTCAGCGCGGTCTCCGGCCAAGTGCTGCGGGTATGGCCGACGGTTCAATCGGCACGCGACCGGAAAATCTACGACGCCAATTCAACCACCAACAATCCCGGCACGCTGGTTCGGGTCGAAGGCTATGGCGCCAGCGGCGTCGCCGACGCCGATAACGCCTATGTTTTCTTGGGCGACACCTATGATTTTTATCTCATGGTGCATGGTCGTGACAGCCTGGACGACGCTGGACTGCCGCTGTCGGCCACCGTGCGCTATTGTGCGCCCAATGGCACTAATCCACCCGCTTGCCCGCCGCCCGGATTGGCGTTTTACAGTCGTGGCCGGATGTATTTCGGAACAGGTTTTGTGGCGGATGACGTTACCGCGCACGAGTTGACCCACGGCGTCACGGCCTTCGAATCAGGCCTGATATACACCAACGCCTCGGGCGCAATTAACGAATCGTTTTCTGACATCTGGGGCGAGTTCGTTGACTTGGGCAATGGTCGGGGGACCGATACGGCGGCGGTGCGCTGGCTCATTGGCGAAGATCTTCCCGGTGGTGCCCTTCGAAGCATGACCAACCCGCCCGCGTTTGGCGACCCCGACCGGTTGGGCAGCCCGCTGTATCAGCCGCCTTCCAATACCAACGATTTTGGCGGCGTCCATCGCAACAGCGGCGTGAACAACAAACTGTGTTGCTTGTTGACCGATGGTGGGGTCTTCAATGATCAAGTAGTCTATGGACTGGGCATCACCCGTGTCGCCAAACTGTACTATGAGGTGCAGGTTAACTTGCTAACTTCCGGCGCCGGCTGGACCGAGCTGTACGACGCGCTCACTCAAGCAGCGATCAACCTGGCGTGGAACACGGACGATCGCAACAACCTCTACCGTGCCTGCCAGGCAGTGGAGATCGCAACCCCGGGACGCGGTGTTTATGTGGATAAGAATAGCACCTGCGGGGTGCCATTCGGTTTGGCTACTTGCGTCATGGGCCTTGGCCCATGGCGCTCCATCGGCGACGGCTTGATCGGCACGAAGCCCGGCGATACGCTGCACATCCGAACCGGTAACTATAACGAAACGATGTCGATTTATAAAATCCTGACCCTCGAGGCCGATTCCGGACCAGTCACCATTGGCCAGTAAACTGGACTATCGTTGCGCAACGGCGCCGAACCAACCGCCGGAGGATGACCGGGTTTCACGGCTGCGCCTCCTCCGGAGGAGGCGCTGCAGCTCCCTTCTGCGCTGGGCACTCAACACCTTGAGCTTCACCACCAGGGGGTCACGATGTCCCCAGCCTTTCCCAGCGCAGGTAAAATTCATGCTTGACGGTTGTCGCTGTGGAGGTTATATGCTGGCATTAGCGAATCAAACAACGGCGCCAACTCCAAAAACTTATGACTCTGACCAAACGCGAATTAGTGACCCGGATCAGTGCGGAAACCGGGTTGTCACAACTCCAGGTTTATGATGTGGTGCAAAAAACCCTCGACCACATCTCCGCAGCTTTAGCCCAATCGGCCAAAGTGGAATTGCGCAATTTTGGGGTCTTCGATGTCAAGGTGCGCAAGGCCCGGGTGGGGCGCAATCCCAACGCGCCGGATGTGGATGTACCCATTCCCCAGCGTCCCGTGGTCAAATTTAAGCCGGGCAAGGAAATGGAAGCGGAAGTGGCAAAGCTGGACATCGCCAAGGTGCTGGCCAATCAGGAGCGTAAACGCGACCGGCGCGGCCCGCGCACCCGGACCAAAGACCCGGACGCCTGAGTTTCCGGTTTCCCGACTTTCTGCTCCCCTTTTTTGATCGGGCGGCTATCCTCCGGTCTGCCTATGGATCGTCTGCCTGGTTTCCGTGATTTCTATCCCGAGCCGGTGCCGCCCGGCGACAACCTCGCTTGGAGCGCCGATGCCCGGGCGCATGTTTTTGCCGCGTGGCGGCACACCGCCCGGCGTTATGGCTTTCGGGAATACGATGGGCCGCCGGTGGAATCGCTCGATCTGTACACGGTCAAAAGTGGTGAGGAAATCGTCGGGCAACTCTACAACTTCACCGACAAAGGCGACCGCCGGGTGGCGTTGCGGCCGGAAATGACGCCCACCCTCGCCCGCATGGTGGCGGCGCACGAACGGGATTACAAGAAACCGATCAAGTGGTTTGCGATCCCGCAGTTGTTCCGCTACGAACGGCAGCAAAAAGGACGTTTGCGCGAGCATTTTCAGTTTAACGCCGACATCTTGGGGGAGACGTCCGTGGCGGCGGACGCCGAATTGATCGCGTTGTTGATTGACGCGTTGCGGGCGCTGGGACTGTCGGCAACGGATTTTCAAGTGCGCATCAGCAGTCGGAACGCGTGGCAGGAGTTTTACCAACGAGGCGTCGTCAACGCGGAGGCCGGAGGCGCGGGCGAATACGAATTTTACCAGATCATTGACAAGCTGGAGCGGACGCCGGAGGACGAAAGCCGGAAGAAATTGGCAGCGCTTGGCTTCGCGCTCGAAGCGGTGAAAGATTTCATCGCTGCCGCCCAACCTACACTCGAGTTGCAGGCCGTGCTGGACAATCTCCAGGCGCGGGGGCTGGGCGATTTCGTTACAGTGGATTACCACGTCATTCGCGGTCTGGCGTATTACACCGGCGTGGTCTTCGAGGCGTTTGACCGGCAGGGCGAATTCCGCGCCATTGCCGGCGGCGGCCGCTACGACAACCTGGTCCACCTCATCAGCGGCGGCAAAATACAGTTGCCTGCGCTCGGGTTCGGGATGGGGGATGTCGTTCTGTTGGAACTTCTCAAGGCCCGAGGTTTGTTGCCCCGGTTCTCCGGTGCGGTGGCAGTCTATTGTCTGGTTGAGGACGAAACCCTGCGCGGGGATTCGCTGGCGCTGGTTCAACAAGCGCGCGATGCGGGGCTGGCGGTGGATTATCCGCTCACGCCGACGAAACCGGAAAAACAATTCAAGCGCGCGCGGGAACTGGGCGTCACCCACTTGGTGACTGTGGAGCGCAACGATGCGGGTGAAAAATCGGTGCGTATCAAACATGTCCAGACCCGCGCCCAACAATCCGTGCCCTTTACTGCGGCGGTGGCGGCGCTGATCGCTGAGCTGCCGCCCGGGCGTTAACTGTCTCCGCCACGCATGTCTGGACTGCCCGCCGATTTTGCCATCCGCTTGCTTCGGCGACCCGAAGAACCCGCTGCCGTGGCGGATTGGATGGCGCAATCCGAACCGTGGCTGACCTTGCAACGGGACCGGGCGACCTGTCTCAAGTTGTTGCTGACGCCCGGACGGGAATTGCACGGGGCCACCGCCGCCGGGCGCGTCATCGGCGTTCTGGCGCTGGACCTTCACGGGGTGCTCAATGGTTACATTGCCACGCTGGCGGTGCATCTGGATTGGCGCGGGCGTGGCGTGGGCGCGCGATTGATGCAATTCGCCGAGGAACGTATTCAACGGCAAAGTCCCAACGTCTTCCTCTGCGTTTCCTCTTTTAACACGGCGGCCCAACAGTTTTATCACCGGCGGGGCTATGAACTGGTTGGCCGGCTGCGCAATTTTGTGGTGCCCGGCCACGATGAACTCTTGATGCGTAAAACGGGGCCGCCATGGAGTGCGTTTGCCGCTTCATCTTTCGCTGGCGACGGGTAGAAGAAGCTTGGGTGGTCGCCGGCCAGGTCGGGCTTCAGTTTATTCCCTCTCGACCCGGGCGTGGAAGGCGTCGAGATTGCTCAGCGGACTTTCCGCCGGCACGTCGCATCCGGAGGAGATGACGAAATTGCGGTGCGCGTTTGTAGCGGCAAGGAGATCGCCCGTTCGTTCCGCAACCTGCTCCGCTGTCGCTTGCAGGAACACGGCGGTGGGGTCGAGATTGCCGCACAACACCGTCGTGGCCGGAATTTCGTTCAGCGCTTGGATCAAGTCCATGGGCGCGCCGAAATGAAACGCCTGCGGTCCGGACTCAAGGATGGCCGACAAATGAACCCGCTTGGCGGCGCAGTTGTGAAGCACTACTTGAAACTGGCCGTCTTCGACCGCTTGCACGATGGCTTTGATGTACGCCGCGGAAAAGCGGACCAGTCCCCGCGGTGAAAGGAGTCCCGCCGCCGGTTCGGCCATCAGCAGCGCGTGGGCGCCGGCTTCCCGGAAGGCCTTGGCATACGCCGTGAGATACTCGGTGCATTTGGTCAAAACCGTGTGCATGAGGTCGGGATTTTCCAGAGTGAGACCGCAGGCTTCGCTTAGCCCCACGAGCCGGCCCGCCAGGGAAAAAGGACCGATGCAACTGCCCAACACCAGCGGTTGCGCCGGTAATTCGCGCAAGCGCCGCACTGTTTCGAGATAAACCGGAGTGCGTTTGGTGCCGACCGGCGGCACCGCGAGCGCCTGGGCTTGTTCGAGGCTGGCAATCACGGGATTGGCGGCGGTGGGCACTTCATTGTCCGTCATGTGAAGGTCACAACCAAACGCCTCGGCTTCGACGCTCAGGTCCATGGCCGCCATCACGAACGGGGCGCGATACCGCGCCTGTAATGCGGCCGCCGCCTCGAACTGGGCGTGCGGATTGGTGACAATGTCGCGGACTTTGACGCCTGTCAGCGTCAGCGCCGGATAAACCGCGATAGGCAGAGCCAGACGCCGCGGCGAATTCAAAACCAGTTCGTTAAATTTACCCATGTGATGGATCCCCGGACCATTGGCCGGTTTTACGAGACGGCACGAATAACACGACGGCCTTGGTGAAGGCGATTTTTTTGTGATTTTTTGTTGCGGAAGAACGCGCCCGTTTCGCGCCGTCATTTTTGTCAACGCGCCCAATCAACCATCGCCAGCCGCTGCCCGGGCGGGTATCTTACCGGCATGGCGGACATTGTATTGGCCACGCTCAACGCGAAATACATTCATGCCTCGTTTGGCCTGCGCTATCTGCTGGCCAATCTGGGGCCGTTGCGGGAGCGTGCGCGGCTGCTGGAATTTGATCTCACGCGCCGACCGGTGGATATCGTGGAATCGTTGCTCGCCCATCAGCCGCGAATTCTCGGGTTCGGAATTTATATTTGGAACGTTGCGCCCACGACGGAAATAGTGGCCTTGATCAAACGGGTGCGCCCGGATGTGCTGGTGGTCCTGGGCGGACCGGAGATCAGTTATGAAACCAATCTCCAGCCGATTGCGTCCCTGGCCGATTACATCATCACCGGGGAAGGCGATCTGGCGTTTGCCGATCTTTGTCACCGCTTGCTGGCCGGCGACCGTCCGCCGGAAAAAATCATCGCCGGCGGGCTGCCCGATCTGGCCTGCGTAAAGATGCCCTACGCGCTGTACCAGGTCGAAGATCTGGCGCACCGGGTTCTCTACGTTGAGGCGTCCCGGGGATGTCCGTTCTCGTGCGAGTTTTGTCTGTCATCGCTGGACCAGCCTGTGCGGCAATTTCCGCTGCCGGATTTGCTGGCGGCCTTGCAGGACCTGCTCGATCGGGGCGCGCGGCAGTTCAAATTCGTGGACCGCACCTTCAACCTGCATCTGCCCACCGCCTGCGCGATTCTGGAGTTCTTTCTGGCCCGACACCGCGCGGGTCAGTGGTATCACTTTGAACTACGCCCGGATTGGTTGCCGGAGGCGTTGCGCGTCCTAATTCGCCAGTTTCCCGCCGGGTCGTTGCAATTCGAAATCGGGGTGCAGACCTTCAACGAGGAAGTCGCCGCGCGCATTTCGCGCCGGCAAAATCTCGCCAAACTCGAAGAGAACTTCCGCTGGTTGCGCGCGGAAACCGGGGTGCATCTGCACGCCGATCTGATTGCCGGGTTGCCGGGCGAGTCGGTGGAGAGTTTTGCGGCGGGATTTGACCGGTTGGTGGCGCTGGGACCGCAGGAAATCCAATTCGGTATTCTCAAGCGGCTCCGTGGGGTGCCCATCAGCCGCCACGACGCGGAATGGGGCATGGTGTACAGCCCGCATCCGCCGTATGAAATTCTGCAAAACCGCCTGGTGGATTTCACCATGATGCAGCGGCTGCGGCGCTTTGCCCGGCATTGGGATTGGATCGCCAACAGCGGCAACTTCATCGAAACCACCCCGCGCTTGTGGCCGGGGGATACCTCGCCGTTTTACGGGTTTCTGCGGTGGAGCCAATGGCTGCACGCGCGCGCCGGGCGCACGGACGCGATTGCGTTGCCGCGTCTGGTGGCCTGGTTGTTCGAATATCTGACCGTTGAACTTGGACTGCCGACCGAGGAGGTGGCACCGGGGCTGGCCCGGGATTATCAACGCGGCGGGCGACGGGAAGTGCCGGAGGTTTTGCGCCGTGTGCTGGGCCCAGAATGGCGGGGGCGCGCCGTCGGCGGACGCCGCGCATCGCTCAAACGCCAGACGCGGCATTTAAGCCAGTAAAAGTGTTTTCCGCTGAGCCAACGTGCGGCAAACATAGAGGATTGCAGCGAGAAATGTTGTCCGCGGTTGCCCACTTGGCGAGGGCTTGAAACCCTACCTATCGTCGCTAAACTCGACCCCTGAAAAATATCGGGGCCGGGCAGGGGATTTGTGGTGAGGACAAGATTTACGAAACCGGTTTTTGGATGGAAATGAGCTGCGGGAACGGGTGGCGAATCATCGGCTCGGGTAAGTCCTGTTCCGCTGGTGCGGGAATTTTCAACTTGTCCAGGGCCATCGTTTGACCGCTTGGGATTTCCACTTTCCCCGGTTTCAGTCAGGCTGTCATTTTATTCAAATTCATGCGCGCAGTTATTCAACGAGTCAGTGAGGCGCGGGTCGTCATTGGCGACGCGGCGCGGGGACAGATCGGACGCGGGTTGCTGGTGTTGGTGGCCGTTGAAGACGCGGACACCGAAGCCGACCTCGAATGGTTGAGCGGCAAGATCGCGCGACTCCGGATCTTCAATGACGCGGCGGGCGTGATGAATCTGTCCGTGGCGGAGATTGGCGGCGAGGTGCTCGTGGTCAGCCAGTTCACGTTGTTTGCCAG
>MWDV01000422.1 GCA_002070715.1 Verrucomicrobia bacterium ADurb.Bin118
GCCGCCGCCTTCGTGGCCCGCATCATCGCCCGTGAATTACAGGCGCATCCGCCGCTCGTGCTCGGGCTGGCCACCGGCTCGACCATGGAACAGGTGTATTGCGAGCTGGTACGCATCCACCGCGAGACGCAACTGGATTTCTCGCAGTGCCGCACCTTCAACCTGGATGAATACGTCGGGCTCGCCCCCGGCGATCCGAACTCCTATCACCATTACATGCGCCACCATCTGTTTCAGCACGTCAACCTGGATCCCCGGAACACGCATCTGCCGCACGGGCAGGCACCGGATCTCGCCGCCGAATGCCAGCGTTACGAAGACACCATCCGGCAGTGCGGCGGGATTGACGTGCAATTACTGGGCATCGGCCAGACCGGGCACATCGGCTTCAATGAACCGCTCTCCTCTTTGCGCTCCCGCACCCGCGTCAAGACGCTCGCTCCGGTCACCCTCAAACAAAATGCGGGATACTTCGGGGGCGAAGACAAAATGCCGCGTCGGGCCATCACCATGGGCGTGGGCACCATCATGGAAGCCCGGCGCTGCCTCCTGCTAGCTACCGGCTCCAGCAAGGCTGCGGTGATCGCGCAAGCCGTGGAAGGCCCGGTCACCAGCATGATCACGGCGACCATCCTGCAGTTTCATCCCTGTTGCACCGTGGTGGTGGACGAAGCCGCTGGAAAAAAACTGAAAGAGAAAGATTACCACCGCTGGGCCTTCGAACAGGACCCCAAGTGGGCGGATTATCGGTAGGCGGCGATTGGAAAAACAACGGCAGCGGAGGTGATCCTTTCCGGATTCATCTCCACTTTTCTTTTGATCCGCACTGGCTGTCCAATGAGGGATTGGCGTGTTCGCTGGCGGGAATTCTTCCTGACAGAAGAACAGACATTTTTCAGGCTCCGACCACCTGGCTGTTCGTCAACCGTTCGGCGGCTGCCCCCCGAATTGTTGCGCTCAAACGTCCGGCTGTTAAACCAAGTCCGGGCGGGACCGTTCGATCAGTGCTCAGTCTTGGCCTTCCACTTTTTCCACCGCCTCGCGCAGCCGCTGTTTCAGAAGGTCCACACCATCCCCAAACGCGGCGGCGATGGACAGGACCGGCGTTTTCCGGATGCGACGTTTGAATTTCTTCAGATTTTCTTCGGCGGCGGGTTCATCCAACTTGTTGGCCACCACCAGCCGCGGCCGCGCCATCAGGTCCGGATCGTAAAGCTCGAGTTCCTTGAGCAATTGATGGTAATCATCCCACGGCGCGCGATGATCCGTGCCCGCCATGTCGAGCAAGAGCACCAGGATTTTACACCGTTCGATGTGCCGGAGGAACGCGTGGCCCAGCCCCACGTTTTGATGGGCGCCGGCGATCAATCCCGGCACATCGCAAACCACCAGCCGCCGGTAGTCGGGATACTCCACAATCCCGATTTGCGGATGCAACGTGGTGAAGGGATAAGGGGCGATCTTCGGACGGGCGCGCGAAATCGCGGTGAGCAGCGTGGATTTGCCGGCGTTGGGATACCCCACCAATCCCACATCCGCCATGATCCGCAACTCGAATAGAAATTCCCCTTCCTCCCCGGGTTCGCCCGGTTGGGCAAAGCGCGGCGTTTGCCGGACCGCGGTGGCGAAGTTGCGATTGCCCAATCCGCCCCGGCCACCGCGACAAAGTACAAATTCCTGTCCGTGCCCAAGAAGATCGGTGACCAAGATCCCCCGGGATTTGCGGGAGCCCGCCAAAGCGGACGGGGTGTCCGCCGACAAATCATACTCCAACGCCTGCACGCTCCCGGCGTAACGGATTACCGGACGGCTGAGCGTGCCAAGCAATCCCTTGCTCGCCGGCAACTCCTCGCAGACTTCCTCCGCTCCCCTTTCTTCACCCCCCACCTGCCAAACCGTCGTGCCGCACGGCACTTTGACGATCAAATCCTTGCCCGCGCGACCGTCCATGCCCTTGCCCAATCCGTGCCCGCCGTTTTCGGCAATCAACCGGGGCTGATAATACTGCGCGATCAGATTGTTTAGATCATGATCCGCGCGCAAAATAACATTGCCGCCACGCCCGCCATTGCCGCCGTCCGGACCGCCCTTGGGTCGGTATTTCTCCCGACGAAAAGCCACGCACCCCCGGCCGCCATGCCCGGCCCGGGCGTAAACCTTGATTTCATCAATAAACATGGAGGGCGGGTGATCGTTTTTTCCGGCTGCTGCGAGACGACGTTCCGATTGGCTGAAGCCGCCGCGTGGCCGAAAAAGAAAAGGCGAGGCCTGCGGCCTCGCCGTGAAAACTGCGGACCGCGTTAGTTCGTCGCGGCCACCGCTTCCGTCACGACATTGATGCGCTTGCTGTTCTTGTCGAAACGCACCCGGCCGTCCTTCAACGCGAAGAGCGTCCAATCGCGCCCGGTGCCGACATTGTCGCCGGCAACAAATTTCGATCCGCGCTGCCGGACGAGGATGCTTCCGGCGGTGACAAATTCCCCGCCAAACGCCTTGATCCCTAGCCGTTTGCTGATGCTGTCGCGTCCGTTGCGGATGCTGCCTTGACCTTTCTTGTGTGCCATATCGAACCTTTCGTTAAGCCTTGATCTCTTTGACCCGCACCACCGTCAATTCCTGGCGGTGCCCGATCGTTTTGGTGTAACCTTTGCGCCGTTTCTTTTTGAAGATCAGTTTCTTCTCCCCGCGTTTGTGCTCCACCACGTCGGCGAGCACGGACGCGCTGGCTACTGTGGGGTTGCCAACGGTGATCTGACCTCCGTTGTTCACAAACAGCACCCGGTCAAAAGTTGCCGTCTGACCGGCGTCCACCGCCAGGCGTTCTACTTCCAGCGTGTCGCCCGCGGTCACCCGGTATTGTTTACCACCCGTTTCTAAGACTGCGTATGTCACAATAAAAATTCGTTATTTCCGGCCTTTATGGACGGAAGAGCAGCAGAATGTACGAACGATGCCCGGAAATGCAACCGAAAAAAGCGGGGGATTT
>MWDV01000423.1 GCA_002070715.1 Verrucomicrobia bacterium ADurb.Bin118
CGGGTGGGCATTTTGAGCAACGGCTCGGAACAAACCAAAGGCGACGAATTAACCCGGGAGGCGGCCCGCTTGTGCACGCGGTTGAATCTGAATTTTATCGGGTATGTCGAGGGATTTGATCTGTTCGACGATTCGGTGGACGTCGTGGTGACGGACGGTTTTACCGGCAACGTGGTGTTGAAGACGGCGGAAAGCCTGGGCAACACCATCGGCCACATCTTAAAACGGGAATTGCGAGCCAATCCGTTGCGCAAATTGGGCGGCTTGTTGGCGCGCGGAGCGTTCCGCGGCTTGCGGCAACGGTTGGACCCGGAAGTTTATGGTGGCGCGGTGCTCCTGGGATTGGAGGGCGTGGTTATCAAGGCGCACGGGTCCTCCCGCGAGCGCGCCATCGCCAACGCCATTCGCGTGGCTGCCGAGGAAATCCGCCATAACTTGAATCATGTTCTGTCCCGGGAGCTGGATCAGCTTCGCGCCGCGCTGGCGGCCCCTGCGGCCCCGGTCACGCCGGTCAACGCATGACCGCCTCGCCCAGTAAATCCAGATTTAAGAACCCGCGGGCCCGTTACAACTTTGTCGGGCGCACTTGTTCCGTCACCGGCGTGGGCGCCTATGTGCCCCGGCGGATTTTGACGAACGCGGATTTGGAGAAGCTGGTGGACACCACGGACGAGTGGATCACCACCCGCACCGGCATCAAGGAACGGCGGATTGCCGCGGATCACGAACACACATCGGATTTGGCAACGGAGGCGGCCCGGCGCGCCATGCAAGACGCGGGGATCACCGCCGAGCAGATTGATCTGATCATCGTGGCCACCATCACGCCCGACATGTTTTTTCCGTCCACGGCGTGTCTGGTGCAGGCCAAACTGGGTGCGCACCGGGCGGCGGCATTTGACTTGGAGGCGGCTTGTTCGGGATACATCTACGGCTTGGAGATTGCCCAGCAGTTCATCATGTCCCGCACCTACGACACCGTGCTGGTCATCGGGGCGGAGAAGCTTTCAACGATCATTGACTGGAAAGACCGCAACACCTGTGTCCTGTTCGGCGACGGTGCGGGTGCCGCAATTTTGCAGAATCGCCCGCAATCGCACGGCTTGCTGACTGCGGTCATGGGGTCGGACGGGCTCAAAGCGGATTTGCTCTGCATGCCAGGCGGGGGCAGCCGTTGTCCTGCCACCGCCCAATCCGTGGCCGCGCGGCTGCACTTTCTCCAGATGGACGGGCGCGAGACGTATAAAAACGCCGTCCAAGCGATGCAAACCGCGGCGCGGGAGGCCTTGCAACGGTGTGAGCTGGCCATCCACCAGATTCACTGCATTATTCCGCATCAGGCCAACCAACGGATCATTGACGCCGTCGCGGACCGGCTGGGAGCGAAACCGGAGCAGATGTTTGTGAACGTGAACAAGTACGGGAACACCTCCGCCGCCTCCGTGGGCATCGCCTTGGATGAAGCGGTGCGGTGCGGTCGCGTGCGGCGGGGCGACCTGGTGTTATTGGTGGTGTTTGGCGCCGGCCTCACTTGGGGCGCGGCGGTCATTGAATGGTGACGCGGACGGGGACAGCGATTTTTTTGAACGACCGTTTGACGGCGCGCGCGCCTGTGTTAAAGTAATTCCAGTTCTATGAGTGCTAGAAAAGTTGCGGGTCCGGGGTCATTTAATGAAGTAACGGTTCAAGCGCGGCAAACGCAGCTCCTGCTCTCGCCGGAAGCCGTTTTAATTCGCAAGAACGGCATTGAATTTCGCAGCCCGAAACCGTTCCCGACTTGGACGGAAATGACGCTCACCCTGCAAACTCCCGCGGAGGACGAGGCCTTGGTCAACTGCACGGGAGTGGTGGTCGGCTGCAACGGGAACCGGCACAGTGGGTATGCAATTTCGATGGTCTTCACCGGCCTGACCCCCCAGGCGGAGGCCCAACTCGCCACCCTCCCGTATTCCGCGCTGGCCTGACCCTGCCCGCCCGTGGTAGGGTGCGCGCATGGAACTTTTCCAAAAGATTTTGAAGGCGGCCGTGGACGGCGGCGCCTCGGACGTTCACCTGAAAATTGACGGTCCGGTCGTCTTCCGCATCAACCGGCAATTAATTGCCGTGGAAGCCCCCATTCCAACCGAGGCATGGATGAACGAGGTGGTGAAACAAATCACCCCCAAACACCTCACTCAACGGCTCGAAGAACAACGCGAAATTGACTTCTCCTATTTCGTGCCGGGAATCGGCCGGTTTCGCACCAATCTGTTTCAACAACGCGGCCAGTGGTGCCTGGCCATGCGCTACGTCAAAACCAACGTCCCCAGCTTCGAGGAACTCGGCCTGCTGGAACAAATCAAGAAGATCGCGGAATCCCCGCGCGGCATCGTGCTGGTCGCCGGCTCCACGGGTTGCGGCAAGTCCACCACGCTCGCCGCGATGATCGAGCACATCAACGCCAACTACCGCAAACACCTGATCACCCTCGAAGACCCGATTGAATACGTGTTCGAGGACAACCAGGCGGTGATAGAACAACGCGAAGTGGGTTTGGACACCCTCTCCTTCCATCACGCGCTCAAACATGTGCTGCGTCAGGACCCGGACGTCATCATGATCGGGGAAATGCGCGACGCCATCAGCTTCACGGCGGCCATGAGCGCGGCGGATACGGGCCATCTCGTGTTGTCCACCCTGCACACGACCAACGCCTCGCAATCCATCAACCGGATTCTGGATTTTTTCAAAGCCGACGAGCGCGAGCAAATCCGCCGGCAGTTGGCGGGCACCATGCAGGCCGTCATCTGCCAGCGCATGGTCACCACGGTCGCCGGCGGCGTGACCCCCGCGCTGGAAATCCTGATCAACACCCCGACCGTCAAGAAATTGATCGAGGAAAACCGCTTGGACAAACTGCCCGCCGCGATCGAAACCGGCACCGACGACGGCATGCTCAACTTCAATCAATCCCTTTTCAACCTCGTCAAAGAGGGGAAAGTGAGCGAAAAGGAAGCGCTGGCCAAAGCCAGCAACCCCCAGGCGCTGGAGATGAACTTCAAGGGCATCTTCCTCGACGAAGGCCGCCGCATCCTGGGCAATTGACGTCGCGACGGAATCTCTATTCCGCTCCGCTCGTGGAACCAATGGGGCATATCCTTGGCGGGATGATTTCCCTTTGGCCCTGTGGCAATCATTGCCTGGGCCGCGATTTACCCCAGACCAGTAAGTTCCAGACCCAATCGGTTGTTTCATCCCAATAGTTGGACGGAGGGACAAAACCGCTCCAATTCGGCTGTACCAAAACGGCGAAGCTGGGTCCGACTCGATGGATTCTGCCGGACGAAGAACGGGAGGCGATTCGACACCAGAAGGCCCGGCCATCACTGGCCTCTTACGCGAAAATAGCCGCCCTCGGCTTCCCGGGGAACGATCGCGTTCGTCGCACGGGTCGGTGCGCCGATGTTTTGCCAATCCGGATCGCTCAGTCGGGTCTT
>MWDV01000424.1 GCA_002070715.1 Verrucomicrobia bacterium ADurb.Bin118
TCGAACCGACCGATGTACTGGATATTGGGATCATTGGCGGGAATATGGGTCGGCGCCCCCGGAAGAGCGACCGGGATGACGGCGAAACCCAAGCAGAGGCAGAATAAAATGCGTCTCACGGCAGATTGTGGTTTCCGGATTGTTCCTGAAGTCTTGTTGTGCATGGGGTCATCAATCGCTTGCGTTCTGTGGTTTCCCTCGCACGGATTGGGATGCGATTTCGGCGCCAAGCGTCTGGCTTGGACATCTCCGTCGCCCTAACGCAGCACGATGCAAGGGAACCAACAAAAATGTTTGGGAACGACAACCCGCCCAATCATCGGACTGTATGGCTTCGGCAAGCATCATGGGTTCATTGCGATCGCCCCATTGACTTCCTGATTGAAGACCAAGCGCGAGGCTGGCATTTGCGCGGGGCATGGCGTTTGCATACACTTCGATCCGATGAAATATCTTTTTAATTCGCTCCTGGCAATCACGGTATTTGCCGGGTGCGCCCGCGACGGCCTTTGGTTCCGGGGGAACGCGTCCGAGCCACAACCCTTGGCCCACCGCGTGGAAATTACCGACCCGCAAACTCCGGAAAGCCGGGAGATCTACGGTCCTTCCATTGACAAGCTGCCGACCGATGCGAAACGGATTCTCAATGTCGAATTCACCCGAACACCTCAAGGGCCGTTATTTCTGGATCTGTACCTGCCGGGTCAGGCTAAAGGGCGTTATCCGCTTCTCATTTGGATACACGGCGGGGGTTGGCACGTCGCCAAAGATTCCCGTCTTCAATTTCTTCCGGCCCGGGTGGTGGGCCGCAATTACGTTCTCGCGTCAATTGGATATCGGGACTCCAATCAGGCCCATTTCCCCGCCCAAGTACAGGATTGCAAAGCGGCCATCCGTTTTTTGCGCGCGCATGCCCGTCAATACCACATTGATCCCAAGCGTATCGGTGTTTGGGGCGTTTCCGCCGGGGGCCATCTGGCGGCGTTGATTGGCACTTCCGGCGGAGTTGCGGCATTTGAAGGCGATGGGGGCAACGCCCATTTCTCCAGCCGGGTCGCGGCGGTCTGCAATTTCAGCGGGCCCGCTGATCTATCAACTTTTGAAGGAGGTATCCCGGCGGTCAAGCAACAGGTGCCGAAATTGATGCAAGAATTCCTGGGGGAACCACCCAAGGAACGGCCGGATCTCGTCATCAAGGCCAGCCCGATCACTTATGCCGATCCGACGGACCCGCCTTTTTTGATCATGCACGGGGATGCTGATCCGCTGGTGGAGGTGGACCAAGCCGTCCGTCTTTACGAGGTGCTGCAAAGCAACCGGGTCGAGGTAACCTTGGCCATCGTAAAAGGAGGCGGCCACGTCTTTTGGGGGCCGGAGGTGGACCGCGAGATAGACGCCTTCTTTGACAAACACCTCAAGCCTTCACGGGTAAAGAATTAAACCCAAACGCGGATTGCGGGGCCGGGTTACAGCCGATGTGCCGTCCATAAAATACCCCGGTGTAACACCTCGCGAAAATTGGGATTCATCCACGTTTGGTTATCGTGGCCGGATTGCAGGCAAAAAACCCGCGCATTCTTAAAGCGCCGGGTCCAGCCGATGGTCTTCATACTCTTGGGCTGATCCAGTCGGAGGAGGATTTCGTTGCCCTCGCCAGCGTCGGACATAGTGTAGGTTTCATCTACCATCTCCCAGGCTTGCAACCCCCGGGTGATCGGATGTTGTGGATCAACGACCTGCACCTTGACCTGCTGATCATGATAAAACCAAAACTTGCGATTGGGAATACCCACCAACTCGGACCAGAAAGGCCAGGCGGGATAAGCCAAGATGGCGTGATGCAATAGCACCAGCCCCTGCCGGGTGGTGCCGAGATGCTCCAAGGCGGTCTTAAACCGGCCCTCCGCCGGGCCTTCAGTCAGCATGTGGTAAAACACAACCACGTCATACTCGTCGCGCACCGCTTCTGGAGTAGCGACAAAATCTTCCACCGTCTGAATGTAAACCTCCAAATCGGAGAATCCGCGGAACAACTTGTGGAAGTTGGGCACATCAAAGAGATGCCCCCCTGTGAGGACGGCGACGCTCAGCGGTGCGCTTCCGGCTGGAGTCGGCGCCGCGCCAAACGTTGATAATGAAGTTAGTAAAGGCAGAGCCGCTACGGCCTGCGCGCTACGGTTAATGAACATTCGACGATTCATAAATAGTGACATCCAGTTGAGTGTTGAGCGTGTTTTTTGCGTGGTTAATTCGCGATGTACATTTTCAAAACGGCCGATTTTATCGTCTCTTAAATCGTCCACGGCTCACGCATCGCGCGGGCGCGCAGCCGGTTGGCCGGTTCATCGTTGACAAATTCTTCCTTCGCCGGGTCCCAAACCACCGGGCGCCGCAGATCCATGGAGATGGCGCCCAGCGAACAAAGGGTGGTCGAACGGTGCGCCACTTCAACAGGTGCGCAGGTGCGCCGTCCTTGACGGACGCATTGGATGAAATCGGGGATCGGCTCTCCCCCGGGCTCCACCAGGCGGATTTTGTCGCGCGGACCAATCTTGACGCTCAAAAGAGATTGCGGATGCGCCTCCACCAAGTTGCGCCAGATGAAGACCCAACCTTCCGAGCCCTCCAAGCGGATGCCCATGCGGTGTTGCGTGGGATTGTTCCAGTTCGGCAAAGGCTCCCAAGAGGGCGTGTGCGTCCAGTGCCAAGTGACACCGTTCGCAAAATGATAGTTCATGTTCCACTTATAAGGTGTATCGAAAGGGCCGTCCTTGGGGAACTCACCGCGGGCATCCACGGTAATTGGCCCGGTGGGCTCGTCCAAGCCACAAGCCTGCTGCGCGCTATCGGCATGATGCACTCCCCAGCCCGCGATATAACCGATTGAATAATCCGAGAAAAAATACCAATCGTGGGCGCGAATACGGCAGGAGGTGAAAGGCGCCCAAGGCGCCGGCCCCTGCCACATCTCCCAGTCCACCCCCTCGGGCACTGGTTCGATCGGCTGGGGACCGCACACCCGCCCCTGCGGACTGCCGATCTTCACCTGCTTGAGCTGGCCGATGTACCCATTGCGCACCAATTCACAGCCAAAGAGCATCTTGGGATCATGCCGCTGCTGCGTGCCGTGTTGGAAGACTATATTGTGCGCACGCACCGCTTGCACTACCGCTCGCCCCTCGGCAATGGTACGGGTCAACGGTTTCTGACAATAGACATGTTTGCCGGCGCGGGCAGCGGCGATTGTAATCAGGGCATGCCAATGATCCGGTGTGGCAATATAGACCGCATCAATTTCCGGCCGGGCCAGCAGATCACGGAAGTCACGGTAATGCCGGCAATCTTGGTGGCTATAATACGCGTCAACGGCGTTCTTGGCCTTGAGTCGCCGCTCCCGTTGGACGTCGCATACAGCCACAAATTGGGTATCGCTTCGGCGGAGGAATAGATCCCATGCAAAGCCCATGCCAATAGCCCCCATCACGATTCGGTTGCTCGGCGCCAAACGTCCATCCCGCCCCAGGACCGAGGCCGGCACCAAACTTGGTGCCGCGACCACGCCCAACACCGACCGCAGGAAGGCGCGACGCGTCAAACCATCTGACCGGGTTTTCGATTGCCGGATTAAACCGGATCGTCCCGATTGGGGCAAACGGGGGAAGGCAACACGGGTTGGGGGGCGGTTCATCAGGCTCCTCCTACATCGTTTTTCATGGACTGAATCGCTCGGCTTTTGTCATTCTGGAATGGCATTGAGCTTCGTCAATAGTTCGTTAATCCGGCGCTGGGTTTCGACATGAGAACACACCTTCGCAGCGCGCCGCAGTATCGGGATGACCTCTTCCCTTGCTTCCGGTCCCAGACTGGCGGCGACCTTGGCAGCGGCCACACCGGCGGCTTCCTTCAACGCCGCCTGCTCCAAGCAGGAAGCGAGCACACGTAGGGCCTCAAGGTTCGAAACGTCCGCTAACGCGGAGATGACCAGAATCTTGTCCTCGTCACGAAGAGCCAACTGCATGGCTTGAACCAATCCCTCCAGCCGCTGGTCTGCGGAAAGTCGTGACGCCTCGCGGCACAACCGCACGTAGCCCTGGAAAGCCACCGTCCGCTGACCCGGCTGACGATCGTTTTGCATAATTTTTAGGAGTTCCGGCAGAGCATGGGCATCCGGCCAATTTGCCAGAATACGCACCGCCGCCTCTCGGACCGTTGGTTCTTCGTCGCTGAGCGCGGCGCAAACAGCCGCCAATGCCTCGCGACCGCCCACCCGGCCGAGTTGTTCCAAGAGGATCATCCGGACAGAGGCATTTGCGCCGGTCAATCCAGTCAATAGAGGCGTTACGCTGCGGGACTCAGCCCGGCCGACCAATGCTTCCAAGGCCGTGATTGCGGTTTTTTGCATAGTCGGCTCCGCCGTACTTTTCATGAAATCAATGACCGCCGTCACCTGCCGTTCGTCTCCCAGCACCGCCAGCGCTTCGAGGGCCGCTTGACGCACCGCGTCGTTGGACTGGCTCAACTGGTCCGGCAGCAGCGCGGCGCCCGCACGGATTCCCCGAGCTGCCAGAGCTCGTATCAACTCGATCCGCACCGACGGTTGCGCCCCAGGAAGCTGTTCCAAGATCGTGCGATCGGGCTCCGGTCCGGGCATGCTGGCCAGCGCCAGTCGGCCGGCTGCGCATTCCGGCGCCTCACCGACGGCGACCTTCGCTAGGAATATGACATCCTCCGCGTTACCAACGGCGGCCATCGCCCGCAACGCCGCCAAACGCACCTCCGTCTCTCGACTGTCACAGGCATTGCGGACGGCTGCGCGCGCGGAAGGTTCACCGCGCAAGCGAACCGCCTCCAATAACGCGACCTGTTCAGAAGCCGGCAATGTCGGCAGCTTCTCCAAGAACGGAGCCAACGGATAGTCGGCTGGCCGTTCGACAAGCAAGCGCACCGCCAGCTTGCGCAGCGGCCCATCCCCTTCGGTTAAGGCGGCCATCAGCAGTTCCGTCGCTTGCGTCGGCTCCGCCATGATGAGACCGCGCAAGCCGCCCACACGCAGAGGATCGAAGGTTTCTTGAGTATAGAGTTGGCGGAAAACTTTAGCGGCTTCGCTGCGCTGACCGCGCCGCGCAAGCCCTTGAGCCGCCGCCAAACGCGCCATCCCCACCTGCCGCCGCAGTGAATCCGGAGACGTACCTTGAAAACGCTCCAACGCAGCCGCGGTTTTGAGGGTGCCAATCTTGCCCAGGGCGTTGACGGCTGCTCCGATAACCTCCTGATCGGCATTGGCAAGTAATTCAATCAGAATGCCCGCCGCCCCTTCATCCCCGCACGCCGCCAACGAGTTGATAATCCCGATTTGCGTCGGCCCGCGTGTTTGAACCACCGCCTGACGCAAGGCGAGGGCCGCCGCTTCGGCTGGGATGCGCTCCAAGGCGTAGCGGGCCAGGTGCGTCAAATCCCGATCAGGCAGCAATTTTGACAAAGCCGCCACCGATTTTTCCGTACCAATCAGGCTTAATTGCCGACAAGCGTAATCCTTGGCGGCGCGCGATGCCGAGTTGGTCAACACGGCGATCAAGCGTGCTTCCAGTTGCGGGTGCAGTGCGGGGGCCGCAGATTGGGCGGCCACGGCTTCATCAATCGGATGAAGCGCGGCCCGGCTCTGGTCCCAGTGATAGCTTTGGAGCTGATCGAAAGCGCGGTCTAGCGCGGCGGCCGTTGCCTCGCGAATTTCAAACCGATAGGGACTGGGTTTCGCCGTTGCCCGTTGCAACTCTACCAACGCCGCATCCACCCTCTGGGTTTGTTGGTCGAGTTCGGCTTGTTGCGGGTCGTTCAGGTAACGCTTCCGCAGAGCGCCACTCCGCCAAAGGCGGTCCCGCGCCTCGACCAGCTCTTTGACCGCGCACGATTGCGCGTCCCATGGCCCCCCCAACTGCCAGGCATCAGCGGTCATCGTGGAAATATTCAGTCCCTGCGCGAGGCGTTGGGCGTTCACTTTGCCCAGCAAGCGTTCTTCCGCGCGGATTTCATACTCCCCCGGCGGCAGATTTTTGACGGTCAACAAGTAGCGATTAAGGCCGTCGGCCAAAGGGACTCCCCGGTAGGTAAAGCCGCTGAAAATCCCCAAGGTGAGGGGCAACCCTTGATCCAAGCGCGTGAACGCCAAGCCGTCTTCGCGTTTTTTGACTTCCGAGATTGCACACCCAATGGCCGTGAGCACCTTGCCTTCGGCCGCGTCCAAACTGACCGAGGATACGTCCGCCGGGGCGCCCAAACCCTTGAGCAGAGCATAGGCCAGCGCCATTTGACCCAAATCAGTAAGATGAACGTGATCCGCCGCATGCAACTGAACCTGCTTCTTCGGATCGGATTCCCGCGCATTGCTGGCGAGTATCCGGCGTTGAATTTCGCGCATGCCGCGTTGCAGATCAATTGTGTCGGCGCCCAAAGATTGGGCCAAAGCCAGCCCCTTATCCGTCATTTTCTGCAGGAAGCCCTGCTCGGCCCGATCCGGGGCTTCGTCCGTAATGGCCGCTGAACAGATGAAGGGCCGAACCTGCCGCGCTTGACACTGTTCCACAATTGCGCGGATCGCTTCGAGATATTTTTGCTCGTGCGCCGCATCCGCTTTCATGCCCCAGCCGATGTCGTTAACGCCGAAGGCAACGGTTACCACCGTCGCCCCCTGATTGAACACGTCGCGTTCCAGCCGTTGTAAACTACCCGAGGCCGTATCCCCTCCTTGACCCGCGTTGATAAAACGGATCCGGCGTTCCGGGAAGCGCAGCAGCGTGTACTGCTCCACGATCTTGGCGTAGCCGCCTGCGGCAGTGATGCTATCCCCGAGAAACACCACGGTATCCCCATCACGCAGTGCGAAATCAGCCCGGCTGGTACCGCAGACCAAGCTCAGGAGCAGCAGCAAAATTTTGTGTTTCATACGAGTCGGTTTCGCTGGCCGAAACGTTGGACATCGCCCCAGAGTACCGGGTCGCGCTTTTATCTGGCAAGCCTCGTGCCAATTTTTACGGAAATTCCGGAATCAGCCCCAGGTTGAGGAGGTTAGCCCGCAACTCTACTGGCGCTGCCCCAGTGCAACGGTCTCCCGAGGGCGGACCATCGAACGCATCTTTGAGCAAAATCAAACCCGAAACCCAATCGCTACCAGCCTCCGCCCCGCGAATGTACTGTGGCCAACCACGACAGAGGCGGAACTGACCGAGCAGCAGAGCCACGGTGACCTGTTAATCACGGTGCGGGCAACTACCAAGCAGGCAAGTTTAACGCGACGCTACATAATCGAGTTAAACTAAAATCTTCTCCGTCATTCGTCCGACGCCGCCGCCGGGGCCGGAATCGGGCGCTTACTGAATTTCTGGAAATAGTTCAAACATGCGTCACGCCAGGCGGCGGCATCGCGTTCCTGGATCTCTAAACGCGCCTCGACTTCGTGGAAGCGTTGGTCGTCAATTCGTCCTTGCAATCGGCGCCAGATCTGACGTTGCCGTCGCGCCTGCTCGGCTCCCGCCTGATAATGCCGGCAAAGTTCCACCCAAAGCGTCCGCCCTGACTGAAGCGGCTGATTCCAGGCGACATGGTGGAACCAGAGCAGGTACTTTTCCGGGCAGGTCGCCAGATTGTTCAGCCGCTCGTTTTGAGGGGGATGATACTGGTCCACCGCTCCGCTGCCGGCACGACTGCGATCATACCCCAGTCCCGCCGCATCCGCTTTATGGAAGGAGGCTCGGGCTTGTGGTGCCGGATCGTAATGACCACGAAAGCTGCACAATACATTCAATCCCAACGGGGTCATGGTATTAACAACCCCCTCCCAGGAATCCATCATCAGGGTGACGATCGTTCTCACCACGTCCGGCTCGTGACTGAAAGTCTGGCGCGTCCATTCCTCAGCCAGGGCTTGGGCACCCAAACCCGGATTCCAAGCCAGCCGCCCAAAGGCGTACCAATTGGCCTGGGCAAAATGGTGACCGCACCAGTTGCGGTCGCTGCCCACGTTAGCCACCCCGGCAATGCCACTGAGGGCATGATTATCCAAACGCCCCTCCACGACTTTGGCGACCGTCGAACCGGGGCCGTGGGCAAAGGTATCAAAATCGAGAGTTTCCTTCCACATCGGCGCCAAAAAAACCAAATACTGGGAATGGCCCAGATATTCTTGGGTTATTTGGAGTTCCAGCAACAGGGGCGTATTCGGCATGGCGCCGAAGAGCGGATGGGCCGGTTCGCGGGGCTGGAAATCTAATGGGCCGTTCTTGACTTGCACCAAAACATTAGAAGCAAATTGGCCGTCCAAAGGAGCAAATGCCTCGTACGCCCGCTTGGCCCGGTCCGCGTCCAATCCCTGGCCGTACACAAAAGCGCGCCACATTACCCGGCCTCGGTGTGGCGCGAGGGCCCGGGCCAGCATGTTGGCGCCGTCGGCGTGAGTGCGCCCGTAGTCCTGTGGTCCCGGTTGCCCTTCGCTATTGGCTTTTACCAAAAACCCTCCGAAATCAGGAATCCATTGGTAAATCTCGCGGACCTTGGCTTCCCACCATGCGACGACCCGCTCATCAAAAGGGTCCGCTGTTTCCAAGCCGCCGATTTCGCGCGGGGCCGAAAACCGGACACTCAGGAAGACTCGCAAACCATAAGGTCGGAAAATATCGGCTAAAGCCGCTACTTTGCGGAGATACTCAGGCGTCAAAATCCGCGCCTCACTGTTGGGACTGTTCAAGACCGTCCCATTGATCCCCAACGAGGCGTTGGCCCGCGCGTAATCCGTCAGGCGCGGGCTGACGGTTGCTGGCAACTCGTGCCATTGCCAAAGGGATTTTCCCGCATAACCCCGACCGACACCTCCGCTTAGGGTATCCCAATGATTAAGAATTCGGTCGCGTATCTTTGGGGTGCTCGTCAACGCCAAATGGCTAATGTTTTGCTGCGTCTGCAGCAGCCGCAGGAAATGGAATGATCCATATAACAGACCGCGTTCCGTATTGGCGGTGATGATGATACAAGGATGTACACGAACTTCTGCAGTTTGAATCAAGAAACCTTCGTCGCCAAGTTGGCGCAATCGAGTTTCGAGGCCAAGTTCTTTTGGCAACGGCAAGTCTTCCAAAGTCCCCACGATCAAAGTGCTGGCCTTAGCCGCCGAAAGCGATTCGAGAAATGGAATGTCCTGACCCAGCAAGCCGCCTAATCCATGAACGAGCTCTTTGCGAATAATCCGTAAAGTTGGCGACTCCCCTGCAACAAAAACAGTACCGATTTGCCGGCGATATTGCTTTTGGATTTCGGGCGAAGCCATCGGACGGTATCGCAGCCAAAGATCGTAACCATCCTCGGCCCAACCCAATTGCCACGAGCCCAGACAAAACAGCACCGCGAAAAATGCCAGCCGAGAGGAACAAAATGCGTACTTCATAGTCAATAAGAGTTTTTTAAGAATTACGATCCGTCATCCGGCATCGTCCGAATCGAAAACCACCCGCTAAAAGGGTCAACCCCACACAACTCCAGCCAAACCAATCGCCGTGACGATTGTAAAAGGTTGAACAACGCCCGGTGGTTGCCGAACACAAAGGGACTGTTACAACCTTGTAGCCGGGTCCATAAATACCCTCCGTATCCGAAAAACAAACGTCGTGGATCCGGCCGCGGCTATCAATCCAACACGTCAGTCCATTGTTGGCACAACGGACGAGAGGTAATCCGTTTTCAACGGCCCGGAACAATGCCGTCTGCGCATGTTGCCATTGGGCGGCACTCTGACCAAACCAGCCATCATTAGTCAGATTGAGCAAAAAATCAGTCTCGGGATTGGCACGAGACCGAACCTCATGCGGAAAAACATCCTCATAACAGATCAACGGAGCAAACCTGGCCGGCGGCTGCTCCAGTTGAAAGGTAATACTCCGTTTCCCGGGCCGCATCCCAGCACCAGCCGAACGTAACCGCGCTAGAACCGGCAGCCACCGCGCTCCCGGCATGTATTCGCCAAACATTACCAAATGACGTTTGTAATAGCGTCCGACCAACTCACCCTTGGCATCCACCAAAAAAGCCGCATTGTAAGCGTCCACCTCATCCGCACCGACCGCTCCCGGTTTGGGATGCGTATCATTCCCTCCGAAGACCATCCAAGCCCCATTTGAAAGTAGCAGATGCCCGATCATTTCTTGGGTCAAGCGGTTACGGCCGAGAATTCCCGCCATTGCCGACTCCGGCCAAACCAGCAAATCGGGGCGCGCCGTCAAAGCGGCCTGCGACAGTTCTACAATTTTACGCAGGCGATTCGTTTGTTGCTGCTCATCCCAAAGAACCACTTGCGGGATGGCCGGTTGAATCAAGGCAATTTTCAGGTGGCTTGAGCAGTCGTCCGATCGGGCTAGTTGATTCATCCCAAACAAGGACGCAGCGACAACGGCCAAGGCTGGAAGCGCAAGCAGTCCGGCAAGTTCTCCGGCTCGTCGCTTCCCGCTTGACGCTTGCTTATGAAGCATCCACATCCGAACCTGTCGAAAGGCAACCATGAGCGCGACCGACAGCCAAGCCACGAGGAACGATACTCCGTAAACTCCGGTAACCGAGGCGATCTGAATCAAGGACAGCCGGTGAAATTGGGACGCGCCCAGCGGATTATAAGGAAAGCCTCCGAAGATCCGTGCCGTCGTCATTTCCTGCGCAACCCACCCCGCAGCACAACACAACGGCCAAACCAGCAATGGCCACAGCTCGCACCCGGGCCAAGGGCATGACTGGGCAGAGCCTTTGACCGCCGTTTTTCTCTTTCCTTTATTCTTGTTTGACGATTGAGCCAGCGCAGCTCGCCACCGATTTGGTCTCAAACACCAACTCAGCCAACACCAAGCCCCGGTAAACAGAGAGAGAACGGCGCATAAACCGAGATACCCAACCATCCCGTGCCAAGGAAAAGGCATCAGGAAAATCCAATACAACGAAACCAAATAGCAACCCAAGCCACTGACCCAGCCCGCCCAAAACACCTTCTTGGCGGTGGTCCCTTGTGTGGACCAAAGCATGAGTCCCGGTGCCAACCATGCCAGCCAAGAGAAATTAAACTGGGGGAAGGCCATCGCGAGCAATACCCCGCTCAGCCAGGCACGGCCCAGTCGAAATCTATCAGATGAAATCCACGATCTTAAAATGGCGCCCACTTTTTTGGTTCGAAACCAGTCTTTCGCAAACAGCATTCAACAATGGACAACCAAGTCAAGCTTTCAGGATCGGTGGAATTCCGCGATCAACACCAACGCCACTACGGCGAGACGCTCATTTGTGTCGGCAGGAAGACTTGCTGTTTCCTTTGTGGATGTGCCGGGCAATTGGGCGCAAGCAAAGGCAACAGAAGCGTGCTGGAACGCCACCTCGCCGAGAATGCCTCCTCCAGCTTTTTCCAGCTACAGACCGCCGCAAGCAGAGCCGTTCCGCAAAACTTCGGTCAGCGCCGGGTATGAAGAGCAGGAGTCCTCAGCCATCAGTGCTTCGGCGGCACCTCGCGTTGATGCAACATGAAATACGCCTTCACCCCGTCCCCAAGACATTGGGCTTCCTCATCAAATGGGCCGCGCCGCAGGGCGCAGCCCAAACCAAGGCTGAGGCTCCTGATCCGGCTATTGCGCGCGATAGAATAACTGGTTTTGTCCGGGCAAGATGGGGAATTGATAGGTGACCGTAGTTCCATTGGTGGCAACAGCGCCGCCGGGAGGCACCGGCACCCAGGGACCTTCAACCAGGTTGGCGGTCTGCTGGAGCGTATGAGGGAAGTCACTGGAGACATCAAAGCTGAAATAACCACCCGCTTGTTGCACATTCCCGATGGAGGCCGGCGGGTTGGCCTCCAGTTGAATGCCGTTCAAAAATACGGCATTTCCGGCGCCTCCGGCATAACCCCGTCCCAAGCCGTCAATTTGCAGGGTCCCCGCCGGAGTTGAGGTTACGATGCCCCGGATGGTTTTTTCGTTATCACTCGCCGGCAGCGAATTCCGCATGATATAGGGATCTGCCAGCGTTACGGGTTCGCCCGAGGTCTCAAGCCAGGCGGAAAACCGGTCCTGCGTCGTGAGCGAGTCAAAACTCCAGATGGTGACCCCAAAACGGGTATTTGGCGCCAGGTGGTCAATGGAGATACGGATGCCCTGACCTTCCATCCCGCCACTGCTATCAAAAATGAAGTCGTTGTAAAGTGCCGCCAGATTCAACGCGGGCGGGTGATTCACAACCGCCGTTCGGTTACGTGGGGCGAGCGCCCCGCCGCCGATGGGTGAAATCCAGGCGCGCACTCCGCCATCATAGACCGAAGTAAAGCCATCCCCGCCCATGACGAAACCGTCCGCCACTGGTGAAGGCGTCGCTCCGACAATGCCAAAATCCACCTTCAACACGACCCCCGTGGTCGCCAGCGCATAGGGATTCACCGTTACTTGGGCCATGCGGCTGGTAATCGCGCCACTCAAATTGGTGATGACGACTGTGTAGCCGCCGGTATCACTCCCTTGGAGGTTGGAAAAAGCCAGCGTGGAATCAACGGCACCAGAAAGCGCCTCTCCGTCCTTGTACCACTGGTAGCTTAACGGGAAATAGCCGTCCGCCCATACCGACAACATGGCCGCATCCCCTTCGTAAACATTGACATCCTGAGGTTCAACTAAAATGGTCGGCGCCGCCGGCTGCGGAGTGGGAATCCCTGTTGTCCAGGCTTCCTGGACCTCCGCGCCGGTCAAGGCGCGATCCCAAGTGGCAATATCATCCAGATACCCATAGAGCAGCGCAAAAGAAGGCTCCGCGCGCAATACAGCCCCCACTGCGGTGGTATCGGGTGTCAAAGGGGCCCGCGTGTAGCTGAAATCGGTGGGGTCCACCTGCCCGTCAATATAAAGGCGGCCCTGGCCATTGGTATCAGTCCAGACCACGTAATGCCAGTTGCCATCTATCGCCGGGAGGGTGGAATCTTTACTGAGCAATGTGGTGCCTGCGTCGCTCCGGATCGTCACCCGGAGGGCGGGCTCCACCCCAGCCGTGATGCTGAACAGGGTATTCGCGTTTACGGTGGAGGCCTCGGCATAAAGCGCCGTATCCGCCTGATTATACCCGCCCGGCGGGAGGTTCACCCATAAGGCGATCGAGTAATTGCTCCGGAGCGATAACGGCGCTCCGCCGGCCCGGTAGCCATACCGGACGGCATCAAACCAGAGCGCATTGCCCCGCATGCCGGGCACCAAGTCGCCAACTCCCCCAAACCCCATCAAGACCAGATCTTTGCCCCCAGCGGCATCCGGCGCATAGAGGTCTCCCGTACCTGGATGGACCTCGATGGTGTCTAAAGGCCAATAATTTACCATGCCATTGTCCAGCGCGGGAGGCGGATCACCAATTACGGTGACATGATTGGTCGCGCTGACGGTGCCATAAGGGTTGCTGACTTCAACCGCAATGGTTAAATCGCTATCACTCGGGCCAACCGGATAAAGGTAGGTGGCATCCGTAGCCGACGGATCCACCACGTCATTGACCCGCCATGTATAGGTGAAAGGACGATTGTTCATGGCCCGCACGGTGACGCGATGCAAGTCCCCGGGATAAACGGTGGCGTCAGGACTAATCGAGGCAATCCCCGGCGCGCGCGGCGCAATGGGGGTCGGAATGCCGCTAGCGACCAAAACCTCCACTTCCGCGGCGGAAAGCGGCCGTTCCCAAACAGCCACCTCGTCCAGTAAGCCGGGGAACGGCACGCCGCTGCTTGTGGATCGGTACAGGCCGCCGATGGCGACGGTGTTGAATTGTATTGCGTCAGGATTGTAGGCGTAGTCGAATTTACCGCTGCTGCTTTGAGAATCCAGCACGCCATCCACATAAACTTCGACGCGCCCACGACGGTCAACAAAGGTCACATGATGCCAGGTATCGTCACACACCACTGCGGCAGTGGGGATCTTGTTGATGAGAACCTTGTTGGCGCGATCACGCAAATACACCTGCAACTTGCCGCCGGAGCTGCTGGGCTCAAAGAAGAAAAGGGAATAATTATCGCTAAGACTCGCCTCACTGAACGCGTACTTGTTTACCTTGTTCGCCGGCACTTTGATCCAGAAAGCGATCGAATACTCGCCGGCATGCCAATTCGGCAGGCCCGTATTTGCAAAATCGGTGGGGCCGACATGCAGATACGCCCCGCTGCCAAAAGCCAAGGTGTTCCCCAATTTGCCCGCCACCGGCGATACGGATCCGTCCACCGTCAGGTCATTGCCAAAAGAAAGATCTGGAGTGGTCCCATTGGCGGTGTCCAACGGCCAGTAGGAAACCAAACCCTGGTGAAGTACCATGGGGTCTGCCCTGTACACAATCAACCGACCGGCTCTGCTGACCACTTGGACAGCGGCATTGGCCACGACCACCGAATAACGGGCCGCATCAGGCGGCTGAACGTTGTTCAGCACCAGCGTGGCAGCATTTGCCGTGGGATTATCCTCAACCGCAATATCCACGCCGTCTTTACGCCACTGATAACTGAGGTTTTCGCCTGTCGCCACCGCCGAGAAACTGACCGTAGCACCGGCAATGGCATTGGTGTTTTTCGGATGACTCACAATGGCCGGCGGAACGGCGCCGGGCGTGATGAACCCTTGCGCGTCAATTTGTCCCACAGCATTGTCGAACTCGCTAAACCGAATGAGTTGCAATTGCCGGGTTGTCAAGCCGCTGGCGCTGGTCCCAAACCGCAGCGCATTCACTCCGGGGCGGTAGTTGGTAATATGCAAAAAAATGTCTTCTTGATCTATGGACAACCATGGTTGGGCGCTGCTATCGGCGAAAGTCAGTGTCCCAGTTCCGTCGCCCAGATCCAGAGTGCGGGCCGTGTCCGTGCTCGGACCTGCGAGATTCAAAGTCCCCAATTGTTGATCCAAACCACCCGTATCAAAAATCGCGGACGCCGCCGGATCGCCCGTGTCACTGGCGCCCAACACCAGATGATTAGTGCGGCCAAAGGCCTGGGTCACGCTGAGGCGGAGCCGGCCACCGTCAATGCGCACGCCCGCCGGATCGCCGCTGCCGTTCAGCAGTTGATTGACGGCGCCCAGCACCAAGGTGCCTGGACCGATTTTGTTCAGGCACAAACCATTGGGCGCCGCTGAAAAGTTGGTCAATCCACAGTTAAGAGTGAAGGTGAGATTGGTATATACCTCCACCAAGGCCGGGCCGTTGGCATCACTCCTCAGGCGCAGGGTGTCGCCAACGACGGTGGGATGGCCTGCCGCACATAAAAAACTGGGCACGATGAAGTTTTCTCCCGGGGCAACCGTCACCGTATAAGCGTTCGCGGGAACGCTGACTCCTGTGTAACAAAAAACCACCTTGGGCTGTAAGGTCGCCGGCGCGGCGAAGACCTGATAGTCTTTTGAGCCGTCATTCCAGTTGGGATCGGTGGTGGACCAGGTGCCGCTGGGTACGTCACCCGTACCATCCCAGCCGTTGGGCTGCCAATAATAAATCGCGTGAGCCGGAGGGGTTACCAGCCCGACGATGACGGCCATAAGGAGGAACAAACATTTCGTTTTCATATTGTTGGTCAATTGTAGGGTTTTGTTACCGGGGGAGGTTTTCACTGCATGAACTGAAGGGTATGCCGGCTGATTGTGCAAATTCATCAAGCCCCACAGTATGGAGTTGCCCCGCCGACGTCAACCCCAAACTCAAGCCCCCAAATGAGAAAGTCATCCGAAAGAAATCCGGATTGCCCATGCCGAGGAGATACGCCCTACCGTTTCGTGCAAACCATCATCAACTTCGTTACCTCGTCAGCCCCCAAAACACCTGAGCGGCCGATCGCCAGCAAATTACGCACCAAACACTGGATCTATTTTTGGTCTTACCCATTTAGAAGCTCACAACCCACCGAAGATAAACCTTGTTAATTCAAAATTATCAGACATCCTCACGCACATGGCAATCGTCACCATCATTCTGTTCGCTTGGGGCCTACAGACCCTTGTTGCCGTAATGCCCACGGCTCTGGTTGTCTTCCTGGCGCGACGTCGGGTTCACTGGAATCCGTGGGAATTGTTGGCGTTTATTTTGCCGTTCCTGGTTTGGACTCTCTTGATGTTCTCCGACTGGTCTGCCGGCCGGAAGAGCTTCTCGAATTTAATTGAGCCAGCCTTTCTGGGAATTGCCATTATCATTGCCGCGATCGTGCGCGCGAGTTTTGGCTTGCGGTTTCCTGAGGTGCGATTGGTTTGGGTATTGATGATTGGCTTATGCCTTGCCGCCGCGGGCATTTTCTTTCTCGTTCCCGCTTTGCCAGAATGACGATGTTGCCGGAGGC
>MWDV01000425.1 GCA_002070715.1 Verrucomicrobia bacterium ADurb.Bin118
CCCGACACTTCTTTCCGCGGAAGAACGGGAAATTCCTCCGGCGTTCGGTCCGCACATCAACCTGACCGCAGCGGATTTCGCGGACAGCACCTCCTTTACGCTCAACGATCGTATCGTAGGCACGTACTATTTTTACTGGTATGACATCGGCACGCGCGCCCACATCCTCAACGCCGATGGCACGGATGCGTTGACCACGCATCCGCCCACTTTGGAAGATTTCAGCTACCGGTCCGTCCGCTGGCACCAGCAACAATTGCGCGACATGGAAGCGGCGGGAATTGACGTGGTGCTTCCGGTTTTCTGGGGCGCGCCCTCGGAACACAGCCCCCAAGCTGTGCAACACTGGAGTTACGCGGGCTTGCCGCCGCTCGTGCAGGCGCGCGAGGCATTGCTGCGGGAAGGACGAAATCCGCCGCGGCTCGGCCTTTTTTATGACACCAGCACCCTGCGCCACAACGGCTGGGGCTACCATGCCGATCTCACCACGGATTACGGCCGCCGCTGGTTTTACGCCACCGTGCGCGATTTCTTCTCCTGCATTCCGCCTCGGCACTGGGCCATGTTGGATAACCAACCCATCGTGTTGCTGTACGCGGCCGCCTTTGCGAAGAAGTGGGACCAAAGCGTGCTCGCTTATACGAAGCAGGCATTTCCCAAAGAATTCGGCGGCCGCGTGCCGTGGATCGCGCCTCAGGATTCGTGGGGGATCGAAGGCGACAACACCTGTTACTGGGGCGGCGCGTTGCGGTTTCGCAATCCGGGCATCGGCGAAATTGGACCGGGTTATGATCATGCCGCCGTTCCCGGACGCACGCCGCTCGTGCGGGATCGCCAGGGTGGCAAGTTCTACGAAGACAGTTGGCGCCGGTTCCTTCGACGTCCCACCCATTTTGTCATGATTGAAACGTGGAACGAATTCCATGAAGGCACCGATATCGCGGAGTCCCGGGAATACGGCCGGCAATACATCGAACTCACCCGGCAGTACGCCGATTGCTTCAAACAGGGAAAAGCCCCGGCCTGGCCGCCCGACACCTTTTACACCGCCCGGGCCGTGACGGCTTCCGCCGATCGTCCGCATGCGAAGGACGGCTTGCAACTCGTCCAACCGGCGGATGGTCGGGCGGTGTGGCGGATGTTGGCGGAACGGCGGTGTTGGCAGACGCAACCCACCCGCGCGACCCGGCCCCGCTACCTCTACTTCATCGTGGATGATTCGTTCAAATGGGCCGACCTCATGGACGCTGTCCTGGAAGTCGAATACTTCGATGCGGCGCCCGGGCGGTTGAGCGTGGAATATGACGGCAGCGACACGAACGCGCCGGTGCGGGGTGCTTACACCCGGAGCGCGCGGGTGCCGCTGACGGGCGACCAGCAATGGAAATCGGCGACCTTTTCCCTGCCCGCCGCCCGTTTTCTCAACTCACAAAACAGCGATGCCGATTTCCGGTTCAACGCGGAAGCGTCCGATTTCGCCGTGAGCCGGGTGATCCTGCGGCAACCTTAACCTTGCAACAAGGCCAGGGCGTTCCGGGCGTGGTCCCGCTTGGATTGCCACTCGGCGAGGCGTTGCTGGTGTTCCGCCAGCACCTTCGCCGGCGCCTTTTGGTTGAAGTTCGGATTGTTCAGCTTGGTCTCCACCTTGGCGATTTCGGCTTCGATCTTTTCCAGCTCCTTTGATAGGCGCGCGGTTTCGGCGGCGACATCCACCAGCCCTTCCAGCGGCAGAAACAAGTCCCCCAACGCGGTGCGGCAGGTCGGGGTGCCTTTCCCGCCGGGGAAGGCGGCATTGACTTCCAGCGTCTCCGCGTGGAGCAGGAGTTTGATGACTTCGAGGTCGAGCGGCGACAGTTCAACTGTGGGCTTTAAGGCGTAACGGACTTTTTTATTGCCCGGCAGGTTGCCGGCGCGGCGCAGATTGCGACCCTGCGAAATGAGATCGTACTTGGCATTGACGAAAGTCAGCGTGGCGTCGTCGAGCCCGTAATGCGCCTTCTCGTCGGCATCAAACGGCTTGGGCCAGGGCGCGAACAGGATGGTCTTGCCGCCTTGATCCTCCGGCATGTCGTCGGTGTACCCCATGCCGTGCCAGAGTTCCTCCGTGATGTGCGGCAGGAACGGATGAAACAGCCGCAGCGTGTGGGAAAGAACAAAATCAATGACCGCAAGGGTGTTTGCTTTGCGTGCCTCGGGCGTTGCTGGCGCGAGTCCGTCCGGCTGCGGATGGTCCACTCCCCCGGATTGAGCCGGTTCGCTTTGGCTGTTGCCCGACAAAATGGCCTTGCTCGCCTCGACATACCAATCGCAATACTCGCTCCAGAAAAAACGGTAGAGCGTGGCGGTGGCTTCATTGAACTTGTAATCGGCGAAGGCGGCGGTGATTTCCTCGATGGCCTGGCTGAGCTTGAGTAAAATCCACTTGTCATCACTGGTGAGCAACGCGGGGACGATCTCCGCCTGCACCTCGCCGCCTTGCATTTGCCGGAAGCGGCAGGCGTTCCAGAGCTTGTTGCAGAAATTGCGGCCCAGTTCCACGTCCTTCTCGTCGAAGAGCACGTCCTGCCCGAGCGGTGCGCTGCGCATGGTGCCAAAGCGGAGGGCGTCCGCGCCGTACTTGGCGATGAGTTCGAGCGGGTCGGGCGAATTGCCGAGGCTCTTGCTCATCTTGCGCCCCTGCTTGTCGCGGATGATGCCGGTGAAATAGACGTTGCGGAACGGCAGGTCGCCCATGAACTCGTAACCGGCCATGATCATGCGCGCGACCCAGAAGAAAATGATGTCCGGCCCGGTGACGAGATCGGTGGTCGGATAAAACTTCTTCAACGTGTCCGTGTGCTCGGGCCACCCCATCGTGGCAAACGGCCAGAGCCAGGAACTGAACCAGGTGTCGAGCACGTCGGGGTCTTGTTCCCAACCCTTGCCCGGTTGGTTCTCCTGAACCCGCGTGAACGCTCCCTCGCGGTTGACGTCGGGGATTAATTGGCGTAGAGGTACCCCGGCGTCTGATGTAGGCTGGTCGCGCAACACTCCGTCCGCGGAGCGCCGCCCCAGAGATTGACCGTCAGACGCTTTGATTTTTTCCGCCTCATGATCATAGACCCGTGACCCGTCCTGATACTCCTTGACGGTTATCTTCACCGCCACCAACGCGCCTTCAAAACGCAGGGCGGCGAACAACTGCAGCACCCGTTTGATCTCGGGGATGCGCGGTTCGTGCCAGGTCTCTCCCACAAAAATTGCCGTGCGGATCAAATCCGGGAGGACGGTTGCGGCAATGACGTTTTCAACCCCCGCATGGCTGAACGCGTGTTTGAGACCGGATTGGGTGACTAGGAAATCGTAACCGGTATCCAAATTGCGAAATGCTTTGTTTAACCAACCGCGCGCTTCCAGAAATTCCCAGGCCGCTTCCCGGGCCTCGCGCACCGTGGTGTGCGGAATCGGCGCTTCATCAAGCTCCACCACCACCACATTTTTTTGGTTGAGGAGGGCCAGCCCCGGTTGGTTATACCACACCGGAATCCGATGCCCCCACCAGAGCTGCCGGCTGATGCACCAGTCCTGAATATTGGTCAGCCAGTGGTCATAAACCTTCGCCCACCGCTGCGGATGGAAACGCATATTACTGGGTGGAACAGGCCACTGGCCTGTTCCGGCGGGCAACTTGTCTGCCAACTCGGACGGCAGGTTGCCGGCCTTCACAGGCGAGTCGCCCGTGCCACTACTTAGACCAGTTCCGCCGTCTTGCAATACGCACGCCCTGGCTTGCGCCACTGCCGGGTATCTCAAAAACCATTGTTCACTCAACCGCGGTTCGATCGGCACCCCGCTGCGCTGGCTGTGGCCGACATTGTGGACGTAATCCTCGACCTTGAGCAGTAGACCCAGCTTTTCCAGATGCTCCACCACCGCCTTGCGCGCTTCCGTGCGGTCCAACCCGGCGAACCGGTCGCCCGCTTCGGGCGTCATCTTGCCGTCCGGTCCGATGACGACGGTGAACGGCAACTGATGCCGCGTCCCCATTGCGTAATCATTGGGATCGTGCGCCGGCGTCACCTTCACGCAGCCGGTACCGAACTGCGGGTCCACGAACTCATCCGCAATGATCGGAATGGGTTTGTCCTGCAGCGGCAGCCGGACCTTTGTTCCGACGAGTTTTGTGTAGCGTTCGTCCTTCGGGTTCACCGCCACCGCTTCGTCGCCGAGCATCGTCTCCGGACGCGTCGTGGCCACGACGACGAACTGGTCCGGGATCGGTTGCCCCGCCGCGTCAAGCCGCGGATACTTCAAGTGCCAGAGATGGCCCTTGGTTTCGACCATCTCGACTTCCTCGTCGGAGAGCGCGGTGCGGGCGGCAGGATCCCAATTGACCATCCGTTTGCCGCGGTAGATCAGTCCTTTTTTGTACAGCTCGACAAAAACCCGTTGCACACAACGCGAATACTCCGGGTCCATCGTGAAGCGCAGGCGCGACCAATCACACGAGCACCCGAGTTTCTTGAGCTGCTGGATGATGATGCCGCCGTGCTTTTCCTTCCACGCCCAGACATGCTCGAGGAACTTCTCGCGGCCGAGGTCGTCGCGATGTCTCATCTTGCCCTCTTTGCGGAGGGTCTTTTCGACAACCGCCTGCGTGGCGATGCCGGCGTGGTCCGTGCCCGGCAGCCACAGCACTTCCTTGCCGTCCATGCGCGCTTTGCGGGCGAGGATGTCCTGGATGGTGTTGTTCAGCACGTGCCCCATGTGGAGCATGCCGGTGACATTGGGAGGCGGGATGACGATGGCATACGTAGATTTCGGCGACGCAGGGTTCGCCGTGAAACAGCCTTCTTTTTCCCAGAAGGCGTACCATTTGTCTTCAACGGCCTGCGGTTCGTAGGCCTTGGGAATTTCACTCATGCGGGCGGGACTGTAGCAGAACCGGCGGCGTCGTCGCAATGAACCAAATGGCCAAAGCCGGGAAAAGACGCATGTCCCCGCCGTGGCGTGGCGAATGCGATCCGGTCAGCCTCTCGCAACGCGCGGGCGATCGCCAGGCTAGACAACCTCCGAGCCGTCGAGGTTTCATTGCGCGACGGGAGACGTCATCGTTTTGGCAGGTAGTTGATGTTCCAGTTCGTCAACACGCCCGCTTGGCAGCGCACCAGGACATCGGCCGCATCGCCGTTGGTCAATATGAAAGCGGGCGGCCCCAACCATTCAGCCGGCGGGGTGATCACGCGATTAGCCCCCCCGCTCAGCAAAGTGATGATCGTGCGCTCGACCCGCCCTGCCGTGGTCTTGGTTACCCCGGTGAAGGCCAGGTCTCCCGCCAAGGATACCAGACTCTCCGGCACGGCAAAATCAGCCACCGTACCGGTGAATTGGTTGGTGAGGGAGACGAGCGCAGTGATTGGGACATTGGTCAATCCGCGGCCGTCGCCGATTAACGCCAACGCCACCACGTTACTACCGAAGGTTGCCGTATCATCATCGCGGAGCAGTGCGGTCGACGTGGAGGCGGGTCCCAAGCTCAACAAGGTTGTGCCGGTTAGGCCGTAGCCGAAAGCCGTCTTCATAACATTTTTGTCAGCATCCATGTAATCACGCGTGACGAGGATATTGGTGTCCACGCTTACGATACGCTCAGAGCCATTAGTTGCGACTTGGATCGCTGTACCGGCGACAATTACCCACCCATTGGTCGTCAAGTTACCCTCGCGGGCGCGTGGAGCGGCGGCCCACTTTGCCATGCCCGCACTGGTCGCATAAGGGATGTCGCCGGGGGAAGGGGCGTTGGTGAACATAGGCGCCGAATAAAGGGTGAAACGCCGCACTGTTGCAGTGTTGGTGGCCTGCACTGCGGGACCGCGGTAATGAATAAAATCAGCGGCGGTGCTGAGCGCCAGGTGCGGGGCGGCTGAGCTATCGGAAAAAGTGCAAGAATCAATGACGGTCCGTTGCCCTGTATTCCCTTCAAAACGGATGTTGGGATGTCGGTTGGTGGCCGCCCGCCCTCGGAAAGTCACATTCTGAATCCGTGCTCCCAAAAGGGAGGAGCCCAGCCGGATGACTGGACCATCATACATGTGTTCGATATTGAAGTTTTGCAGGCTGAATTGACCGCTTTGGATGTCAAAGAGTGTATTGCAACCGCGGCCCTCTCCACCCAGGATGGCTAGGGAAAATCCGGCCGTGCCACCACTGGTCCCGCTGGATTTGTACGTCCATCCCGTGCTGTAGTTGGTGCCAAATCTATTTTTGCCCGTATCGAGCTCGTAACCATCACCGGCAAAGCAGTTGATAAACGTCGCGCTATCCGCTTTTTCGCAATAAAAACCGTGGTTGTTCCCGTAAACCTCAACATTTTCACAAAGGACGCCCACTGAATGATTAAACCGCATCCCGTAGAAAAAACCGGTAATGGAAAGATTCTTAAAAAAGCCGCGCGAAAGGTTTTGCTGCCCGGAGTGAGGTGCCGTCCAATTGATGCCCGACGACCGGCTCACTGTCCAAGGCGCTTCCGGTTTTCGCAATGTCATATCCTCAATGCAGACAAACCACGCGGCATTTGTTCCACCGTAGCTGAGTCCGGGGACGCCTTGCCAGCGGAAGAGGTCTTTGTCATGTACCGTCATCCAAAGCCGCGTGCGTTCGCGTCCGGCGCCCCGCACCCGGGTGCCCTGCATCTTCAAGATTAGACTGTCATTCACCCGGTAGTCCCCCGCCGGAATAAAGACTTCCACATTTCCGCCCCAGTAACTCACGCCGTTGTTTGTCGTTTGGTCAAGCGCCCATTGCAGATTGGCGGTGTCGGTGGCCGCCTTGCCAGTGGCGGAGGGAACAACAATGACGTTCGTAAAACCGGCATTGCTGCTGGCCGCAACGATGCCCGTTAATAAACTGCCGTCGCCCGCAAAGGCGGCTGCCCGAATCGTATCGGCGTAATCGTTAGTGAGAAAGGTGCCGGGTACCAAATGCTCCGGCCCGATGATCCCCGGTTGCATGTGTGACGCTTGAATGCTGGCCGGCGCCAAGGCCGGGGCGGTGATGCTTTCCGGAGCAACATTGCTGGCCAACAACGCCAGTTCTGCGGTATTCGCATGATTGGCCCACGGCGCGGCTGTCAAGCTTTGCCGTGGCCGCTGTACGATAAATTCGTCCGCCTCGCGTTTTTTCACAGCGATTTCCAACCAAAGTTCCGGCTCGGCAAAAATCCCGGCGCCAAAGTCCAATTCGGCCGTGAACAGACCGTTGCTGACACCAACATCCCCAACGGTCAGTTCCCCAACTGCGAAGGATTCTTCGTCGGCATTCGGGAAGAAACGAAACCGGAAATCATAACGTCCATTCGCCAACTGACCGTCCTCAGTTAATCGTCCTTGGTAGGTAAAACTATTGGCATGGACCGCCGCCATGTAGGGCGGTGGATTAAATATCAGAACAGCGAAAGCGGCGAAAAACAACCGCCCCCATTTATTGAGTGGGGTTTGATTATCGAAAAGCAGCTTTTCCATAGCAGTGAATTCCATACGGTCTGACTTGATTCTCGCGGTTTTATCTTGGGGACGATGGCCAGCAGAAGCCAGTGCTTTTCCACCAAAAATATTGGGGGATAGGCCCGTTTCCCTATTTGCTGATCGGACTGGTGGTTTTGAGGTGTGGGTTAACTGGTGGAGTCATTTGTGCTGCCGTCCACGTGGAATAGATCATCCGGCTAATTAAGAAAATGCGTGATGCCATTCGCCGACGTTGCCCTGAGTCGCGTCCGACCTGTGGATTATTCCAACCCAAAGTATTGCTGATAAACCTCGCGGACGGCGGCCCGCCAGGTGGCTAGCGCCTCGCGGAAAGCCTCGGGCGTTGAGAAACCGCAGCGCACGGCGACGCGATAATACGGCGCGGGATCCTCCGGCAGCACGGTTTCGCCCTCGTAACTCCAGCGCCGCAGGATGCCTTCCACGCGCCGCAAACGGCGGTAGTTCGCAATCAGTTGATCCGCCCCGGGCAACAGCTTGCCACGCCGGGCGCGTTCCAACGCGCGCACGGTGTTGGCTTCCTGCCAGCCGTGTTCCAAACAAAGCGCCTGCGCAATGAACTCCACATCCACCAGGCCGCCCTGACCGGTCTTGATTGCCAGCTCATCCTGCCCCGGCGGGGTGCGCTCTTTCTCAATGCGCATTCGCATCTGATGAATTTTCTGTTTCCAATCGGAGGAATACGCGGCCAACCCGCCGGCCGAACCGCCGCGAGCTTGGCGATGAGGTTTCGTGCGCGGTACGGCGGCCGTGGACGGCGCCCGGCTGGTGGCTGCGTTGGCGAGACCAAATTCCGTCGCAACATTGGCGGGGCGGAAATCGGTCAAGGCCGCGGCCAGACGCTGAAATTGTTCGCCCACGGCGGCGTTGCCGGCGATGAAACGGGCGCGGGAGATGGCTTGGATTTCCCACAGTTGAGCGCGTCGCCGGTAGTATTCTTCGTACGCCGACACCGTGTTCACCAGCAATCCCGCATCGCCGTCGGGACGCAGGCGCGCGTCCATCTGAAACACCACGCCGTGTTCGGTCCGGCGCGACAGCAGATCCATGAGATCCAGTGCCGCTTGCTGTAAGCGCGGCAATTCACGCGTCGGCGCGTCGGTGACAAACAACACGTCGAGGTCCGAACCGTAATCAATCTCCGCGCCGCCCAGTTTGCCCAGGCCGATGATGGCCAGGGGCGCGGCGGTCCAACCGTGTTGGCGCATGACGGATTCCAACGCGTATTGCAGACACGCCTCCGCCAGCGCGGAGAGTTCGGTCAGATACTGTTCGGGATCGGCCAGCCCCAGAATGTCGCGCAAACCTACGCGCATTTGTTCGGCCTGATGATACCGCCGCAACCAGGCGTGCTGATCCTCGTCGCGCAGGCCGTGGCGCAAATCAGCGAGCGTCTCCGCCGCCGTACGCCGACGTTGGATATAGCCGTGGGCGACTTGTTCATCAATCAGGTCGGGCGCGCGGATCGCCACTTCCGCCAGAAACTCCGAGCGGTCAAACAACAAGACCAGCAGATCAAACAGCGACGGGTTGCCATGCCAAATCTCGAATAAAGTGGCGCGCGCGCCGTAGGCGTTGATGAAACTGTCCAACCGGGTCACCACACGGTCGGGATCGGAAAGGACCACGCGCTCGGGCAGAAGTGCCCGTGGCGACGATCCCGTCTTCGCGGCGGAAGCCCGGCGGCGCTGGGAGGTCGGGGCGCGGCCACGTCGAGAGGAGGTTGGGTGCGGGGCGACGCTCAGAGGCTGGCCTCCGGGACAGCGCGCGAAGAGGCGTTGGAGTAGTTGGCGCGCCAGGTCCGCTGTGCGGGGGGAGACATGCACGTAACCCGGCCCTTCCACAAATTCCCGCAGCATGCGCAGGGCTTGGTCCACATCCCGAAACTGGTGCGCGGTCAGGAAGGTTTTCCACGCGGCTTCTTCGCCTTGGAATTCCACGGGAAACGGCAACGCGCGGCGCGGCGGTCCGCCCTTCAGGAATTTGTCGTAGATGCGGCGCACGTTGCGGGTATGCGTGGCGCGCCGGGTTTCAAAAGCTTGGAGCGAGGGGAAATCCATCAATGCCGCGAGCCGTTGCCGGGCGCGGCGGTCCACCGGAATGCTGTGCGTCTGGCGATTGCTCTCCATCTGTAAGCGGTGTTCGACATCGCGCAGAAAGCAATACGCGCCTTGCAACTGGCGCACTTCGGTGACGCTCAGGAGGTCATACTGGGCCAGTTTGTCGAGGGTGGGCAGGGTTTGCGGGTTTTGCAGAAACGGTTGCCGCCCGCCGCGGAGCAGTTGGTGGGCTTGAACAATGAATTCGATTTCCCGGATGCCGCCGCGGCCAAGTTTGACGTTGCGGTCCAGCTCCCCGGCTTTGACGACTTCCTGTTCGATGCGCGTTTTCATGGCCGCAACCTCGTCCAACACGCTTTCGTTGACGGACCGCGGATAGCGGAACGGCTGGATGGTTTCCAGGAATTCCGCCGCCAACGCCGGATCGCCGGCGACGCCTCGGGCTTTGATGAGCATCATGCGCTCCCAGGTTTGGCCCCATTGCGTGTAATAGTTTTCGTAACTGGTTAGCGAACGCGCCAGCGCACCAGCGTCGCCCTCGGGCCGCAGACGCAGGTCCACGCGATACAACGCGCCATCCGCCGTCAGGCGTGTGACCGTGCCGATGAATGTCTCGGCCAGCTTGTTGAAGAACTGATGATTATTCAGGTTGGCCGGCGGGATGACGCCGGGACGGGGAGCTTTCGGGAGCACGAGACCTTCCTCGTCGTACACGAAGAGCAGGTCCACGTCTGAACTGTAATTCAATTCCTGACCACCCAGCTTGCCCATGCCGAGCACACAGGCTTGCGTGCGATGCCAGTGGCCGGTGGCATCCTGATGATACGGCTCCCCGTAACGCGCGCCCAGTTGTTGGCGGCAAATTTGCCAGACGGCGGCTAGGCACAGATCGGCCACGTCGGAAATCTCGCCGACGATGGTTTCCAAGGTAGCCAGCCGGGCCAGGTCGCGCGTCGCGATGCGCAACATTTCGCGTTGTTTGAACTGGCGCACCGCCGCACTGGCGGCCGCATAATCACCCTGGGCCAGGGCCGGGGCCAGCGCGGCGTGCAATTCAGCGCGGCGTCGCGGCAGCGAGGGCGCGCTTCGCAAATCGTCCGCGGTGAGTGTTTCCAGCCAGTCGGGGTGCGCGACGAGCAAGGCGCTTAACGCTTCCGACCCGCCCAGAAGCGCGGCCAGCGCGCGGGCGGAACGGGCGTCCATTCCGGCCAGAGTTTCGCGGGAGGCGGTGGCCGCCAACAATTGATAATGATGCCGCGCGCGCGGCGGGTCCGCCGAAGCATCGAGGGCGTGAGTCCAGACAGCGGAGGGCATGGCGCGCATCAGCGGATGAGGGTTTCCAGCCGGACTTCGCGCGCACGGTCCGCGGCATCCGTGCGCAGACGGGTAAACAATCCGCGCCAGAAACCGCATCCGTAGAAGACATGGCTCAACACGATCAACGGCGCGGCGGCCAACGCCCGCCTTAGGCTGCTGGCGCGGACGAGCGCCGCGGTTTGAGCGAGGACCGCCAGCGCGTAAGCCAGCAGGGGCAATCCCCAAAGCCACCGCCAGCGTGGATTTCCCCCGCACGCCACCAGCGGCAGGGTCAACAGATAGATCACAAACAGCGGCGGAACGAAATTCAAGGCCGACCCCAGGGTGGGATGCCGGCGGAATTGTTCCGCGCGGCCGCGGCCGTAAGTCAGCAGCATTTTGGCGAAAGATCGGAGGGTGCGCCGCGGACGGCGTTGCACGCTGAAATCCGGATCGTAAATCAACTGGCCGCCGCGTTGCTGGAGGGCGTCCATCAGCGCGTTTTCCTCGTTGGGATAGAGGGATTCATCAAAGCCGCCGAGCTCGAGCAACGGCTGCTTGCGCGCCATGAGGTTGCACAAGATGAGTTCCTTTTCGTTGCTGACCCGGCGCGCGCCGACTTTTGCGTAGCGCGCCCGGCTGGGGCCGAATGCCAGCCGGCTGGCCAGCACCAAGGCAAAAACTTGTTCCCGGTGGGGCGCGTTGGGGGGACACAGGTTTGGCCCGCCCACCATCTGGACCTGCGGCTCGGCAAACACTGTCGCCGCCCGGTGCAAATTGTCCGGCGGCGCGACCGAATCGTCGTCGAGGAAGTAGATCAATTCCCCGCGCGCGGCGCGGAGAGCGGTGTTGCGTTGCACCGAAGGATGCCGTCCGCGCGCCACGATGATTTCCAAGCGGTCGGCGGGGTAATCGAACCGCAACGCGGCCGTGGCGGCCTGGACCTCGGTTTGGTCCGGCCGGGCGGCGATGATGACCGTCACGCTGGGCAGGTTGGCGCTCACCGGCGCAAAGCTACGGACGAGGCCGGGAAGTGCAAAGGGGAAAGTGGCTGAGATGTCATGACTCTTTGAGAATGTCCCCTTTGGGACTCGCTAAAAATGTCCCCTTGAGGCGGCAGTTGCGGTAGCTACTGCCGCCACGATGGGAACATTAACGATGAGTGCGAAAGAACGGCGTCGTGCCGTCATTATGGCGGGAGTGCAAGCGGGCGAACTCAACCTGGTGGGCGCGGCCGCCGTGCTGGGACTGAGCTACCGACAAACCCAGCGGGTGTGGCGACGGTATCGGACCGCCGGAGATGCGGGGCTGGTGCACCGGTTGCGCGGCCGGCCCGGCCCGCGCCGCAAACCGCCGGAACTGCGCG
>MWDV01000426.1 GCA_002070715.1 Verrucomicrobia bacterium ADurb.Bin118
TCGGTCGTCATTGCCGATGCCATCCGTTTCGGCAACGGCATGGGATCGGCGGACAATGGCGGGGGCGGTTCCAAATACCCGCGCGAAGACGAAAGCAACCGTTATTGGATCAAAAACAGCCTGGGACAGGGACAATCAGCCTCGCTCTACGACGGCTCCGGTAACGATGAGAGCGATAGTTGGTCCGCACCGCCCAAGATGACCGCCGAGATGAACCGGCAGGAGGCGGGCGACATCCATAAACGCATCCACATCGGTTTTCACTCGAACGCCGGCGGTGGCCGGGGTTCGATCGGTTTGATCACCGGCTATCCCACGCCGTATCAATCGGCCTTGGCGCAATTGATCGGCAAAGAAGTCAATGACGATCTGGTGGCCCTGGGATCGCCTCCGCTGGAAGTGCCGTGGTACAACCGCAGTTCCTTCACCTACAGCGGCGGCTACTCTGAGATTGATGGCCGGCTCTTTAATTACGAAATGGCGGCCACCATCATCGAGGTCGCGTTTCACGACAACGAAAACGACGCCAAACTGCTGCGCGATGCGAAGGCGCGCGCCGCCGTCGGCAAAGCCGCCATGCACGCGGTGGTCAAGTTCTTCCATCAATACGACACCAACAGCCCGGCGCCGCTGGCTTTTCTGCCGGAAGCCCCCACCAACCCGCGCGCCATCGCCGTCAACACCAACGGCCACATCACGCTTTCCTGGACTGCGCCCGTCAGTCTCGGCGGCAGTCAACCCCCCACCAATTACATCATCTACGTCTCCACCAACGGCTATGGCTTTGGCAATCCCATTTCAGTCGGCAACGTAATCAGCCGCACCCTCACGCATCTGCCGCCAAACGTGGATTATTATTTCCGCATCTCCGCGGCCAATGCCGGCGGCGAATCCATGCCTTCGGAAGTGGTGGGCTGCCGGGCCGCCTCGGTTGCCGGTGCGCCCAGGGTGTTGGTGGTCAACGCCTTTGACCGCTTCGATCGCGTCACGAATCCCCGGCAAAACGTCACCCGGCAGCCGTCGCCTTATGTCGCGCCCAACGCAAACGGGGTCATCGAACGGGTCTGGCCGCGCCGGGTGAATGCGTTTGATTACGTCGTGGCGCACGGCAAAGCGCTGGCGGCGAACGGACGGGCGTTTGATTCCTGTCAGAACGAAACCATCATCAACAACCAGGTGGCGCTCGCCAATTATCCCATCGTCATCTGGGCGTGCGGCAATGAATCCACCGCCGATAAAACCTTCAACAGCACCGAGCAAGCGCGGCTGACCGCCTACCTCAACAACGGAGGCGCGCTGTTTACGTCCGGCTCAGATATTGCCTACGACCTCGACCGGCCCTCCGGCCCGACCCCCGCCGACCGCAATTTCATCCGCACCCAGTTGCGGGCCATGTTCGCCAACGACAACACCGGGAGCTACACCGCCACGGCGGTAACCGGCGCCCTCTTTGCCGGGCGCGCCAGCGCCGGATTCGACAACGGCAGCGCGGGCATCTACTGGGTGCGCACCCCGGACGGGCTCACGCCCTACGGCGCCGGCGCGAAGGTGGCGTTGAATTACTCCGGCGGCTCCGGCGGGGCCGCCGCCATTCAATACGATGGCTCGGCCGGCGGCGGGCGCGTGGTGTTCTTCGGTTTCCCGTTTGAAACCATCACCAACCCGGCGCGCCGCACCGAGTACATGCAAAGCATCCTGAATTTCCTCGATCAATCCGCGCCGGTGGAACAGCCGCCGACGCTGGCGACGCCGCCGGGGAATCTGTCGGTGGTGGCGGGCTCGAACGCCACACTCACCGTCATGGCGTCCGGCACGGCGCCGTTGAGTTATCAATGGCGGTTTAACGGCGCCAATCTGGCCGGGGCCACCGCCAGCAGTTTCACCCGCGCCAACGCCCAGTTTGCCCATTCCGGTCTGTACCAGGTCGTTGTTTCCAACGCCTTTGGCGCGATCACCAGCAGCACCGCCCTGCTCACGGTGACGCTGCCGCCCACTTTGGAAAGGGTGTTCGCGGATAACTTTGACGCCAACACGGCGGCCAACTGGACCGTTAACCGTTCCTCCACCGACACCCGGGTGACGTTCAATTACAACTACGCCGCCGATGGCATTCCCGCCGCGCCCCACAGCAGCGGCACCACGCGGGGGGTGAAATTCGAGGCCAACATGGTCAACGGCACGGCCGCCGCCATCAACATTTCGCCGGTGGGCCGGAATTTCATGGGCGACTACCGGTTGCGCTTTGACATGTGGATCAACGCCAACGGGCCGTTCCCCCTGGGCGGAAACGGGTCCACGGAACATTTGACCGCGGGCGTCGCCACTGCCGGCAACCGGGTGCAATGGACCGGCGCCGGCAGCACGGCGGACGGTCACTGGTTCGCGGTGGACGGCGAGGGACAGGCGTCCGACACCTCCACCACGGCGATGAATGACTTTGACGCCTTCAGCGGCACCACGCGGCATGCGGCGGAATCCGGGGTGTTCGCGGCGGGGGTGGCGAACAACACGCGCGGCAACGGCCACAGTTATTACGCGACCCCATTCCCCGGCGGCCAGACCGCGCCCGCATGGCAGCAATCCACCTATGCCCAACAGACCGGCGGATTGGCGGTGGGCACGGTGGGCCTGGCCTGGCGGGAGGTGATCATCACCAAACGCGGTCGCACGGTGGAATGGTTCATCAACGGACTGAAAATTGCGACGATCAATGAAGCCACTTTCACGGGCAACAACATCTTTGTCGGCTATTGGGATTCCTTCGATTCCCTCTCGGACAACGCGGCGTTGAGCTTCGGCTTGGTGGACAATATCCAAGTGGAACGGTATGTGACCAATACCCCGCCCTACCTGATGAGCCATCCGCTCAGCCAGACGGTGACGCAGGGGAACAACGTGATGCTGACCGCACTCGCGGGCGGCACGGCACCTTTGACCTATCAATGGCGGCAAAACGGGGTGAACCTCGCGGGCGCCACAGCAAGCAGTCTCACTTGGAACGATGTGCAAATCACGCACAGCGGGAACTACGCCCTGGTGGTCAGCAATGTGGCCGGCAGCGTCACCAGCGCCGTGGCCACGCTCACGGTGGTGGCACCGCCCACGATCAGCACGCCGCCCCAGAGTCAAACGGTCCCGACCGGCGGCAACGTCACCTTCCACGTGGTGGCCAACGGCACCCCGCCTCTGAGTTATCAGTGGCAGTTTGACGGCCAGAACATCGCCGGCGCCACGCAAAGCAGTTATTCGTTGACCAGCGCGCAGCCGGGCGACGCGGGCACCTACACGGTCGGCGTCACCAACGCGATCGGCGGCGTGCTCAGCGCCGGCGCGGTGCTGACGGTGCAGCCGCCGGTGCCGTTGCAATTTGTCGGCACGCACATCGAGCCGAACGGCGGCTTGCAATTGGCGATGAGCGGCGATCCCGGGGTTTACGTGGTGGAATACTCATCCACGCTGACCAACTGGAATTTCCTGGCGCAGTTGACCAACGTAACCGGCAACTTCGTGTTCACCGATGAACCAATCACCAACCAGCCGGTCCGCTTCTACCGCGTGCGCCCGGCCCCGTAAACTGACCCCATGAACGTCACGGTCCGGCGACAATCACGGCCGTATCGCACGGTCACCTTTGACCGCGCGACGAACACCGTCCACCTGATCGAGCAACGACGGTTACCGCACGCGTTCGAGATCGTGGCCTGCCGCGATTATCGGGAGACCGCCGCCGCCATTCGCGACATGGTGGTGCGCGGGGCGCCCGCCATTGCGGCAACCGCCGCCTACGGTCTGGCGCAGGGCGCCGGCGCTTTTTCCGGGCGCGGCCTGCGGGCATTCCAACGGCATCTCGACCGCGTGTTCGACACCCTCGCCGCCGCGCGGCCCACGGCGGTGGATCCGGTCAACGTCCTGGCGGAAGTCCGGACCGCCCTCGCGGCGGGCGCGGGTGTCGCCGAACAACAATCGCTGGCCCTGGCGGCGGCGGAGGAATTCGCCAACCGCAGCGTCGCGGAATGTCGGGCCATTGGCCGGCACGGGGGCAAACTCATCCGGAACGGCGCGCGGGTGTTGACCCACTGCAACGCCGGCTGGCTCGCGTGCGTGGACGTCGGCACGGCCACGGCACCCCTGTATGCCGCCCAGGCGGCCGGACGGCGGTTCCATGTGTTTTGTGATGAAACCCGGCCCCGCTCGCAAGGGGCGGCGCTCACGGCTTGGGAGCTGGCCCAACAGGGAATTGCGCACGACATCATTCCCGACAACGCCGCGGGCCACCTCATGCAACGCGGAGAAATTGACCTCGTCATCGTGGGCAGCGACCGCACGTTGGGGCGCACCGGCGATGTCGCCAACAAGATCGGCACCTATACCAAGGCCGTGCTGGCGCGGCGGCATGGCATTCCGTTTTACGTGGCCCTGCCCCTCTCGACCTTCGACTGGCAGTTGCG
>MWDV01000427.1 GCA_002070715.1 Verrucomicrobia bacterium ADurb.Bin118
GGTGTATTACTCCAGCCAGAATCTATGGGCCGCCGCGAGCATCAGCGCCGACGAGTTGTGGCCGACCAACTCCACGCCGTGGCCCGGCGCATCCACCGGGCGCAGTCTGACGGGAACCAACATCACACTCGGTCTCTGGGAAGTGGACGGCGCGGTGATGACAAACCATCTGGAGTTTACCAATCTTCTCAATCGTGTCCGCCAAGTGGATCACTCGGCGACCAATCCCATTCCCTTGGCCGGGCACGCCACTGCGGTAGCCGGGACGATGGCCGCTGGGGGAAACTTGCAGTTTTCCATTGGTGGCGTGCCTGCGCGCTGGCTGCGGGGGGTGGCGTTTGAGGCTCGCATCAATGCGTACGACACCAAGAACCTCGCCGCCGAGCGCCTGGAGGCAGCCGGGGGTGTGGTAACGGGCCAGCCGCTACGGCTGGCCAACCATTCTTGGGGCGCAGCGGGCGGCTGGATTCACCGAACGATCATGGTTCTGCAAGGAGGACAGACCAACAGCATTGCGACCTGGGTCTGGCGAGGCGACCCCGCTTTGGCGGAGGAATGGAAGTTTGGGTTCTATACGCCGGGCGCTCCTTGGATTGCTGATGGTTCAGGATGTGCCGACACCGACAACTTCCTTGCCACGAATGCCACCCGACATCTGATGATTTATGCGGCGGGCAACGACCGGCTCACCGGGCCGGGCGCACCGACCAACTATTGGTATTACGTCGGCCCTGGGCCGTATGACTGGCAGGGCGTCACCAACCCGCCCTCCGGTTCGCGCGATTGGCGGAACGGAGACGGCGACACCGGAGGCTACGATACCGTGCTCGCTCCCGGCACGGCCAAGAACGTGCTTACCGTCGGAGCGGTGCGGGACGTGTATTACGTCAGCAACAGCTTGGCCTACCTCGGCTATGCCACCAACGCCGTGGTCACGCTGGCCCCGTTCAGCGGCTGCGGGCCGACCGACGATGGCCGCATCAAGCCCGATGTGGTGGCGGTTGGTCAGAGTAACTCGACCATTCGAGCGTACGGCATCCTGACCCCGGCCACCAACGCTGTGGACGGGTTTTACATCGCGCAGGCAGGGACAAGCTTTGCGGCTCCGGGTGTTTCCGGGGGGCTGGGGCTGGCAATGCAGCGGCGGGCGCAGATTTGGCCGGGCTTGGACCCGAATCTCGATGCTTGGCGCGGCTCGACCTGGAGGACGCTGGCCATTCACACTGCGGACGACGTGGGTGCGCCAGGCCCCGACTTCCAGATGGGCTACGGGTTATTCAACGCGGCTTCGTGTGTCACGCAAATTGAACGGGATCAGCAGCACGGGCGGGGCACGCACATCAAGGAGTTCCAGCTTGCCGTCGGGGGGTCCTCTGCTTGGGAGGTGGATTTGACCAACGGCTTGCCGTTCCGGGCGACACTGGGATGGAGCGACCCAGCCGGGCCAGCGACCAACCAGCCCGTCGTTGATCCAACGAGGCCGATGTTGGTCAACAACCTGGACCTGCGCGTGGAGCGCGTGGGCACGACCAATGTTTACTACCCGTGGGTTCTCAATCCCGACCTGACGAACAAGACGGAAGCGGCGCGGAGCGCCGCCGCCACAACTGGCGTGGACAACCGGAACAACGTTGAGCAGGTGTATATTGCCAACCCGTCCAACGGACGCTACCGGATCGTCATTACGCACTCCGGCGGATTGCCCGGCGGCCTTGCCCCTTCGCCCCAGTGGGCATCATTGCAGACCAGTGGCGACACGCCGCTGCCGCCGGTGTTCACGGCGATTGAGGCCAGTCCGTCCGGAACGAACATGCTGTTGACGTTCACGGCCGACCCCGGCGCGTATTTCCATCTGCTCACTTCGACCAATCTGGTGAACTGGCAGACGAACGCCATCGTGAAGGCGGATGCGGTGACAAACTCGATTCTGGTGGAGGCCGCTGACCCATATCGGTTCTGGCGGTTGCGGCGGCAACAGTGACACGCCATGCACCGTCGTCGCTTCATTGTTTTGGTTTTCGCGACTGCCTGGCTGGGCCTTGCCCAGGCAGGCAGCGCGCAAGGAACGATTGCCTACTATCGGCCTGACACACCAATTCTCCTGTTTACCCACGGTTTTGCGCAGTACTACCCGCTGGACCTCGACAGTGATGGCAATCCCGAACTGACGTTCGGCTACGACTTCCACTTCGTTGGCGTCCGATCCGAGCAGGCGACCCGACTCTTGACCAACATGGATCCCCCGCCGAACGTAGGGGGCAGTGTCGCACCACTTCCTTCTGGCTTTGTCATCGGTCCATACAGCCCAGCGGGCTCGCTGCAGTGGCTCGGCAGGATACCCGGAGCACCCTACGACACGGACTTCAACACGCTCATTCAGTGTTTCAATGTTGGTTGCACCGGAGATTTTCGCGGGCAGCACGCTTATATGGCTGTTGAGTTTGATCGAGGAGGGAACAGGCATTACGGCTGGGTGCTGCTCCAAGTCAGTTCCATTGCCGCCGCCGGACAGATTGAGGCTTGGTCTTGGGAGACGCGGCCCGGTGTTCCGATTCTTGCGGGCGCAGTGCCAGAGCCGTCCGTGTGGGCGTTGCTGGTTGGGGGAGGCATCTTGATGGTGTGGTTCAATCGAAAGAGAAATGAAAGGAGGGGCTAACCAGATCACTGGAGCGAACAGCCGCCCCGCTTCGCAGTTCGAGAGTCAGAGGCTTCGATGGAGCGTTCTGGTGGTCGAGAGTCACGGGCGTCATCACGGCGGGGCGGCTGTCGCTCAGTTCTGGCGTTATGCCATGACGAGCGTCGTGGCGCGTTCGAGCACCAGCAACCATCAATGCACACACAATGAAAACCAGCATCAGAACCAAGGTCACAATCGGAACAGCGGTCATCGCATTGGCTCTCGCCAGCGCGAGCTTCGCACAAACCACCAGCACATCGCTGACACCGGAGCAGTTGGCCGAGCGGCGTGCCGCCGCTCGGCAACGAGCTGAGGAGTCCATTCGTTACCTCAACGAACTGATGGCCAAGGCACAGGCCGAGGCCGAAGCGCGACGCGCCCTGCTACCGCCGAGACCACCGCTTGACCCTGAAGCGGTCAAGGTGGCCAGAGAGAAACAACGCTACGCCAAACGACGTGAACTGGCTCCGTGGCTCTTTGGCGCAGACGGTTTGCCGAATGACAAGGGACGGGAGTTTTTCGAGAACAAGGCCGGACGCGAACGGGCGTTGGCTGCCAGCCGACTGTCCGGAATTCGTCCGAAGGTCAGCCTTGAGCGGCTTCTTGGCCGGCGCGGAACGAGGCCAAGCGACTTGCCCGCTCTTGTCGTGGAAGGCCCGGCGGACGGCGGCGAGGACCCGCTGTACTTGACCGATTGGTTTTACGATGCCCAACAGAACCTGACATGGTTTCGGCTCTGGCTCGTAAACGCGCCGCTCGACGAGTGGTGGGAGGTGTATCATGCGCCGTCTCTCCAATCGACAGCGTGGCAGCTTGCGCGGCTCGGCCCGCCGGATGCCGTTTCCGGAGACGTTCAGCAGTTCTGGGTTGCCGTTCCGGGCCAGCCTCAGCAGGCCTATTTCCAGATCTTTCTGAACAAGGACAGTGATTACGATGGAATTCCAGACGGCTACGAAGTCGCAATCCTCAAGACGGACCCGCTCAACCCGGATTCCAACTCGACTCGCGACGCCAACGGGGATGGGCTGCCGGATTATCCGGCACTCGGAGGGAATGGTATTGCGGATGGGGACGAGGATTTTGACGCTGACGGCCTTACCACATCATACGAGCTTGCGCTGGGGGTGGACCCGCTTGTTCCGCAATCCGCCACCGATACAGACGCCGACGGACTGCCCGACTGGGTGGAATCGCTCATCACGCTCTATACCGGCGACCCAGCGCCCGCGCCGCTGACCGATTCGGATGGCGACGGTGTGGACAATTTCACCGAATGGACAATTCGCACGGATCCATCGTACGGCTTCGATGCTGCCTTCGCGGATTTTTCCGGACTTCCGGATGAGCAGCGAGTCATTCTACCTGTTCACATCCAGTTCACTGCACCTCCTGCTGGCTTTCAACCCGCTGGCGGCGGTTCAGCCACGACGGACGACGAGGCGTATATCCACTTCACCGTTGCTGGAGTTGAGGGCGCTTGCGGACACCTTCAAGTCCTTAAGGACACGGCAGCAGATGGATCGCCCGCCCCCGGCACAGATACGTTTCGATGGAGCGTGGCGTTTGGTCAGCGGATCTACAACACGCTTCCGGTGTTGCAGCCGGACGAGCAAGACCTGGCACTCATCCAAAACATACTCATCGAGGCGACGGATACGGCTGCGGAGGTGTGGAAGAAGGCGAAGGTGTCAGAGAATCTCTATCAACTCGCAGAAAACAGCTTGGTCTATTTGCAATACCGATCTGTTCAGCGCGCCGTCATTCAGTTCCGCCAGCTTCAGTTGATGATCACAGCACAACCTTTGCCGCAGGGCATTCTCCTTCGCACGCGGCGCGCACTCGCGGTTGTCCACACGGAAGCCACCATTTTCCGCGAGGTCACTTTTGAATTAGGAAGCCGCCCCACATCGACTGACGCCTTCGCCAAGTCCGGTGCCTGGGTTGCTGGAGCGGGTCGGGTTGCACAGTGCCTCAGCATCTACAACAATGTCATGCAGGCGTGGCCGCTCCTGGAGCAGTACCTTTTCGATGTTCAGCGGCAGTGCGATTCCGGGGCGTCGGCGGAATTGTTGGGTTACGCCTTGGCGCAATTGGCGGACGATATTCAGCCGGGTTTTGTTCTCTTCCCGTTTCCGCTCATCATCGGGGACATTCTCTGCGAACTGAATCCCGGCTGTGATTCGAGTTGCAACTAGCCACACGTCTCCCGATCTCCGGGATTTTGCCTGAGGGCCGGAATCCATGCGCTTGCGGTACAGCGATGAAACCTGACGAGCACGACAACGGGAAGAGCACAGGTTACGGCCTGTTTGCTCCACTCCTCGCGTGCGCCTATGGCGTTTTCGCGCTGTGCTGCAAGCGCCGGACGAAACTCGGCCTGCCCATGAACGACGAGGACGCCATTTGGTTCTCGATCCCGGTCTTCGGACTGGCCCTGTTCTTCCACGCGCGCTACTTTAGCTATTACCGGCGGCATCTGTGGCTGCGTTGGGGTCTGATGATGTTGGCAATTCTCATAATGGTCGCCGGCTTGCTGGGCGTCCTTGTGCCCGGAATGCGCCGTTTCGTATGAAGCACCGGGAGCACAAGAGTTCCCCCGGCTTTCCGCTCCGGCATGTCATCTCCGCGTTTACGCTGGTCGAGTTGCTGGTGGTTATTGCCATCATCGCCATTCTGACGGCGTTGCTCCTGCCCGCGCTCGCTGGCGCGAAAGCCTCCGCACGCAGCGCGGCCTGCAAAAGTAACCTGCGGCAACTTGGCATCGCCCTCATCAGCTTTGCCCACGACAACGAGCACTATCCGGCAGACGTTCATTGGGACACGAGCATCAGCCCGTTCACCACCTACGGCTGGCCGGCGAGCCTGCTGCCGTACGTGAGCAGTAACACGGCGCTCTTTCGCTGCCCCGCGACGGGGCCGGAGTTTGATTGGCCGACAAACCGTTCTCCCAAGGGTTACCCTTTTCCGTTCAACATCGACACAGGCACCTCCCGATTCAGCTACGGCTACAACCACTGGGCGGTGGCGAATGTCAGCGGCTACGGCCTGGGTGGAGCGCCCGGTTCAGAAGTGCCCGAGTCCAGAGTGCTCAAGCCCGCCGACATGATCGCTATTGGTGACAGTGACGGCAACGGCGTCGCGGATGGAGACATTACCTTCCATCGCGTACCAACACCGAGCGGTCCGCAGGCGTCTTTTCCGCCCGGCAATCGTCACAAGGGTGGCGCGAACATCGTTTTCTGCGACGGGCATGTGGAGTGGGCGAAGCAATCGAAGTGGATTGAGCGCACCGACGAAGTTGCCCGGCGCTGGAACAACGACAATAAGCCGCACCGGGAGCTTTGGGTCAGCAGGGGCGGGATGTAGCCCAAAGCCAGCCTGCGGATTGAGTCAGAAAATGCGAGAAACATGGCATAACAAGGTCACTGGAGCGAACAGCCGCCCCGCTTCGCAGTTCGAGAGTCGCGGGCTTCGGCGACGCGCTCTGGTGATCGAGCGTCACGGGCGTTATCACGGCGGGGCGGCTGTCGCTCAGTTCGGTCGTTAGCCTGCTATGACACCGCACAAGAATCTCGCTGCTTGTTGTGTGCTCGCGATGGTGAGCTTCGCAGGAGTCGCCGCCTTTGGACAAGCACCCGAGGTCATTCTCCATTCGTCCTCCCAAATTCCGCAGTCGGTGCTTTTGAGCATCCGCCCGCACTCGACGGGCTGGGTCTTGCTGGAGGCTTCATCAGATTTGGCGAGTTGGCAGCCCGTCGTGAATTTGCTGACGACCAACAGTAGCGGCCCGTTTGTAGATTATCCTCCGAGCAATTCGCTCGTCCGGTTTTACCGGGCACGTTCACCCGGCGTTACAGCGACGCAGGCTTTGAGTTCTTGGCAGGCCGTTCGGCCTGCCCACTTCCAGTATGTATTGCAGAACACGAAGCTGGACGCAGGTGGGATTGTCTGGTCTGGCACAGTGACCATCTCTAACGGCGTGAAGACGGTTACGAATGTGACAGCCAACGGCATTCCGACCACCAGCTTTGACCCAGCCGATTTTCTGGCGCCCGAGGAGGTATTTGCACTGATTACCACCGTAGAGTCGCAGGGGGTGAAGTTGGCGCATGTTACCTACGACGAGCAGTGGAGTTTCCCCGCCAGCGTTGTCGTCGTTTTCAGCACCCCTACGCCCATCACTGATTACCGTATGTCGGAGTTTGTAGATTTGTCAGTTGCACATGGGCAGGCTAACAAGATCACTGGAGCGAACAGCCGCCCCGCTTCACCGCTCGACGCCGGGCGGCAGTTCGGACGTGCTTCGTGCGCTCCACCGTTTCTGTCGACGGCTGTCGCTCAGTTCTGTCGTTAGCAGCGTCCGCACCTCCCACCCCACATGGCGTTTCAACCACAGAACAAAGAGCGGTTCGAGCGCTTGCGCGCTCTCACTCCCCTGGCCGCCGTGCGCGCATGGCTGGACGGCGACTTTGGGATCGGTGATGAGCCGGCGCTGCTCGCCGCCATTCGGCGCGACCCGCGAGTTACCGGCTCTAACGACGACATCACCGACATCATCTGCGAGGCGATGGACGACGGCTTGGACGCGGCGGCGTGCCTGGAGCGTCTGGCCACTCCGAGATAATTTATGCAAGAGTCACCAGCCAGCAGCGAGTGTGGACAGGTCGCTGGCGACGTTGAAGATTGCCTCAATTCGAGCAAGGAGAAATGCCTCGCGCCATCCGGAGCCAGCGCGGAATTCTCCCGGTGAAATAGAAACGACGTTGTGCTGATTTGAGCGGAGTCGTCGTCTTTTGGGTGGCTACACAATTGCGCCGGTTGAGACCGCCCGGCATCATGACGATCCAGGCAATTTGATCGCGACGAAGTGTCGCGGCAACGCAACGGCCATCCGCGAGCGGACGACGGGGAGCCGGGTCGTGGAGCTGCTTCGAAACTTGGCGGCGGCACTGCCGGCCGATTACCGCAGTTGTTGGAGTTCGCACAGGCGACGATAGGCCGGGTGAGTCTCCCGCAGGACGGCGGGCGACCCGTCGCCCGTCACGCGGCCCGCCTCAAAAAACAAGAGCCGGTGGGCAAAAGCAATGGAACTGAACCGGTGCGCAATCATCACGGTGGTGCGACCGCGCATGAGTTGCTCCAAGGCCCGGCGCACCATCTCTTCGCTCTCCGAATCGAGCGCGCTGGTGGCCTCATCCAGCAGGAGGATGGGAGCGTCTTTCAGAAAGGCGCGCGCGATGGCCAGGCGTTGTCGTTGCCCGCCCGAAAGCGCCATCCCGCGTTCGCCCACCACCGTGTCGTATCCCTGCGGCAGGGTCGCAATGAATTCCGCCGCGCACGCCCGTTCCGCCGCCGTCCGCACCTCCGCGTCACTCGCGGAGAGGCGGCCCGCGCGGATGTTTTCAGCGATGGTGGTGTTAAACAACGCCGGGGACTGCGGCACAATCGCAATCCGCGAGCGCAACGCGTTCTTATCCAACGCCCGCAGGTCCACGCCCCCCAGACAGACCCGTCCCGCGGTCGGGTCATAAAAACGGGGTAACAACAGGGCAAACGTCGTCTTGCCCGCTCCGCTTGGCCCAACCAGCGCCACCACTTCTCCCGGCTGAATGGTCACTTCCACCTCCGCCAGCGCCGGTGGGGCCTTGGCGCTGCGGCTGGGATAACGAAAACTCACCCGCTCAAACCGAATGGCACTGGCTTCCGGCGGCAGCGGACGGGGCGTCGCCGGCGACGCCACGGTGTCTTCCGCGTCGAGAATTTCCTCCAAGCGTTCCAGCGACGGCGTCCGGGCCTTGATCATCGCATGCAGGCCACCGAGCTTTTTGACCGGTTCATACGCCAGATACAACGCCACGCCCAAGGCGCTGAACGTCGCGAAGTCAATGCCGGAACGCACGCCGAAATACAGCGCCGCCATGAACCCACAGGCGCTGACAAATTCGACCAACGGCGTGACCACCGATTGATACTTCACCGTTTTCAGCCACAACCGGAAAATCTCGCGAATCCGGGCCTGAAACCGCGCGGTCTGCACGGGTTGCAGGTTGTAGGCCTGGATTTCCAGCGGCGATTGCAGCGCTTCGGTCACTCCGGCCGCCAAATCGCCGCTTTGGCGCGCGGCCAACTTGGCCCGCTTGAACAACCGGCGGGTGATCAGGCGGAGCGGCAGTACACAGAGCGGCACACTCAACAATGCCACCAGCACAAACAGCGCGTTGCGCTCCACCACCGAGAGATACCCCAGATAAGACACCGCCGCGACCAGCACTAGGGGTTGCTTGATGGCATCATTGCTCAACGTTACCACCATGGTTCGCAATTGTTCCGAGTCGTTGACCAGGCGGCTGACTAAATCGCCGGATTTGTGTTGGTGATAAAAGGCCAGGGGCAGCTCCTGCAACTTGGCGAAAACCGCCAGACGAAGTCGCTCCAGAAAAATGAACCCCGCTTGGTTGATGAGGTAACGGTTAAGAAACGCGCCCAGTCCGCGCAGGAGAAAGATCGCTGGCAATCCCAGGCAGGCCACCAAAAGCAGTTTGTCCTGGTAGGATTCACCAAACAACGACCGGGCCGCCGCCACCACTCGCGGCGACGCCTCCGCCTCGCGCCCGAAGAAGATCGGCAGGACGGTTTTAACCATCGCGGGCAATCCCGCCCCGCTCAACGCCGCGTAGGCCATCCCCGCCAGCAGCCCCCCGGTCAGCGGGATGATGGCCGGCCGCAAAAACGGTCGCAACCGCCGCCAGCGCCGGCGCCATGAAGTATTCGTGGTGCGTTGTTTGACAGTTCCCATTACGTGTCGCCTCGCGGCGAGCCTGTCCGGAACTTACGCCAGGCGCTCTCCGCCCGAAAAGGTCTTTTTATCAGCGCTACGGAATCAGGCCCTTAAAAGCTTGGCAAGCCTGGCCCTCAGTGTTGCCATTCCACGACGGGCTCGCTCAGCATTTCACACCGTCAATTTCCAGGCGCACCATTTTGACGCGAATCTGGCCGTCGGCATTCGGGGGGTGTTGGGTCAGATAATGGTCCAAGACGGCGGTAATAAAATCTTCCCGTGCGGCCGGCGTCACCCGTTGCGTGTAGGGCAGCCATGTGGTTCGAAACCAACCGGCCAAGGCCGCGCGCTCCGGGAAAACCGCTTCCGTGTGGGTCACCCGCACCGCCCGCATCGTTAGACCATGATCCGGCAGCCAGCGTGCGTACGCCGATGGATCATAAAAGAAATAGGGCCGGGTGAGTTTACGAAAAAAATCGCGCCAAGGCTTCTGGCGCAGCGTGGCGCGCACGGCCAGAAAAACCTCCTGGGCGTTGCCGTGTCCCCCGCAAAAAACCAACAACCGCCCGCCTGGTGCCAAGCAGGCGGCCGCGCCCCGCAGAAACGCGGGATGATCATCCACCCAATGCAATGCGGCGTTTGAGAGGACCACCTCGAATGCTTCACGAAACTGCAAATTCCGGGCGTCCATTTCCTGGAAATGCAGATTGGGAAACCGCGCCGACGGAAACGTTGCCCGGGCATGCCGGATCATGTCCGCGGAAATGTCCACCCCGACGACTCTCCCATGCGGCACGCGCTGCGCAATTTGGGCGGTGACCCAGCCATCGCCGCAGCCCACATCGAGGATGCGTTCCGTCCCGCGCAACGCCAACCCGGCCAACAGTTCCCGGGCCCAGACATGCTGCATCGCGGAGTTTTCCGCGTAGGCGGCGGGATCCCATTGGAGTCCCGGTTTCACATGAGTCCCGCGGTTTCAGGGAAGCCGCACCGGATGTTCATGCTTTGCACGGCCTGGCCGCTGGCGCCTTTGACCAGATTATCCTCCGCGCTCACCACCAACAGCCGACCAGTGCGCGGATCCAATCGCCACGCTATTTCGCAGACATTCGTGCCGGTGACATTTTTGGTGTCGGGCAGCGCCCGGCCTTCCAACAGCCGCACAAACGGTTCCTGCGCGTAGGCCGCGCGATACGCGGCGGCGATTTTTTCGCCCACCGCCGCCGCCTCGGCCGAATTGCGACAGGGCGTCGTCGGGGTCAGATAAAGCGTGGTCAGGATGCCGCGATTAACCGGGATTAAATGCGGGGTAAACTGAATCGTCACCGCCGTACCGGCGGCGAGGGATAATTCCTGTTCGATTTCCGAGAGGTGTCGGTGCTTGGGCAGGCCATAGGCGCGCACGCTTTCGTTGCATTCACAGAACAGGTAGTCCAACTCGGCTTTGCGCCCCGCGCCGCTGACGCCGCTGAGCGAATTCGCAATGATGCCGGTCGGTTGAATCAAGCCCGCTTTTAAGAGCGGAAGGGTTGGGAGCAGGATGCCGGTGGGATAACAGCCGGGGGAGGCGATGAGCGACGCCGTCCGAATCTGCTCACGGTAAAATTCCGGTAAACCGTACACCGCCTGACCGAGCAGCTCCGGCGCCGGATGATCGTGGGCGTAAAATTCCTGGTACACCGCGGGATCGCGCAGCCGGAAATCGGCGCTCAAATCAATGACGATGCTGCCGTGTTGCAGCAAAGGCCGCGCGTATTCGGCGGCCACACCGTGCGGCAGCGCCAAAAAAACAATCTCCGCCTGCTGCGCGAGCTGGGCCACATCCGGCTCGCTGAAACAAAGCGTTGCCGTCCGCGGATGATGGGCAAAGCGGGGAAAGATCCGGGCTAAGGGTTGGCCGGCGTATTGGCGTGACGTCACGGCGCTCAACTCGACGTGCGGATGCGACAGGAGCAACCGCACCAGTTCCTCCCCCGAGTATCCGGAGGCTCCGACAATGGCAATTTTTTTCATGAGTGATACTTTGGGGCCGGGGTTTTCATCCGACTCCGGACGAGGACCGTCGCCCTAAATTATTTGACTACCGCGTCGCGTGGGCTGACGCCAAAGAAAAACCCCGCAGACGCACGCCCGCGGGGTCTGCCCAAGAAAACCGGTTTACCGTTTCGAGAACTGATACCGCTTGCGCGCACCCGGCTGGCCGTACTTCTTGCGTTCTTTTTCGCGGGCATCCCGCGTGAGCAGGCCCTCCGCCTTCAACACGGGACGCAGATTGCCATCCTGGCGCAGCAACGCCCGGGCGATGCCCAGACGCACGGCGCCTGCCTGGCCGGTGGGACCGCCGCCGGTTACGTTGACCTTGACGTCCACTTTATCCATCACGCCCGCCGTGATCAGCGGCTGGGTGGCGTGCATGCGGAGCGTGTCCAAGGGGAAATACTGATTGAAGGCCCGGCCATTGACGAGAATCTTGCCGGTGCCGGTCGAGAGACGGACACGGGCGATGGCGGTTTTACGCCGGCCGGTGCCGAGATGCTGGGTGGTTTCAGTCATGGCGAATTCGATTCAGGTGCAAATCAAGGGGTCATCGTCACGTGTTCCGGCTGTTGCGCCGCGTGGGGATGTTCGCTGCCGCGATACACTTTCAACTTGGTCAACAAGGAGCGGCCCAGACGGTTTTTTGGCACCATGCCTTTAACCGCGTAGTGGATCAGCTTCTCGGGCTGCTTGGCCCGGAGTGTCGCGACCGAGGTATATTTCTCGCCGCCCCGCCAGCCGGAATAACTCATGTATTGTTTGGCCGTCTCTTTTTTGCCGGTCAGCCGGACTTTCTCGGCATTGATGACGATCACAAAATCCCCGGTATCGAGGTGCGGGGTAAAAGTGGCCTTGTCTTTGCCGCGCAGGAGATCAGCCACCCGGACCGCCAAGCGGCCGAGCACAACCCCGTCGGCATCAATCACCCGCCATTTGCGAGCGTCCAAATTTTCTTTGGGCAGATATGTCTTCATTCAACTATTTCCCGAAACAAGGGGCGGAAACCTACCAGAAGCGCGCCCCAAGTCAACACCCATTTCCGAACCTTTGGGAAAGACTGGGGGCATCGTGACCCCAGCTTTTCCTAAAAAACCGGCCTCGATCGTATTTATGGCAACGACGGCATCGCCACAACCGCAAACAGCCGGCATCTGACCGCAGGCGGCCGGCAATTAAAAAGCCCGCCGGACTCGTTGCCCGGCGGGCTGGGAGATATACCAAAAATTAGGGCGTCCCCAAAATGGCGGCCCGCTGGCGATGATATTCTTCCGGGGTGATTTCGTCCGCCCGGTACTGTCGCAATAATTCCGCAAGCTGCGTCTGTTGATCCGTCGAGAGCGGCGAATCAGGAGCGGGCAAGGGCGCCAAGATCTCTTCCGTAGTGGCCGACTTCTTGTCCGCCGTTGCCTTGGGCTTCTTTTTGGCCGGGGCAGGCGGCGCCTCCGTCGGGGCGGGCTGGGTGCGGGCCGACTCAGCCGCTTTGGCGGCTTTCGCCTCATCTCGGGCTTGTTGGGCACGGGCACGCTCGGCAGCTTTGGCGGCTTCCTTTTCAGCTTTTGCTTGGGCGGCTGCTTGTTTCCGGGCTGCCCGGGCCTCATCCCGGGCTTGTTGGGCGCGGGCACGCTCGGCAGCTTTGGCGGCTTCTTTTTCCGCTTTTACTTGTGACGCTTGTTGTCGGGCCGCCTCCGCCTCGGCTCGAATTTGTTCAATCCGGGCGCGTTCTGCAGCTTGGGCCGCTTCCGCCTGAGCCCGGGCCTGAGCGGCTTGGAATTCTTTCTGGCGGATGGCCTCCGCCTTGGCTTGCGCCGCAACTGCTCGTTCCTGCTCAGCTTGCGCTGCCGCGTCACGATCCAGTTCTTGCATTTTCCAGTTCAACGCTTCGCGCGTTTGGATGGTGATGGCCGGTGCGGCAGGTGGCGGAACAACTCCGGCGGGACTTTCCCATGAGTCCAATTCTCCCAACTTCTGGCGAACGGCCGCGCGCACCGGATCACTCACGTCGGCGGAGGATTGTGCGCCCGGCGTTTGGCCAATCCTCGCGGGCGCGGGCATTGGAGCCGCCGCGGGTGATTTTCCGGGAGGCTGGGCCTGCAGCTCCCGTACCTTTTGGCGCATCGCTTCGCGGGTGCGCGCCACGGTGTCCGGCGACGCTGGCGCCGGCACCATGCCAATCGCCCCCTCCGATGCGTTCAGTTCGTCGAGCTTTTGCCGCACGGCGGTACGCAGCGGCGCATTCAGATCGCCCGACGCCTGCATCCCCGTTGGACTTTCCGACAAGGCAACCGGGGCAGAGAGAGGCAATTCACGCAGCTTTTGGCGCATGGCTTCGCGGGCCCTGGCCTGACTGGCAGTGTCGGCTGCCTTGATCGCACCAACGCCGAGGCACAGCGTCGCCCCCGACAGGATGGAAAGAATTGATGAAATCCGCATGGCGCTGGTTTATCGCAAACCCACATCCGACGCAACAGCTTTCCCGCAGCCATTTCGCAGTTGGCTTTTGGGCCGGGGGTGTGTTATTCACGTGGCCCGCTTCAAATTGAGGCGGGCTGCCCCGGCAGTTATAAACAGCCAGAAAGATTTTATGTCACAGCATCGTAGTTTGCGCGCGGCCGCCTCTTTGGGCGGCAAGCGGAATGTGTTGAAGCGCTTCGAGCGCGTCGAAATCCTCAAGAAACGCGGCCAATGGAAGGCCGGCGATCGGATTACCGGGTTGCGCAAAACCAAGGCGGACACCGTCTGATCCGCAGGCCCGGGGCGCGCCGGCGCGCGGAACCGTCCCGCCCGGATCCGGGCGTTGGCCGCGGTTGATCAGCCCCGCGCTGTGTGTGAGTGTGCGACTTCAGAAATTTCTGGCCGAGGCGGGCGTGGCGTCGCGCCGGGCCAGTGAGGAGTTGATCCAAGCCGGCCGGGTATGCGTCAACGGCGCCTTGATTCGGCAGCTCGGCGCGAAGGTGGACGCGGCGCGCGACACGGTGACGGTGGACGGCAAACCGGTGCGGACGCGGCGGAAGCTGTACGTGGCCTTGCACAAGCCCCCGGGAGTGGTCTGTTCCCGCAAGGATGAGCGGGCGCGCCCGACGGTTTACGATTTGTTGCGGCCGGAATGGCGCAATCTGCATCCGGTGGGGCGACTGGATTATGATTCGGAAGGATTGTTGTTCCTGACCAACGACGGGGGATTCACGCTGCACCTGACGCATCCGCGGTACGGCGTGCGGAAACGTTATCGGGTGACAGTGGCAGGCCGCGTCACGGCCGCAATGCTGGAGCCCTTGACGCACGGGATCTGGCATGACGGGGAGCGCCTTCAAGCGCGGCGCGTTCGGCTGGTGACCGCCAACAACACGCGCAGTGTGGTGGAGGTGGAGTTGACCGAGGGTAAAAATCGGGAAGTGCGGCGCCTGTTGGCAGCGGTGGGCCAGACGGTGCAGCGGTTGGTGCGCACTCAAATTGGCCGGATTAAGTTGGGCGAATTGCGCCCGGGTAAATGGCGGACATTGACAGAATCCGAGATTAAATCTCTACTAACCCCGTTATGAAAACGAACTTCACGCTGGCGGTCATTGCGATGATTGCCGGTGGCGCATGGGCTCAATCGCCCGCCCCGCCGCCGCCGGCGCCGGCCGCACCCGCGCCCGCTGTGTCCGCGCCTGTGGCGGTGGAAAAACCGGCCCCGGCCGCTCCGGTCAAAACCAAGGCCCCCGTCGCCCCGGAAGCCGCCGTACTGCCTCCGCCCGTCCAACCCATCGAACCGGTGATCCCCCTTGTTCCCGGACCCGCCACGGTCAATGCCAGCAATGTCAACGTGCGCGGCCAGGCCAAACTCAACAGCGAACGCGTGGCCCTGATCACGAAGGGCGATGTCGTGACGGTGCTGGAGGAGATTGTGCTCGACAAACCGGCCCCCGGAGAACCGGCGCGCTGGGCGCGCATCATCCTGCCGGACGAGACCAAGGTCTGGGTGCATACGTTGTTCATTGAGGCGGCGAATAAAACGGTGATTCCTCCCCGGCTCAATCTGCGATCCGGTCCGGGGGAGGAATACAGTGTGGTCGGTTTGATCGAACGCGGGGAGGTCGTTCATGAAACGGGCGCCGTGGACGGGAATTGGATGCAGATTGAGGCGCCCAAGGATGCCTATGCGTTTGTAGCCTCGCAGTTTTTGAAACAGGAAGCCCCCGCTCCCGTCGCCGCCGTTGTGCCGTCGGCACCGGCGGTCCCCGCTCCGCCTACCCCGGCGCCCGTCAGTGAGCCACCGCCTCTGGCGCCGCCAGTGACAGCTCCCGAACCTCCAGCAAAGCCCGTGGTGGAAACACCCGTGGCCCCCGTCGTCGAAGAACCCGTGCCGACGCCGCCGGAGGTCCCCGAAGAACCGCTGCCGCCCCGCATCGTTTCGCACGAAGGCGTGGTGCGTAACACGTGGAGTATTCAAGCGCCAACCAAGTACGCCTTGGTGGACCCGGACAGCGGATGGACGGTCAACTATTTGTACACCACTTCGACGAATCTCGATCTCAGCCGCTACAAAGGGTTGCGCATCGTCGTCACTGGCGAGGAAGGATTGGACCCGCGCTGGAAAAACACCCCGGTGCTGACCATTCAGCGCATTCAGGTGGTCGAATGACAGCGCCGGACAACCTGATTGACGGGCGCGCCTTGGCCGCACAAATCCAAGGCGAACTCACGGAGCGCATTGCCGCTTTGAAAGCGCGCGGCGTGCAGCCGGGATTGGCCTTTGTGCGCGTGGGGGAGGATCCCGCTTCGCGGGTGTATGTGGGACGCAAGGAAAAGACCTCCGCTGCGCTGGGCATTCTCTCCGAGACGCACGTGTTGCCGGAGACCATTGCCGAGGCGGAATTGCTTGCCCTGCTGGCCCGGCTCAATGCGGACCCGCGATTACACGGAATTCTGGTGCAAGCGCCGTTGCCCCGGCAGATTCGGCAGGAGGTGGTCTATGCCACGGTTGCGCCGGAGAAAGATGTGGACGGGTTTCATCCGATGAATGTGGGCAAATTGATGCTGGGCGATCCAACCGGCTTCAAACCCTGCACTCCGGCGGGCATCTTGGAATTGCTCAAGCGCGCCCAAGTGAAGACCGACGGCGCCGAGGTGGTCGTGCTGGGTCGCGGCAATATCGTGGGCAAACCCATGGCCGCGATGCTTTGTCAGAAAGCGCGGGGGGCGAATGCCACAGTCACGATTTGCCATTCCGCCACGCGCGATATCCCGGCTCACTGCCGGCGCGCCGATATTCTGATTGTCGCGATGGGCGTGGCGGAATTTGTGAAGGCGGACATGGTCCGGCCCGGGGCCGTGGTCATTGACGTGGGCGTGAACCGGGTGCCTGACGCCACCGCAAAATCCGGTTCGCGGTTGGTTGGCGATGTGGCCTTCGCCGCGGTGCAGCCGTTGGCTGGTCGGATTACGCCCAATCCCGGCGGCGTGGGGCCGATGACCATTGCCATGCTGATGCAAAACACGGTGAGAGCCGCAGAACAGGCAATCGCCCGTTAAACCGGGCATCTTTGCAGCATGCACGCGCGCCTTCTCACTTCATCCCCCGCCCGGAGTTTCCAATTTTTGAGTTTTTAACCATCCTTTTTGTCACCTATGACCGCCACCCGTATTCTCCCTGATCTGCAATGTTCGCTCATGTGCGAGGATATCCGCCAGGAAGCCAGCGGAAATTTTCTGCTCGTGGGTGTTCTCAATTTTATTCGCGTGCCGCAACTCCCGGTCGTGGCGTTCAAACTGAACGTCTTCAATCGTTGGACGGCGGGCGTGGGTCAGTTCCTTGAGAGCACCCGCCTGATCGCGCCGGATCAAACCACCGTGCTCCGTAAGGGCGAGGTCAAATTCGTCCTCCAGGACGCGGCGTTGCATGCGACCAATGTGAGTGTCTTTGGCCAGGTGGAATTCAAAACTGCAGGCACGTACTTCGTCGAGGTGCTCGTGGATGATGTCATGAAGCTGCGTTATCCCATTCCGGTGATTCACACGCCGCCGCCGCAATCATCGCCCCCGCCCGCCCCGCCGTCGTCACCACCGGAAACCGCACCACCCGCGTAAGCATCCGCCGAGGGTGCGCCCCCCCAGACGTGCTGGTATTTGTCGCCGATGCCGCGGTGGCGTGCGCGCTTTTTCCCCGGTGGATATTGTTGTGATGGGCGGTTTGGCTATCGGCCAAAACCCGCGATTTTCGCCGAATTTTGGCTACTTTTCCCCTTTCAACTTGCCGGGCAGAGTGTGGGCGGCTAGGCTTCGCACACACTTCGGCGGCGTGCGATGCGTATGCAAACAACCACTGAAATGGGCTACAACACGAAGATCGAGGGCGACGTGGTCGTCACCCGGCTCGACGCCGTGTTGAATTGGTTCCGTAAAAACTCCATCTGGCCCATGCCCATGGGGCTGGCCTGCTGCGCCATCGAACTCATGGGCACGGGCGCCAGTCGCTTCGACATCGCCCGGTTCGGCGCGGAGGTCATGCGGTTTTCACCGCGGCAATCCGACGTGATGGTCGTGGCTGGCACGGTGACCTACAAGATGGCCCTGGTAGTCAAACGGTTGTACGACCAAATGGCCGAGCCCAAGTGGGTGATTGCGATGGGCGCGTGCGCTTCCACGGGCGGCATGTACCGCAGCTATTCGGTGCTGCAGGGCGTGGATCACATTTTGCCGGTGGACATTTATGTGGCGGGTTGTCCGCCCCGACCGGAAGCGTTGCTGGACGCTTTGATGAAACTGCAGAGCCAGGTGCAACGGGAGCCGTTGCTGGCCACCTTGAAGAAACCCGGCCCGGCGCTGGCCAAGCCTTGACTCCGAATGGATCCGAATTTTTCAACGCCAGGACGCCGAAACGCCGAGTCAAAGGGTCGTATACCCGGCTGGCCAGCCGCCCCAAATAATGACCGTGTAGAAATAAAACGCCTGGTGGAGCCATTCTATTTGCATCAACGGCGTGAGCGGGAGGTAGATCACATGCACCGCTTCGGGCAGGTAGCGGGGATGCAATCCGTCGTTGGTCGCCCAAGCAACCGGCCCTGTGCTGAGCACATACACGGACAGGCAAATCACCAACCACCCCGCCGTCGCTTTGACGCGTCGGGGAAGGCCTTTCTTTTCGAGCGAAGATTTCATGCGATTCGGCCGGTTGCCAGGGCGCAGCCTGACTGTAAGCTCAACTGCGGGACCACTCAATGATTTCATCCGGACTTGCCAAACAACTCCAAGCCCAATTCGGAGATTTGATTTCCGAACCGACGGAATTTCGGAGCGAAATCTCCGTGCAAATCGCCGACGCCGAACGCCTCGCGGAGGTTTGCGCCTTCGCGAAGCATGAACTGCGCTTTGATTACCTCGTGGACATTTCGAGTGTGGATAACTACGGCGATGATCCGCGTTGGACGGTAGTTTATCTGCTCTATGGCATCAGCCACAAACAATATCTCCGGCTCATCACGGGCGTGAGCGAGGAAAAGTCCGAGTTGCCGACGGTCACGACAGTCTGGCGCACGGCTGATTGGCACGAGCGCGAGATTTACGACATGATGGGCATCCGCTTCCGGGGGCATCCGGATCTGCGGCGCATTCTGATGTGGGAGGGCTACCCGTATTTCCCCTTGCGCAAAGATTTTCCGGTCACGGGCAAGCCTACGGAAGTGCCGGAGGTGGCGTTCACGAAGACCGCGCCCATTGAGGGCGGTCCGTTCATCACGACGCCCGGCGGCAAAGATGCGATTGAACGCGAGCCGCGCGCGAAGACTTGGGAAAGCTGACGTCATGGGCTGGTTTCTCTTAACCCTCGCCATCGTTCTGGAAGTCTGCGGAACGACCTGCATGAAGCTCTCCCAGGGCTTCACGAAAATGCTGCCGTCGGTGTTGATGTTCGTTTTTTACATCGCGTGTTTCACCGTCTTCACCTTTGCCGTCAAGAAAATCGAAATCAGCACCGCCTACGCGATCTGGTGCGCCGTGGGCATCGCCTTGATCGCCGTGATCGGCATGGTGCATTTCCAGGAAGCGGTTACCGCGTTGAAAGTTGCCGGCTTGCTGCTGGTGGTGGCCGGGGTGGTGGCGCTGAAATTTGCCAGCTAAGCGATTGACGAAAATGTCCGAGACCCAAGAAATCACCATGCGCGACACCGCGGCGCGGGCGCAGACGGCCGCGCAATCCCTGCCGCCCACCGAGGAGTTGCAGGATCTTCAGGGGGAAAAGATGGTCCTCAACATGGGGCCGTCCCATCCTTCCACGCACGGCGTGTTGCGCATCGTGTTGGAACTGGACGGTGAAGTGATCACCAAAGCCGTGCCAGACATCGGTTATCTGCATCGCGGCGACGAAAAGATCGCCGAGAACATGACCTACACCCAGTTCATCCCCTACACGGACCGGCTGGATTATCTCGCACCGTTGGCCAATAACGTCGCCTACGCCCTGGCGGTGGAAAAACTCCTCGGCATCCACGATAAACTGCCGCCCCGCTGCCAATACATCCGGGTCATTTGCGCGGAACTGGCCCGCATCTCGTCGCATCTGCTGGGTCTCGGCTCGTTCGCCATGGATGTGGGCGCGATGACGGTTTTTCTGCTCACGTTCACGGAGCGCGAAAAAATATACAATCTGTGTGAAGCCCTCACCGGGGCGCGGTTCACGACCACCTACACCCGCATCGGCGGCGTCTCGCGCGACACGCCGCCGGGCTGGTGCCAAGCGGTGCGCCAGTTTCTCCATGAAGTCGTGGTCAACATTGATGAAACCGAGGTGCTGCTCACCCGCAACAAAATCTGGGTGGACCGCACGAAGGACGTGGGTGTCATCTCCCCCGCCGACGCGATTGATTTCGGTTTGAGCGGACCGAACCTGCGCGGCAGCGGGGTGAACTACGACTTGCGCAAGGATCAACCGTATCTTTGCTACCCGGATTTGCAGTTTGAGGTGCCGCTGGGCGAAGTGGGCGATTGCTACGATCGCTATCTCTGCCGCATCGAGGAAATGCGCCAGAGTGTGCGCATCATTCATCAGTGCCTCGATAAAATCCCCGGCGGGTTCGAGAACGAAGCGAAAGAACCGGTCAACGTGGCGGATGGCAAGGTCATTCTGCCGCCGAAGCATAAAGTGCTGACGCGCATGGAGGAATTGATTCACCAGTTCATGCTGGTGACGGAGGGCGTGAATTGCCCGCCGGGCGAGATTTACTTCGGGCACGAAAATCCGAAGGGCGAACTGGGCTTTTACATCCACAGCCGTGGCGGCGGCACGCCGTATCGGATGAAGATCCGCAGTCCCAGTTTTGTGAACCTGAGCATTTTGTCGCATCTGTTGCCCGGCCACCTGATGAGCGACACGGTTTCCATCCTGGGTTCCTTTGACTTCGTGATGGGGGAATGTGACCGATGAATAGCCTTTTTTGAGTTGACCCTTTAACATGAGCATGACCACCGGCATCACCCCGATTCCGAACGTGCTGCAATCGCAGACCGGCTTTGCCGTGCCGCCGCCGCTCGAGGCGGAGATTGACGAGTTGATCACCCATTATCCCGTGAAACGCAGCGCGTCGCTCATGCTGCTGCACGCCATCCAGGAACACTTCGGCTGGATTTCGCAGGAAGCGGTCGAGTGGATCGCCCGGAAACTGAGCCTGCCGCCCATCAACATCTACGAGCTGTTAACGTTTTATCCCATGCTCCGGCTCCAGCCGATGGGCAAATATCAGATCAAGGTGTGCCGGACGTTGAGTTGCGCGCTGGCCGGCTCGGCCGCTTTGCACCAGCAGTTCTGCGACCGGCTGGGGCTGGATGCGCACAAGCACGGTCCCCAAACGACGGTGGACGGCCGGTTCACGGTCGAGTTCGTCGAATGCCTTGCCAGTTGCGGCACCGCGCCGGTGATGATGGTCAACGAGGATCTTCACGAGGGCGTCACGAACACCAAAGCGGACGAAATAGTCGCGCAGTGCAAGTAAAACACCCCAATGGCAACCAAGCACAAACATGAAAGCAACAAGCCTAAAAGACTGGCGAAAAGTTTACGGGCGCATCAAACACACTCGCGGACTCGACGAGCACGAAAAAATTCTTTACGCGCGCAGCTTGGCCGCTACGCCGGACGAACGGTGGCAAATGAACGAGACGTTTCTCCGCTCGTTCGGCTTGTGGGGGCGCTCCGCGCTGAAAAAATTCGCTTCCAGTTGATCGGTATGTCAGCCGCAGTGCTACAAGGCGTCCCGGTGGTCACGCATGACGTTGACCTCTGGATTGACCTGCCCGCGCGTCAATATATGCGCGCGGTGAACATCGCGGTTCGAGAAAGTGCGACGATGGTTCGCAATACAGTCATTGAATTGAGCGACGGGATGCTGGTGAATTTCATCTATGCGGTCACCGGCCTCGGCAGCTTTGCGACGGAGCTAAAGAAGGCGCAAAAAATGAAATTTCACGGCTGCGAGATTCCGGTCATGCCATTGGAATCCATCCGCCGGAGCAAGGCCGCCTTGATGCGCGACAAAGACCCGGCGCACATTCACGCCATTGACCAGACATTACGGCTGCGGAACAAGACAAAATGAGTGCGGATTTCGTAAACCGTAAATCTGAAATCGTAAACGGAAGTTGGCTGCCCGACATGGATTTGAACCATGACAAACAGATCCAGAGTCTGCTGTGCTACCGTTACACCATCGG
>MWDV01000428.1 GCA_002070715.1 Verrucomicrobia bacterium ADurb.Bin118
CGTGGTGAAGAAATTCGTCGCCAAGATGGGCGACCAGATGAATTACACCGTGGCCGTGGATAACGAGCGCCAGACCAGCAAGGGGTACATGGACGCGTTTGGCATCCGGGGGATTCCCCATGCCTTCATCGTGGACAAGCAGGGCCGCATCGTCTGGGACGGGCATCCCATGGCCAATCTGGAGAAGGTCCTCGATGAAATAGTGGCCGGCAAATACGACCTCGATAAAGCCCGGAAGAAAAGCGCGGCCCGGGCGAAATATGAGGCCTTTCGTGCCGCCATCGAGGCAGGGAAGAGTGAAGCGGAGATCGAGCGGCTCGGCCAAGAACTCGAGGCGCTGGATGCGGAAACGGTCGACGGTTTACCAATCACTTTTACGGGTAAACGTTTCAACGCTGCCGCGGCGCGCCGGCAGATTCAGTTTTCCGCAGCCATGCAGGAGTACCGGATGGCGGTCGCCAAGAACCAAAGCCCGGCCGAGCTGGACCAGCTGGAGCAGAAGCTCGCCGCCGTCGCTCCTTCCGACTTTAATTTGGCCGAATACAAGGAATCCCTGGTCCAGCAGAAAATCTTTGTGGATTACTTTCGCGCCGCCAGCGGCATGGGCGACCCGAAACAGCTCACTGAACTGGGCCGGAAACTGGGCGAAACCTCGATCCGGAATGGGCGGCAACTGAACGAGTGGGCTTGGATCCTGCTGACGGACGAACGCATCAAAACCCGCGACTTGGACCTGGCCACCAAGCTGGCGGCGGCGGCGGTGGACGCGTCCGACGGCAAGGATGCGAACATCCTCGACACCTACGCCCGCGCGCTGTTTGATTCCGGCAAAACCACCGACGCCATCAGCACTCAGCGAAAAGCCGTCGCCATGGCAGACGACGCAGACACGCGGAAAGAGTTCGAAGAAACGCTCCAAGACTACATCAGCAAAGCCAAGCCGTAGGGCTTGGCCGCGGACGCGGGCGCGTCAGGGTTTGTCTTCCCCAAAAGCGCGCCGCAAACAGGCGAGGCTCTGGGCCGCGATCGTCTCCGCGCCTTCCTCAAACTCGAATACTTCCACCGACACAAAACCCTTGTAACCCACCGCCCGCAGGGCCGCCGCGATCGGTGAGAAATCCACGTCGCCAAAGCCCGGGCCTTTCCGGTTCCGGTCGTTCGCGTGAAAATGCGCGAAGTGCGGCCACGCCGCGCGGATGATTTGCGGAATCGGTTGGGCTTCCGCGTGCATCGCCTTCACGTCGAGGATGATTTTGAACCGGGGCGAGTTGAACGCCTGGGTGAATGCAATCGCCTCCGCCGCGGTGTTGATGAAATTCGTTTCCTCCGGCGCCAGCGGTTCGAGGCAAAGGGTTACGCCCCGGTCCTCGGCGCGTTTGACCGCATCCCGGAAGGTGGCGGCCGCCCACGCCCACGCCTGCCCGCAGGTCACCCCGGGCAGCACGTTCCGCTGTTTGGGCGAACCCACGACCAGGATGGTCCCGCCGAGGTCCGCGCAACAATCCACCAGTTCGACAAAATAATTTGCCGTCCGCGCGCGGAGGGCGGGCTCGGGATGATTCAGGTAAAGGCCCTCCGGTTTCACCAGCAACCAGTGCAACCCCACGATAGCCACTCCGGCGCGGGCCGCGGCGTCGCGGAGGTGTTGTCGCTGCGCGGCGGAGAGGTCGCCCACGGCGTTGACGAGGGTGAAAGGCGCGATTTCAACGCCGGCATAGCCCAGTTGAGCGGCGCGGATGAAGATATCCTCAATGTTCCAGCCTTGAAAAATCTCATTACAAACCGCGAATTTCATGGGCCGATGATTCCGCACCCGCTGGAAGCTGACAAGGTTGGAGTCCCCGGCTTTCCCGCAGGGCGAAGGGCGGCGTTCCGGGCGCGCAAATCGTGCTTGCGCCCGGTCGGGAACGGGCTTTTACTGGCGGGCAAATGCCAATGAGTCAGCGTACCCGCCATGCCGTGTCAGAGTCGAACTCGGCCAAGCCGCTCATTTATGCGGTGGACGACGAGGTGATGATTCTGGAGATGATCAGTATGGTGCTGGAACCCCGCGGTTACCGTGTCCAGACCTTCAGTAATCCGACCCAGGCCCTTCGCGCTTTTCAAGCCGCCGCGCCCCGGCCCGAGTTGGTGATCATTGATTACGCCATGCACCACATCAACGGCATGGAATGGATCGCCCAATGCCGCGAGACGGCGCCGGAGCAAAAGCTGCTCCTGGCCAGCGGCACGGTGGGGGAGGAAATTTTTGCCGACGCGCTGGTCAAACCCGATCGCTTTCTGGCCAAACCCTTCAATGCCGACCTGCTGGTGGCCACGGTGCGGGAGTTGGTGGGCCGCTGATCCGGCGGCGGATCATTTCCGCCATTCCAACCGATACCAACTGCTCGTTAGCGCCGGCGCGGTCGGATCCTCGTACCGCCACTGCGGCGTGGCCAGGGTTTGCGTGGTGAGGTTTTGCCACACGGGTACGGCGGCCAGCACCGGCGCGCGCTGAACGACAAAAGTTTTCCCCACCGCGCCTTCGGCTTCCAATTTCCCCGCTGCGGGCAGCCGCAGGCGCGGCCGGGGGAACAAGGCGTCCCTCATGCCGGGCGGATCCGGCGCGCCGCTATTGCCGCTTTCCTTCCAGTAATGGAAACCCGCCTTCCAATCCCACATCGCCCAGCCCAGCCCCAGTTCATCCATGCACGCCCGGATTTCCCAATAAAACCGGACCCGCGAATCGGCGGGGACGTAAGGATGATACGCGCCAAATTCGCCGACATGCACGGGCCGGCCGTAGTATTCACTCCATTGTTGGGCCACGCGCAGCAGACCGCGAAACGCGCGGGGGCTGCACGGATTCAAATCGGCGGGCAGCGTGTTGTAATCCCGCAGCCAGTTGGTTGCCCCGGCGCTGATGCCCGGCGCGGGCGTGACCGGCGTGGCCGGCGGCCCCGGAAACACCAGATTCGTCGTGGCGGTATCCGGCAAAGTCCAACTGGCCCCCTGATGCGTGAAGAGGAAGGGATCGTAGCAATGCACCGTGACGATGAGGTTTTCGTCATCATCCGGCAGACGCAGATTGCTGAGTTCGTTGATGCTGTTCCATTGGCCCGGCCCGACGAACAGGGTCCGGGAAGGATTGCTGACGCGGATTTGCCGGATGGCTTCCGCGTAAATCGGATTCAATACCGACGTGGTGGCGGCGTCCTTGGGTTCGTTGATCAACTCGAAGGCCAGCGCCGGCGAAGCGTTGGCGTAATGCGCCGCCACCTGCCGCCAGATGGCGTAAAACTTGTTGGTCCACGCAGCGGGGTTCGTTGTGAAATCGTCGAAATGGTGGATGTTCACCAGCACCCTGAGTCCGTGGCGCAGCGCGTTGGTGACGAGAAAATCGGCACGGGTGAAGATCGTGGAGGACAGGAGGTAATCGGGAGGCGGTCCCGTGTAGTGATGCCAAGCAATGGGCAGCCGCACATGGTCAAATCCCTCCGCGCGAATCCAAGCGAAATCGTTGGTGCGGTATTGCGCGCCCCAGTTCTGGCCTGGCGGGGCTTCGAGATAATTGCCCAGGTTCGCGCCGCGCATGAACCGGCGCGCGGCTTGATGCGCGGCGGAGTGGCGGTTGGTGATCCGCGCCAGATCGGTGAAATCCGCTGGCGTTTGGGCGCGGGCAAAAAATCGCAGCGTGACCGGCACCCCGCCGGTGACGGTTAACGCGCAGGTCAACGGCGCATCGTGCCAGACCCGGGCCATCCGCGCGCCGTCCACGGCGGTCAGCGGATCGTTGGTAGCGTAAGCCGTGCCGTAGGGACGTGACCAACCCGTTGGGAGAGCGCCTTGGAGCATTTCAAAACTGCCGTTGGGCACCACGGTGTTCTCGGCGCTGAGCGCATCCCAGAGGACCTCCTGCTTGTAAATCGCGCCGCCGTCCGGCGGGCGTTGCCACGGCCCCCGCAAAGTAAGCTCCACCGTGCCGCTCCCGGCGGGGGTGAAGCGCGCCACCAGTTCCGTCCACGTGAAATGAAAAATGGATAAATTGGCGGTGTAACTGCGCGGCTGATCGGCAGCGGCCAGCCAGGTTTGGCGTTCCAACGCGCCACTCCCTTCCAGTATGTAACCATTGGTCAACGCCCCCACCGACACGCTGGCCAGCAGATCGAATCGCGCTTGGGTCGCCAGTTTGACCGGATTGGACTGGCCCAAAGCCACCCCCGTAATCAGAAAAGGAATGGCCAGTAGTGCCCGTCTGGCGGGGGTTTGCCATAGAGTTGTCATGGCGGGAGGGTAACTCAAAAAACCAGCGGCCGCCAACGCAGGTTTCGCCGCGGAGATGCGTCGGATTATCGCTTGCGAGACCCTGCAGTAGTTTTTCGATCCCGAATTCGCCATTCGACATAAGCCGGCGTTTTTTGGCATACTCGCCGCGCATGAAGTCCATGACGGGATACGGTCGCGGCGAGAGTGTGCGGGACGGGCTCAAGGTCATCGCGGAGCTGAGTTCCGTGAATCGCAAGCAGGCGGAAATTGCGGTCAATCTGCCCCGCGAACTGGAAATGCTGGACGCGCCTTTGCGCGATTTGGTGCATCGCCATATTGCTCGCGGGCGGCTGACCGGACGTGTCACGCTGCATACCACCAACGGCACCGCCACCGCGCACCGCCGCATCAATGTTCCCCTCGCCCGGGCGTATGCCCGTGAACTGGCCCAGCTCGCCCGGCAACTCAAACTGGCGGGCCCGGTGACCTTGGATCACTTGGTGCGTGCGCCCGGCGTCTTTCAGACCGACACCGACCTGGCGGCGGCGGAAGATCTCTGGCCCGCCGTGCAACAAGCCGTGCGCCAGGCCCTCGTGGCCTTGGTGAAGATGCGGGAGCGTGAAGGCGCGCACCTGGAAAAAGACCTGGTGGCGCGCATCCGGATCATGCGCCGGTGCGTGGCGCGGGTCCGGACGCAGGCACCCCGGGCGGCGGCGCGGTATCGGACGCAACTCTTGGAGCGGATTAAAAGCGCCGGATTGCCCGCGCCCGCGCCGGATGATGAACGGGTACTCAAGGAAGTGGTGTTGTTCGCCGATCGGTCGGATATTTCCGAGGAATTGACCCGGCTGGAAAGTCATTTTCAGCAGTTTGAGGATTGCCGTCCTTCCAACCAACCGGTGGGCCGTTTGCTCGATTTTCTCGCGCAAGAAATGAATCGCGAGGTCAATACCATCGGTGCCAAAGCCAACGACGCGCTCATCTCAAAACAAATCGTCGTGCTCAAGGCGGAACTGGAGAAATTCCGGGAGCAAGCCCAGAATGTCGAATGAAAGGCCGCCTCCACCCATCCTTTGCGAAAACCAGTCTCCGACGTTACGTCGCGGACCGGAACCCGCACCGGATTTCCGGGATTAAACTCAGAGGAATTGCTCCGTATGGCTAAACCGATGGTGCCCCGCTTGTTGGTGGTCATTTCCGCGCCCTCGGGTGCTGGCAAGACCACGATCTGCGAGCAACTCTTGGCGGCCCGACCGGACATGAGCCGCGTCGTGACTTGCACCACGCGCCCCCCCCGCGCGAGTGAACGGGATGGGGTGGATTATCATTTTCTGGACGCGGATACCTTTCAGCAACGCATCGAGGCGGGTCATTTTATTGAACACGCCACCGTATATGGGCACCATTACGGTACGTTGCGGGCCGAGGTGCTTGACCGTTTGCGGGCCGACCAGGACGTCTTGTTGAACGTGGATGTGCAGGGGGCGGCCACCATTCGCGCGCAAGCCGCGGCGGACCCCGAACTCAAACAGGCGTTAATCAGTGTTTTCCTGACGACACCTTCCCTGGCCGAGCTGGAAACACGTCTCCGGCGGCGCGGCACGGATGCCGAGGCGGTCATTCAAAAGCGGTTGAGCGTGGCGCGCCAGGAACTCGCGCAGTGGCGGCAGTTTGATTATTTGTTGATCAGCGCCACCATCCCGGAGGACCTCCGGCGGATGCAGGCTATCATTGAAACAGAGAAAATGCGCAGCGTGCGGGCGCGGCCCCCGGAGTTTTAGTTTGCGGCCGTCGGACGAAGCGTAACTGTGATACGGTTGAATCGGTGTTAAGATCACCGCGTGGATGGGGCACTGCCAGCGCCGTGAGACTGTCGCTGTGCGGGTTGTCAGAAAATATGAGCACCAGCAAGAACATCATTCTGGGAGTCACCGGCTCGATCGCCGCGCACAAGGCGGCGGATCTGTGCAGTCAACTGACCAAGCAAAACTATTCCGTGCGGGTGGTGCTGACGGCGGACGCGCAGAAGTTTATCACGCCGCTGCCTTTCAAAACCCTGTCTCGTGCGCCGGTCGTGACCGATCTTTATGACGAAACCCACGGCTGGCAGCCCGCGCACATCCAACTGGCCGATGAGGCGGATCTGCTGCTGATCGCGCCCGCGACGGCGCATTTCATCGCCCGGCTGGCGCTGGGCTTGGCGAACGATGCGTTGTCCTGCATCGCTTTGGCGCTGAATCCCCGGGCGGCGGTTTTGGTGGCCCCGGCGATGAATGGCAAGATGTGGCTGCATCCGGCCACGCAACACAACGTGGCCGTCCTGAGACAACGCGGCGTGGAATTCATCGGCCCGGAGAAGGGGATGCTATCCTGCGGCTACGAGGGGATTGGCCGGTTGTGGCCGGTGGACCGGATTGCCGCACGGGCGGTGGCGTTGTTAACCCCGCCGGGGCGGACGCCCGGCCGGCGGCGCCGATGAAAACATCCCTCTGGCGCTGGCTGAAACGCCTGCCCCGTTTGCTGACGGTTCGGCGCGGGGAACCGGCGGAGTATGACCGGCGCATTCTGGGCCTGCAACGGGACATCATTCTGCCGGCCAAGCTCGTTGTCATCGGCGTTGTCTTCTACAACCTTTATTTCTCCGATTGGGTGGGGGGCCTGCCCACCAGTTACGGCGTGGTGCTGGAAACCATCCGGGATTTCTTCGGCACGTATGTGCTGTTCAACCTGCTGGTGGGTGTTTCGTTCTTCGTCATCCACCGGTTTCCGGGCGGCTTTGTCCAGTGGATGGTTTTCATGGCCGGGCTGATGGACGGCGTGTTTCTCGGCGGGTTGACGGTGTTAACGGGCGGCTTTGACAGCATTCTCTACTGGGTGTTTCCGGCGTTGATCGTGGTCAACGCGATCTGCATCCCGCTGGCGGTGCCGCAATTGGTATTGAACTTGGCCTTGGGGGTGTTCTACCTGGGCGCCGGTCTGCTGGAGGCGGAATACCACGCTTCCGCCCATACCAGTCTCTGGATGCGGCCCCGCGCGGATCGCCGCCCCGTGCCGCGCATTACCGTGGAAGAGGTTCGCGACGCCCGGGCCCTGCTGGTCCGGTTGCGGCGGCAGAATGATCCCCTGCACCGCATCGTGTGGCAGCGGTTTCCCGAAACCGCCAAACAGAAACTCATCGGGCTGCTGGAGGAAGGCGACGCGCCGGCGTTGCAGACCGCGTTGGTGGAGGAACTCAACCGGTTGCTGCCGGTCGCCCGCTTTGTGGTGGTGCCCGATCCCGAAGCAGAACTGCCCGAAAACCCGGCGGAGCCGTTCCTGTTGCGGTTGGTCATCCTGTGGTTGTTGGCGCCCTGTTGTTACGGCGTGCAGGTGTTGGCGGCCCGGCAGCAGCAGGCCGAAGAGGAGCAAAAAGAATTTCTGGCGCGCACCCAGCAGTTGCACTCCGCCGGACGACTGGCGGCCGAGTTTGCCCATCAAATCAAGAATCCGTTGGCCATCATCAATAACACGGCGTTCTCCCTTCAACGGGTGTTTCAGGCCGGTCGCGGCGATCCCACGCCGCAACTCCGGATCATCCAGGAGGAGGTGGAAAAGGCCGACCGGATTATTACCCAGATCATGGGCTACGCGGAATTGAGCGAAGGCCGCGTGGAAAGACTCAATCTCCTCGAGGAACTGGACCGCGCCATCGAGCGCGTGTTTCCGCCAGGGGGATTGTCGGGCACGAAAATCCAGCGCGAATTCGGCGGCCCATTCCCATCCCTCCTGATGCAACGCACTCATCTCGCCGAGATTTTTTCCAATCTGTTGCAAAATGCGCGGGACGTGCTCGCGGACCAGGGATGTATCACCATCACCGCCCATTGCCGGAGTGATGCCGCTGTCGAAGTGACCATTGCCGACGATGGTCCCGGTATTCCGGCGGAAAAACTGGAGCGGATTTTTGAGGCGTATTACAGCACGCGGCCCAAAGGTACGGGCTTGGGGCTGGCCATCGTTAAACACAATACCGAGTTGTACGGCGGCGCCGTGCGCGTGGAATCCGAGCTTGGAAAAGGCGCGCGATTTACCGTAATCTTCCCGGCCAAGACCGTCAGTAACCGGCTTAAAACAACTTGAAAACCATCGGGTCCAGAACAGCGTGCCGGCAGGCGTCCCCAGTGACGCCCCCCGTCCGCAACGATGTCGGCCACCGGGTCGCTGGCCCGACATTTTCGCCATGAGCACTCCCCTGCCGCCGGTGCTCGTTGTGGATGACGAACGGAACATGCGCCTCTCGTTGCGCACCCTCCTCGGTGATGAGGGCTATGCCGTGCGCGATGTCGAATCTGCCGAGGAAGGGTTGCGATTGCTGGCGGATGAAGGGTTTTTCATGGTCATCACCGACGCGCGGCTGGGCGGAATGACCGGTTACGAGTTTCTGGCCCGGGCGCGTCAAAACTGGCCGGACCTGCCGGTCCTGATGATCACCGCCTACGCCACGCCCAAACTTGCGGTGGAAGCCATCCGGGCCGGGGCGATGGATTATCTGGCCAAGCCCTTTGCGCCGGAGGAACTGTTGCACGCCGTGGCACGGTGTGCTGAGCGCCATCGTCTGCTGCAGGAAAATGCGCGTCTGCGCACCGCCACCGGCGTGGTGGCTAATCTCTCCCAGATCGTGGGCGAATGCCCCGCCATGCGCACCTTGCGGCGGATGATTCAGACCGTCGCCCCCACCGACGCCCGTGTGTTGATTCTGGGCGAGAGTGGCACAGGCAAGGAACTCGTTGCGGGCGCGCTGCACGGATTAAGCCGCCGCCGGGAAGCGCCTTACGTCCGCATCAACTGCGCGGCCATTCCCGAGGCGCTGCTGGAAAGCGAATTGTTCGGCCACGAAAAAGGCGCGTTCACCGGCGCCCTCAAGCAGAAACCCGGACGCGTGGAGGAAGCCGATGGGGGCACGATTTTCCTGGATGAAATCGCCGACATGAGCCGGCCGTTGCAGGCGAAATTGTTGCGCTTTCTCGAAGACGGCACGTTTACGCGGGTGGGCGACACGCAGGAACGCCGGGTGGACGTGCGCCTGCTAGCCGCCACCAATCGCGACATCATCCAAGCCATCCGGGCGCAGGAGTTTCGTGAAGACCTGTTCCATCGGTTGAACGTCGTCCAACTGCAATTGCCGCCGTTGCGGGAGCGCGGCGAGGATATTTCGCGGCTGGCGGATCATTTTTTGGGCCAGTTCAACCTGTCGCTCAAGCGGCATGTGCGCGGTTTGTCGCCCGCCGCCCGACAGAAATTGCGGCTTCACCACTGGCCGGGGAACGTCCGTGAGCTGCGCAATGTCATCGAACGCGCCTTGATCCTGGAAACCACGGATGAACTCCAAGCCACCAGTCTGCCCGATTTCGAACTTGAGGCGCGCCAGCCGTTGGGGATCGCGGCCCCGGATCCCACCGCAGTGGAAGAGCCGCTGGATGCCCTATTGGCCAACTATGAGCGCCGGATCATTCTCAGCGTGCTGGAGCAATGCCAGTATAACCTCGGACGCGTGGCGGACCGGCTTCAACTGAGTCGTCATGCCTTGCGTTATCGGATGCAACGGTTAAATATTGCCGGCGATCCGGGTGCCGATGCCGGTGCCGGCGAAACGGCGGAAGGAAAAGACTGAATGTGGCGCATCCCAATAATTTTGGCCTCCATGGAACTGGTCCCAGGCAGCGGCGTTGTTCCCGAGATGACCCCGGAAATCAAGGATGGTTTGATTATTCTGGGGGTGGTTATTTTGCTCGCCTCCGCGTTGATTGTGTGGGCTGTGCTGGCCCGGCGAAAACGCCGGCGTGGACGTTCCCGTCACGCACAGACGGAACCCGCTGTGCTGGTGCGTTACCGGCATCCGCGGCATGAGGATGTCGGTTTTTTCGCCGCCCTGAAACCGCGTCGGCGACGGCGAAAACATCGGTCGCGGCGTCGCAATCCCACGCTCGCGGAAACCGGCGGTTTGCCGCCCTTGCGTCCGCCGGAGCCGCCGCCGCCGTCTTCGCCGCCGACCGCTTAGCGGCGCCATGCAACAGAGCCGGGCCATCACCCGCCGGAGCGCCTCCAATCTCGCGCTGGCCTTCTGCTTGTTGCCCCGGCCCCGGCGGCACGCCATGTGCGCCCTTTACGCTTTCTGTCGCGAGGTGGACGATGTCGCGGATGATCCCGCGGTGCCCGTCGAACAGCGACGCACCCAACTGGCCATCTGGCGGGATGACCTGCGCCGGGCCTGCACGGGTGGCGCAACCACCCTGCCGGTCATCCGTGAACTTCAGCCGGTCATTCGCGAATACCATCTGCCGTTCGCGTTGCTGGACGAAATCCTCCAAGGCTGTGAAATGGACTTGGAAAAATCGCGCTATGCGGATTCCGCTGAGCTGGAGTTGTATTGCTATCGCGTGGCCGCCGCGGTTGGTCTGTTAAGTATCCGTATCTTTGGCGCCCGGCATCCCCAATCGGCGGATTACGCCGTCCAGCTTGGACACGCGCTACAATGGACGAACATCCTGCGCGACGTCTGGGAAGACGCGCAACGCGGCCGCATTTATCTGCCGCTGGATATGTTGCACCATTTCCAAGTCACCGAGGCGGAAATTTTGGGCGGCACGTATTCCTCTCGTTACCGCGCACTCGCCGCCGTCGCGGCTGCCGAAGCGAAACGCCATTACCAGCGCGCCCGCGAATTGCTGCCAGCCGAGGATCGGCCGGTGATGGTTGCGGCGGAGTTGATGGGCGCGGTTTATTGGCGTTTGCTCCGCAAGTTGGAACAACGACAATTTAATGTGTTCGTTCCCGATCGTGTGCGGCTGAGCCGGCTGCACAAGCTTGGCCTGATTATGGGCGCTTGGTGGCGTCACCGGTTGGGCGCCAAGACTTCTGCCTACGGCACCTCTTGAAAATGCGGCCGCCCATGGCCGTGTGCCATTCCGGGCTGGGAACAATCCAGTCGTCGTGCGAATCCCGGTTCAACTCTGGCGGAGGGCGGTTTCAAGAACGAGGGCCAGGCGTTCCGCCGCCCGACGGCACTTTTTGTGCAAGCGCAGCAACGGGATGATCGTGCCGGGAGATCGGGCGAGAACACCTGCCAGCTTCCAGTAATCCAAACGCAAATCCGGGTGGGTAAATTGATTGAAATCGAGGGGTAAATCCTCCGCCGTCGTATCGGAGATGACTCGCACCGTGGCGACTACCAAACCGCGTTCATGGCAAAGCGTGTGGATGACTCCCGATTCCATCTCCACCGCATCCGCGCTGGTGATCCGCCGCAGTTCAGCCTTTTCCGCAGCCGTCACGGCAATCCGTGCGGAACAATGAAACTTCGCCGGCTTGGCTCCGGCGGTCCGGAGTTTTTTCCGGAGAACATCGTCGGTCGTTTCAAAAAGCACGTCGCCCGGCGCCAGTGCTGGATTTAATCCACCCGCAAAACCGCACGTGAACACCGTTGTCGCGCTCGTGAGAGTGTCGTTAGGCGAGGAACCCGCTGTCTGACGATGGCGGCTACCAAGAGCGGCGGCCAAAACCCGGTCCAAGGCGGCTCGGGCGTTCTGCTGGCCCATGCCGGTAATTAAAACGGAAATATCCCTGCGGTTCTTAATCCGTTTTCGAAACGGGGCCGCTTCTTCGGCTAGGGCAAAACAGACCAGCGTCCCGGCGTCGGGGGCTTGGGATCGGCGGTTTTCGGACTTCACTTAATTCCGGCCAGCCGGGTTTTCCAGAGGTGGTAAAGTTCCACCGTTGCGCGCACGTCGCGCAGACAATACTCGGCGATGTCGCGGTATCTTCCCTCGGCCAGCAGCGAGTTGATGTCCATGCCCGTCACGCCCTGGCTCTTGGGCGAGTCAATGCCGAAGGCTTTGCAGTAGAAATCCAGGTTGAAACGCCGTGCCGCGCCCTCGCGCCCGCTGACCCCGTAAAAGGTGAATTGCTCCGCCAGATCACAATGCGGTTCCGTGGTAAACCGGTAGCCGAGCCAGTTTTTCTTGGTGATGGCGACATTCAACAGCGCAGAGCGTAGATACAGGAAGGGCACATCAAAACCGCGACCGTTGAAGGTGATGATTTCATCGTAATGCTTTGCCACGTCCCAAAACGCCGTGAGCAGTTCCACTTCATCCATGCACGGCACGAATTCCACCGGGCCGCCCTCGGCGGCGTTTTCTTCGAAGTCATCGGCGGTGAACAGCACCTGGCCGCGCAGGGATTCGGCGTTGAGCATGGCGATGCAGACGACTTGCGCGGTGAACGGCCAGAGATTGAATTGGCGGAGGATTTCATCGCGCCGGGTGGCGCGGGCGGGTTCATCCGCAAGCTTCTCGGCTTCCCGGAACAGATATTCCTGCTGAACTTCGTCGAAGTTTTCGAGTGGCAGGGCGGAGGTTTCAATATCGAAAACGAGTTGCGCCATGGAAAAGTGGGGACTGAAAACAAAACCAGGATGGGAAACCGATCACCGTGACCGCGCTTGCCATCCTGGTGTATTGCTTAGGTTACTTCTTCTTCTTTGCAGCTTTCTTTGCAACCTTCTTTACAGCTTTCTTTGCAGCTTTTTTCTTGGCTTTCTTTACGGCCACGCGAATCACCTCCCTTCTGTGTGGGAATACAGCAACTGACTCTGGCAAATTAGCAGCGCCATGATCTGTTTCGCTCGTTTGTAGAATAAAAACGCGCGCATGCAAACTTTTTTTTCATTGACGCGCACTTTTTTTATCGCCGTAAAAAAATTTCACGCGCCGAACTTGTCAAACATGCGGGCGTTCGCCTGCATCCAGCGGATTAAAAATTTCGCTTCAAAGAGACCCAGCGAGCCGAGGTTCGCGCCGGTTTCGGTGAAACGTTCCAGTTTATCCGTGCCGCTCACCGCGGAGTGCAGCAAGACCGGCTGGGGATGCCACGAATGTCCTTTCACGGCGCACGGCGTCGAGTGATCGCCCGTGATTGCGATGACATCGGGTTTCTTCGCCAGCAGAATCGGCAGCGCCGCGTCGAAGGCTTCGATGGCTTGCTTCTTCGCTTCAAAATTTCCGTCCTCGCCAGCTTTGTCGGTGTATTTGAAATGGATGAAAAAGAACCCGTAGTTGTCGTATTCCCGCACGTAGCGCTCGAATTGCTCCTGGATGGTCTGCGGCCCCTCAAGCTTCGTCATGCCGACGAGTTGAGCGAGCCCTTTGTACATCGGATACACCGCCAGACACGCCGGCTTGAGCTGGTAACGATCCGCAAACAGCGGAATATCCGGTTGATGGGCGATGCCGCGCATGAGAAAGCCATTGGCGGGCTTTTCCTTCGCAAGCAACGGCAGCGCCGCTTGGTAAAAGTCGGCAATGAGCTTAACCATCTTCTTCTGCTTCGCGTTTTTGGGATCGCGCGGTTTGACGGTGGGAATGGCGAAGCCTTCGCGGTTGGGATCGGCGTCCGTCAGTGGACCGGCCAATCCTTTGCCTCGGAAAACAACGACGAACCGATGTTCCTTGCCGGCTTTGATGATGACCTGCGTGTCTCCGATTTTTTTAATCTTCGCAGCCAGCCGGGCGCACAATCGTTCGCAGGTCTCGGTGGGAATGCGTCCGGCGCGTCGGTCGGTGACCACGCCTTTGGCGTCGAGCGTGGCGAAGTTGGCGCGGGCGCAGACATCCCCGGGCTTGAGTTCCACCCCCAAACCGAGTGCTTCAATAACGCCGCGACCCACTTGGTACTCCAGCGGGTCATAACCAAACAGCCCGAGATGTCCCGGTCCGCTACCCGGGGTGATGCCGGGGGCGACTGGAATCATGCGCCCTTGGGCGGATTCCTTGGCCAACGCATCGAGATGCGGGGTGCGGGCCGCTTCCAGGGGCGTGAGCCGGCCTTGCGCCGCTGTGGCAATGTCGCCCAGCCCATCCATGACCAATAACGCCAGTTTGGCGTTCGTTTTCAACGTCAGTTCCGAATACAGCGAGTCCAGTTTCATGTTCGATTTCTTGCTTAGTGAAAAAGCGCAGCAGCCCAATGCCACCACGCCTTCCGCGCATCTTGCGAGTGGGCCCGCCCCAGCGTCAATGGGAATTCCGCTTGCGGTGCGAACGGCTTCTTCCGCGATCCGCGGGAAGGGGCCGGTTGGAACATTGCCGTTTACACGCAGGACGGCGTGGTTACTATGGCGGGCACAAAGCAATTGATTTTATGAAGAAAGTCGAGGCGATCATCAAGCCGTTCAAACTGGAAGATGTGAAGGACGCGTTGTCGGCCTTGGGCGTCCAAGGCATGACCGTATCCGAGGTCAAAGGCTTTGGCCGGCAAAAGGGGCACACCGAAATTTACCGGGGCAGCGAATACACGGTGGATTTTCTGCCCAAGATAAAAATTGAGGTCGTCCTGCCGGAAAACATGGTGGCCGGCGCGGTGGAGGCCATTGTCAAAGCCGCCCGCACAGGCAAGATCGGCGATGGCAAGGTTTTTGTCAGTCCGATTGATAACGCCGTGCGCATTCGCACCGAGGAGATGGGCGAACAAGCGGTGTAAACCGCCCATTCCGCGGATGGCCTCCTGCGGCAACGGCAAAAGAATTTCACCGGCACGATGATGCTGACTGCGGGCTGGATTTCAGTAACCATCAGGTAATTGAAAAAGCGTTCTTTGGCATCCGGCGGCGCGACCGTTGACCCGCTGGAACCCCTTGGGATTCGCGAATTTTCTGAGCCTGAAACCGGGCACCAAAAAGGCGCAAAACAGCCTGTGAATAACTAGTGAACAAAAGTTAATATGTTGTCCTCGCCAGAACGCGCCGCATCCTCTAAAACGCCTGTGCAAGTTGGTTAAACACTCGATCTGGATACACACGTTGAAACCAGTCGGGGATGAAACTTGTTTGGTCGTATTTTAAGTTTTTGATAATCAGATAGTTACAAACAATATAAACCCGTTTTGGCCCATGCTTTTTATTGGTGAACCGCGATTTTATTGGCCGAACCGCCGGTGGGTGTGAGACAATCCATCGGTTGATGGGGTTAAAGTGGTGGCGCAAGGCAAAGTGAATAAATGTCCGAAATACGGGTGGATTTGGTGCGTAAAGTGAACACAAAAGCTTCCGCAGAGCAGGTTTGGAATGCCGCACAGCAGCAGTTGCAAACATTGTTAAGCCCGGATATTTATCAGCTCTGGTTTGCGCCTTTGCGCGCAGCGGGCGGCGAGGGGGATGCCCTTGTTTTGGAGGTGGCCAACGACTTCTGTGAAGTGTGGATCAAGGACAATTATCTCAGTCTACTGCAAGAAGTGTTGGCAGCGGTGTCTGGCCGGCAATGGCAGATCCAATTTCAGATTGCCACCCCCGCTGCCGCGGTGCCGTCTGCTTCGCCTCCGTCTCGCTCAAGGATGACCAACAACACTGCCGCTGCCAAGGCGGCCCCGTTGCCCGAGGCCCTGTTCAATCCCAAGAACACGTTCGAGTCGTTCGTGGTTGGTAACAACAACAACTTCGCTTACGCGGCCGCGCTGGCGGTGGCTCAAGCACCGGGCAAATCCTATAATCCGCTCTTTCTTTACGGGGGAGTCGGTTTGGGTAAAACCCACTTGCTGCATGCCATCGGGCAGCATGTCGCCCACCACAAGAAAGGCGCCCGCGTCGCTTATGTTTCGTCGGAAAAATTCACCAACGAATACATTGACGCCATTCAAAACAGCCAGCTCGTCAAGTTTCGCAAACGCTACCGTCAGACGGATGTGCTGTTGATTGACGACATCCAGTTCCTCGCTGGCAAGGAACGCATTCAAGAGGAGTTTTTCCACACGTTCAATGCCCTCCACGATGCGCATAAACAAATTGTGCTGACCTGCGACCGGCCCGCCAGCGAGATTCAAAATCTTGAGAACCGGCTTGTTTCCCGCTTTGAATGGGGGCTGGTCACCGATTTGCAACCGCCCGATGTGGAGATCCGGCTCGCCATTCTGAAGAAGAAGGCCGAGTTGATGCGCGTTCAGTTGCCGGATGAAATCGTCAATTTTCTCGCGCACCGTATTCGCAGCAACATTCGCCGGCTCGAGGGCGCCCTCATCCGGGTGGCGTCTTTCGCCTCGCTCACCGGCAAGCAGCTTACCATCGAAGTTGTTGAAGGTTTGCTCCGCGAGATTCTGCACGAGGAAGGTCGTTTTTCCATCAACATCGAAACCATCCAGAAAAAGGTGGCCGAACATTTCGACATTCGCCTGGCGGACATGACCAGCAAACGGCGCCCGGAAAACATCGCCTTTCCGCGGCAGGTGGCCATGTTCCTTTCACGGCAGATGACCGAGAATTCGCTCAGTGCCATCGGCGAAGCCTTTGGCGGACGCGACCATGGCACTGTCCTGCATGCGTGCCGGTTGGTGAAGGATCGCATGGAAGTGGATGCCAACGTCCGGCAAGTGGTTCACTACCTCGAAAAACAATTACAGCGGTGACCCGCCGCCGCTGCTGGGAACGATCCCGCAGTTGAGTTTTCGGGGCGCCGTTTACGGTGCCGGTGCCTCCGCCCCGCGTGTGGTTTTCGCCCGAATCACGCCGTGCTCGTCAAACCACAACGGATCAATCGCGAGGAAACGTTCCCAGTTGATGCCCTCGTTCGCTTTCTGGTGATACACCATCCACAACCGGCCGTCTGGACCGGCGACCACGCAATGATGTCCCGGACCGAACACGTTGCCGCCCCGCCGCACAATGGGGTTGCCCGCAAATTTTGTGAAGGGCCCCAGCGGTGATGGGGCGGTGGCATAACCGATTGCGTAATGCGGTGAATCCGCGCCGGATCCCGAATACATCAGATAATACACCCCCTGATGCTTGAGCATCCAGGGACCCTCGGTTACGTGGCCACTGGCCTTTTCCCAGGGATCGGTCGGGTGAAGAAGAATTTTGGCCTCGCCGCGCGGCGTCAGCGGATCCGTCATGCGCTGGCCGCGGATTTTGAAACCTTTTTCCAAGTCCGCGTAGTAAAAATACAGGGCGCCGTCGTCGTCTTGGAACACGTGCGCGTCAATCGCGTTGGTGACCAGGACCGCATGATCCACAAACGGCCCCAAAGGACTGTCCGCCACCGCCACGCCAATCTGTTTCTTCGGCCCGCCGGGGCGCTGGCCGGCTGCGCTGTCGGTGTAATAGAGATAAAACTTTCCGTCACCGCGCCGGTGGTGAAACACATCCGGCGCCCAAACCCCCCGCCGGGGATCATCAAACGCCAGTCCGCGGTTGGTCCAGTTCACCAAATCGGGGCTCGTATAAACATCGTAGCCCCGCGTATGCGTGGTGGCGTAGAGATAATAAAGGTCGTTCACGCGGATAACGTGCGGGTCCGCCATCGTTGCGCCGGGAAGCAACGGATTACGATACGTTGGCTGGCTGGATTGGGCCGCTGCCGGGCGATCCGGAGGACGCTCCGCGCCGTGACTGGAGAGCGCAATCCCCGCTGCGAGGACGGGAAGGGCAAATTGCTGTTTGATCGTGCCAAGCCAGAACATGGGCAAGAGGATAGGGGCCACCCGGCTGGAAAACGATTATAAACTCATGGAGCCGCTGGGAAAATGGTTCTCTGACGTTTTCGGTGGGTAAGGAGAGATGGAATTGGCAGAGTGTGGGCGCATGACACCGGAAAAACTCTTTGCCGAACTGTTGGGGCTGGGATTGAAGTGGCGCGTGACCGAATGCGGCTTCCACCAAGACCGCAGCCAAGTGGATATTCAAGTCGAACACACCGAGGAGGTCTGGAAGCTGGAGCGCTGTCCCCGGTGCGGGTCGGAAGCCAAAGGCTACGATCGCACCGAGCCGTTGCGCTGGCGGCATCTCAACGTGATGCAATACCGCTGCGAGATTGTCTGCCGGTTGCCGCGCGGGCGTTGTCCCCAGTGCGGCCACACTTGGCGGGTGCGGCCGCCGTGGAAAGGCAAGGCGGGCGGGTTCAGCAAGGAGTTTGAAGCCTTCGCGCTGTTGCTGCTGCGCGAGATGGCGGTCGAACGCGCCGCCCAGACGCTCGGGGAAACCGCGCCGCGCCTGTGGCGGCTTCTGCACCAGCATGTGGACGCGGCCTATGCCGAGGCCGACTTTTCCCAAGTGTGTTGCGTGGGGGTGGACGAGATGTCGGTGCGCAAAGGCCACAAGTATATCAGCGTTTCTGCCGACCTGATCAAGAAGCGCGTGCTCTTTGCCGCGGAGGATCGGGACGCGGGCGTTTTCCCGCAATTTATCGCGGCGCTGGAGGCCCATAACGGGCATCGCCATGCCCTGACGGAAGTTGCGATGGACTTGAGTCCGGCGTATCGCAAGGGCGTGCGGGAAACCTGCCGCAACGCGACGGTGGTGCATGACAAGTATCATGTGATTGCCAACCTGATCCTGGCGACGGAGAAAGTGCGACGGCGCGAGCAAAAGCAGCGGCCCGAGTTGAAAGCCTCGCGGTGGCTGTTGCGCCAGAACCCGGAGCACCTGAGCGAGGAACAGGCGGCGGAACTGGCGGTGTTGACGCAAAGCAATCTGGCCAGCGTGAAGGCGTATCAGATGCGACTGGCGTTTCAGAACGCATATCGGTTGCCCCACGCGAGTGCGGCCCGGCGGCGACTGGAGGCGTGGTGCCGTTGGGTGCGGCTGGGTCGGAAGAAGTTTGGCACCTTGTTTGTCGAGATGGTCAAGTTCGCCGAGTCCGTCGAGCGCCACTGGGACGGGATCCTGGCGCACTGGAAGCATGGGTTGACCAATGCTTTCATGGAGGGACTCAACAGTGTGTTCAGCGCCGTCAAACGCCGGGCGCGTGGCTTCCGCAGTTTCGTTTATCTGCGCACCATGCTTTACCTGGTCGCCGGCAAACTCCGAGTCCCAGCCTTGTAACTACCCACTGAAAACGTCAGAGAACCGGGAAAATTACGAGCCCCAACCCTCCGCCTGCGATTTTTCAAATTGACAGCGGTTAAGCTTGACGCGGCTCCCGGGTTATTTTAGGTTTGCCTTCCCATAGCGGGGGCGTAGCTCAATTGGTTAGAGCGCTGCCCTGTCACGGCAGAGGTTACGGGTTCGAGCCCCGCCGCTCCCGCCATCTCATCTTCCTTGTTTCCAATAATTTACGCCATCGGAAAAATTGTTTACTTCGTCGTTCAGACAAATTTCAGACAGCCGATGCGAACGCAATCTGGGATCACTCGTATTGGCGGTTCTGCCCACCGCGAACGCGAAAAAGAAAACCAAGGACCAAGCTTCGTCGTAAAACGGCCTCGTCGAAAGGACCAACCCCCGGGCTCTCCACCCCAACACACCCACGCCCTTGCCTCTTGAACCTTTACCGGAGGGGATCAGAGAAGCGTCAACGCCCATTCTCCAGACGGTTAGCATCCCGCGATGCGTCGCGGGATCAATCACATCATGCCAACGCCCCAGCCAATCCGACAGCGAATGGTCAATGCCAAGCCCTCCTCATTCATCGGCAGAAAGCGGCCGGGGACGGCCGCACTCCATGACGCTTCGCGTCCGCCTGCGCGCGAGATTCATGCACCCGCTTTGGGGCTGTGCCTGTCCTCTGACGCTTCCGGCCAGCAGAACCAGCCTTGCCTAGGGCAATACCGGGGTCCCGCCAGCGCCCGATGATACGCCCCCCCTCGCCAAAGCGGAGGCCCAGCCCCGTCAGGGCGGCATCGTTGTAGAATCCGATGGAACCAATTGCCCAGCTCCATCAGGAGCGGCATCGTCCGGCCTCGCAACCCCATCGCCGTTGCCTCCAATCTTCGTTTCGGCGCCAAAGGAGGGCAGATGCCGCCCCGGTGTCGTTGCTCAGGACGGCCACGTTGGTGATGGTGAGCCACAGTGCCCCGGTGTTGTTGTTGAACAACATTTCCCCCCGGAAATAATCCCCCTTACGCGTCGTCGGCGTGTAGAGCGCAAGATTGTCCTGGCTCCACAAGCTTACGGTGGCCGTATTCGTGGCCGTGCCCAGCACGTTCACAAAGCCCGGCACGGTGCGGCTGGTGTATTGGTTCAATAACTTCATGCGTGATTGCTTCTGGGCCATTTCAACTCAAACCAACGAACCATTCAACCTAAACTTCGCAGCAGCTAAGATCCGCAGCAGGCGCGGGTGGCCGACCGACTCCGGCGCGGCTTGAGCGCCGCAAAATTCTTTCTCACCTTTTGGCGGGACAGCCGGTCGGGTTCATTCAGGAGAAAGCTCGACCAATTCAATTTCTTTAGGTTTAGGATACGCCAAAACCTTCTTCTTACACCCTTTGGCAGACACAACGAGTGTGCTAATCGATAGTTTTTTGATTTCTTTCCCAAGTGAATAGCCATCCGATGAAATCGGCGGCACATCTTTGGAAGCGAAAATCACCGTTCCAGATGCATCAGTCGGTTTTGAGACGGGTTTGCCCCAATAGTAACCGCCCAAACCCACGCGCCATTCAAGTTTGACGATAGCGTTTGTAATCGGCTGCTTCGTTGTCGCATTTACCACTTTGATGCGAATAGGAAGGTTCATCGCATCCAGTGTAGAGACACAGGAAACAGTCGTGCAAAGTAAAAGCATTGGAACGAAAACACGACTACTCATCAGATTCCGAATCGTCATAATTATCTCCTTGTGGCAATTCAGGTGTATCGGACGGCGGATCGAGCTTGGTTTCTGAAAAACCAGTCAGCTTCCAGTGGAAGCGGCGCTTGATTTGATTTTTGGGGCAACACGAGCATGATTTATACATCGACCGCTCAACGTTGTTGGCCCAAGATTGGCAATCTCGAAAACCAAGCCAGTAACTTTTCCCTTGGCCACTGGAAACTGCCTTATCAAAAATCCTCGTAGCACAGTCATTGTTCAGGCACTCCAGCTTGTAACATCTCACATCGTGGTGAACAGGCTGGTCGTATTCGTTTCGAACACCACCAGGGCCTCCCCAAAGCCAGCGGCTACGCTTCTCGAATCCGCGTGCATCTCCATTACAAACGATGAAGCGGTGATGAAGTATTCCGAAAATGTGCTTGCCGATAAGTTCCTCTTTGCACATCCAACAACCATCTTGTGGAAATTGTGGGCTATCACCATTTTGAGGCATCTGAATGTATTGCGGCTGTCGGCCATCAGGATCGAATTTTGTCAGCGGATCATTTTTAACAAAGCCATACAAGTTGACACCGCCCCGTTCCTCCAACGGGTCTCTGTTTGGCCACCTTCCGGTGCTCGGGTTGTAATACCGATAACCATAGTAAATCAGATCGGTCTCATCGTCCTGATATTTGGTCGAGAACCGGAAGGGGTTGGCCCTGGCCATCGGGCCCGTGGCACGGAGGAGTTCCCCAAAGGGGCCATACTCGTATTGAGCGGTCAGCCCGGCACCATCCGCTTTCAGCAAGGCAGCCACATTGCCATTCCCATCATACGCGCAGAAGTGCGAACCCTGGCTGGCATCGATGATGGCCAGCAACCCGCCCACGCCACCCGCACCTTGCATCGTCCCGCTCAAATCCAGTCCCCACGTAAATGAATAGAGGATGGAGCATTGATGATCGAGGATGGCCATTGAGTTCCAGCCGTCATACGCGTACCGCACGTCGTGGGGCAGATTTTCGTTGGCGTCAGGGGTGAAGGCGCCAAGCGACTTGGTGACCGTATCTGTTGCGCGCCAGATGCCGCTGCACCCACCGCTGGTCACAGCTTCAGCAACCGGATCAGTTCTTCTCGCGTCAAGCCGTGATGCCTGGCGATGCTCTTGAGGATGCCGTTTAACGTGCCGCATTTGATCGGATTGTGATCCGGGATCACTTCGTGATGTTCGCCATTCTTTTGCGGCGTCACCCGGATGTGGGAGCCTTTGCACCGGGTTTCCTCATACCCGAGTTCCCGCAGCGCCTTGACGAGTTGGCGGCCGGTCACGTCGCGCGGCAATCTCATCGCGCCAATAGTTCTTCCCTGACAAAATGCAGCCGGATCATCTTGGGCGCTTTGTCGGGATCATCAAAGTAACAGTCCACCGCCTCGCGGACGTTGCGCCGCAACTCTTCCAACGTCTCGGCCTCGGTGTGAATGCCTCCGCTCACCGCTGAGGCCGTGTAACCGCCATCCGTCTCGTCTTCGCGCACCTCAAAGATGATTTCGCTCATGGCCCGAATTCTAGCCCGCTCGTTCATGCCTGACAAGCGCCCGCCACCTGCGGCGCACCCCGCCCTGGTGAACGACGTTGGCAACGATATCAGGCCACGGCGCTCCCGCTGCTCCGGGCGTCGCTCCGCGTCCTTGTGAACAACATTGGAAACGGTATCAGGCGAGCCAGA
>MWDV01000429.1 GCA_002070715.1 Verrucomicrobia bacterium ADurb.Bin118
AGATCAATCAAAATATCCCGCGGCTCCGCGCCTTTGCTGGGGCCGACAATGCCGCGGTTTTCCAGTTCATCCATGATCCGCGCCGCCCGGGTGTACCCCAACCGGAGCCGGCGTTGCAGGAGGGACACACTCGCGCGTTGTTCGCTGCGAATGACTTCGATGCATTGTTGGATGAGGTCTTCATCCTCATTGATGCCCCCCTCTTCGTCGCCGCTGACGGTGGGCCGGGAAAGTTGCTGATGGATTTCCATCTCGTAGCTCGGCTTGGCCTGCTGGGCGATGAAATCCACGATCCCCTGGATCTCGGGATCGGTGATCAACGCGCCCTGGGCCCGGATCAATTTCGCCGAGCCGGGCGGCAGATAGAGCATGTCACCCTTGCCCAGTAATTTCTCGGCGCCCATCGCGTCCAGAATGGTCCGCGAATCCACGCGCGAGGCGCATTGAAAGGCGATCCGCGCGGCGATGTTGGCCTTGATGACCCCGGTGATGACATCCACGCTCGGCCGTTGGGTGGCGACGATGACATGGATGCCGGCCGCCCGCGCCATCTGGGTGATGCGCGCAATCGCCATTTCCACGTCCGCCGGCGCCACCAGCATCAGGTCCGCCAGCTCGTCAATGATCACCACAATGTAACTCAGCTTCTCCGGGATGATGATGTCCTCCTCGCGGGGCACGACGATTTCCTCGTCCACCTCAACCGCGAACCCGTCGGCGCCCGGCTCCACCTTTTCCTTGCGGGCCTTGAGCGGCAACTCCGGCTCGCGCGCGGGCAGGGCCTTGTTTTTCGGGCGCGTATTGAACGTCCCGATGTTGCGCACGCCCACGCGCGCGAAAATCTGGTAGCGTTTCTCCATCTCACTCACCACCCAGCGCAGGGCGAGGATGACTTTTTTAGGATCGGTGACCACGGGCACCACCAAGTGCGGCAGCACGTTGTATTGCTGGAGTTCCACCACCTTGGGATCAATCATCACAAACCGCAGTTGGTCCGGGGTGAACCGGTAGAGCAACGAAGCGATGATGGAATTGATGCAGACGGATTTGCCCGAACCGGTGCTGCCGGCGATCAACAGGTGGGGCATCTCGGCCAGATCGGCGATGATCGGGTGCCCATACACGTCCTTGCCCAGGGCAATGGGAATCTTCGCCTTGCTGCCGCGCCATTCTTCCGTCTCGAACAGGTCGCGCATGATGACCTTGGTCTTGACCGGGTTCGGCACCTCCACGCCCACGGAACTCTTGCCCGGTACCGGCGCGAGGATGTGAATGCGTTCGGCTTTGAGGGCGGCGGCGATGTTGTTGTTGAGCGCGGCGATCTTTTCCAGCTTCACGCCGGGCGCGGGATGCAACTCATAACGGGTGATGGTCGGGCCTTTGGTGATGTCCCCCAGCTCCACCGGAATGTCGAATTGCGCCAGCGTCTGTTTCATCAAGTTGGCGTTGGCCAGCAGCGCCTCCTTGGACTCGGTCGGTTTGGCCGAGAGATCCGCCTGTTGCAGGAACTCCAGCCGGGGCAACTGATAATTGCCAATCATCGGCGTGGACGCCACCTGGATGGGTTTGGGCTTGCGCGGCTGGGGCCGGGTGGGTTGCAGGCCGTGGATTGCAGGGGCGGCGGGCTTCGCGGCTTCCGCCTTGGGTGCTTCCGCCGATTTGTCTCCCGGCGTCCCGGCGGGCGGACTGCCAGTTTCCTTGCCTGCCTCTGCCGCGCTGGCGGCGGCCTCGTCGCGCGGCACCACCACTTCGCCTTCGTCGGCCGGGGCAATCTCCCGCGGCGTTTCCGCGGCCGATTTTTTGGCCCGGCCCGATTTCGGCTGGGGTACGCTCAAGTCGCGCACGGTCGGTTCGGGCACGGGTTGCAGGTCGGCGCCCAAACCGGCGCCGCGGGCGACTTCCTCCTCCAAAGCCCGCTTCTGTTTTTCCAACTGCCGGGCGCGCCGTTCCAACGCCTCAATTTCCGACCGGCCCGCCCCGGAGAATCCCGGTCGCCGCTGCCACAACCAGCGCAGCCAGCCGCCCAATTGAAAATTGGTCAGATACAGCAGACTGATGAAATACAACGCTCCGTAGAGGATGACCGCGCCGGCGGTGCCCACCATCCAGAAACCGTACTCGTAGCTCAAGTAACCCGCGAAACCGCCCAGATACGGCGCGCCGATGTTGCCCCGCACACGCGCGCCGAGCGGCCAGGTGTTTGCCAAATGCAACAACCCCGAACCGGACAACAACAAAATCAGCAGCCACGGCCAGCGCCGGCGCAGGTAGGCGAGCCACTCAAACCAGCAACCCAATCCTAGCACCACCAGCGCCACCGGCAACAAGTACGCCCCCGCCCCCAGGAGGAGGAAAAAGCCGTGCGCCACCTGCGCGCCCAGCCAGCCGGCGTGGTTGTGGGTGGGACTGTTCGGCGGCGTCTGGTTCACCGCGAGATCGCCGCGCGCGAACGACCATTGCGCGACAAACAGAAACAGGGCCGCCGCCAGCAACGTCACCCCGATGACGTAACTCAAGCCGTGGGCGGATTCCGATTTGTCCGTTTTGCGCGCCATGGGCCGACGCTAACATCTCCGCGCCCCTGTTAAAAGGGGAAATCCGGGACGCCGGTTTTTCCCGCCATCCCCCGCCCCGCCGGACGCGGACCAATGACCGCCGACCCAGGCGGTTTTGATCTTGGGCTGGCGTCCCGGCGGCGGCGCATTAAACTGCCTCCGGTCAACGCGGGCCCGCCTTTCACGGCTCGCGGCGTGGCCTCGTTATTGCGTATGGACTCAAACCAACTGAACTGGATCACCAACTTCGTCTGGGGCATCGCCGATGATGTGTTGCGCGACCTCTATGTGCGCGGCAAATATCGGGACGTCATTTTGCCGATGACCGTGCTGCGCCGGCTCGACGCGGTGCTCGAGCCCACCAAGCAGGCCGTGCTCGACATGAAGGTATCGCTCGACCAGGCGAAGATCACGAACCAGGACGCCGCCCTGCGTCAGGCCGCCGGCCAGGCGTTCTACAACACCTCCCGGTTCACGCTGCGCGATCTCAAGGCCCGCGCCAGCCAACAGCAGCTCAAGGCTGACTTCGAGGCTTACCTGGACGGCTTCTCGCCGAACGTGCAGGACATCCTCGAGAACTTCGAGTTCCGCAACCAGATCCCGCGCCTCTCCAAGGCCGACGCCCTCGGCACGCTGATCGAGAAGTTCACCTCGTCCGACATTGATCTGAGCCCCGCCGGCCTCGACAACCACGGCATGGGCACCGTGTTCGAGGAATTGGTGCGGCGCTTCAACGAGGAGAACAACGAGGAAGCCGGCGAACACTGGACGCCGCGCGACGCCGTCAAGCTGATGGCCAAGTTGATCTTTCTGCCGATCGCCGACAAAATCGAATCGGGCACCTATCTGCTTTACGACGGCGCGCTCGGCACCGGCGGCATGTTGACCGTGGCGGAGGCCACGCTGCGCGAGCTGGCCAGAGAACACGGCAAGCAGGTCGCGACCCACCTCTACGGCCAGGAGATCAACGCCGAGACCTACGCCATCTGCAAGGCCGACCTCTTGCTCAAGGGCGAGGGCGACGCGGCGGACAACATCGTCGGCGGACCCGAGCATTCCACGCTCGCCAACGACGCCTTCCCCTCGCGCGAATTCGACTTCATGCTCAGCAATCCGCCCTACGGCAAGAGCTGGAAGAGCGACCTCGAGCGCATGGGCGGCAAGGACGGCATCAAGGACCCGCGCTTCGTCATCGAGCACGCCGGCGACCCCGAGTACTCGCTCATCACCCGCTCGAGCGACGGCCAAATGCTGTTCCTCGCCAACATGCTGAGCAAGATGAAGCAGGGCACAAAGCTCGGCAGCCGCATCGCCGAGGTGCACAACGGCTCCTCGCTCTTCACCGGCGACGCCGGCCAGGGCGAGAGCAACATCCGCCGCTGGATCATCGAGAACGACTGGCTCGAGGCCATCGTCGCGCTGCCGCTCAACATGTTCTACAACACCGGCATCGCCACCTACGTCTGGGTGCTGACGAACCGCAAACTCGCGCACCGCCAGGGCCGGGTGCAGCTGATTGACGCGACGCAATGGTTCAAGCCGTTGCGCAAAAACCTCGGCAAAAAGAACTGCGAACTGTCGGAGGAGGACATCGCGCGGATTTGTGACACCTTCCTCAAGTTCGAGGAAACGGCGCAATCCAAGATCTTCCCCAACGCCGCCTTCGGTTATTGGAAGGTGACTGTGGAACGCCCGTTGCGTCTGCGGGGCATCGAACCGGAGCGCGCCTACAAACCGGCGGAGATCAAGCAACTGCGGGAGACGCACGAACGCGCCGACGACGCGCCGCCCGTCATCCGCAAGATTCACAAAAAAGGCGCTCAGGCCGATCCGCTGCGCGGCTTGTTCGAAGCAAAGATCGCCGGCATGCCGGCCGTGGTCGAATACGAGTCCGACCCCGAGCTGCGCGACACCGAGCAGGTGCCGCTGCTGGAAGACGGCGGCATCGAGGCGTTCATCCGCCGCGAGGTGTTGCCGCACGCGCCGGATGCCTGGTACGCGCCCGACAGCGTCAAGACCGGTTACGAGATCAGCTTCACCCGCTACTTCTACAAGCCGCAGCCGCTGCGCACGCTGGCGGAGATTCGCGCCGACATCCTCGCGCTGGAGAGGGAGACCGAGGGACTCCTGGCCGAGATCATCGGGGGAAGCCGCTCATGACGTGCCCCGCAGACTCTTCCCTTCGAGAACGTCTCGACAGCCTAGCGTCATTCCTCCCCGCTTTCGAGGCCCCCGATTTCAAGTTCGCGCATTGGGCAGAGCCGGAAGAAGCCGAACCGGGGGTGGTCGCGCTGCCGGAGAGCGTCCTCTCCATGGCAGCGATGGAGTTCATCGATGCGGCCTACGCGATGGATTGGGTCTTGCGCAACTTTGACTGGTCCGAGTGGATGCAAACCCCGGAAGCGATCGCGCTTCGCGACGACCCTGGGGCGCTCAAGCGGGCCACCCCCGATCAGCTTGCCAAGCTCCTGACGGTTCTGATCCGGCAGGACCGCTTCGTTGAGGGTGCTCTCGCCGGGGCGTATGACTCCGGCCTTGTTACGGCCATCCTTCGACGCGCTGCATCGCTGCGGGATGAGATCGCCAAGGGAGACAAAGCATGAAAGAAATCCTCGGCAAGGCAAAGACCGTCCGCGAGCTCCTGAAGGGGGTCAAGTACTCAATCGACTACTACCAGCGCGAATACAAGTGGCACGGCAAGCAGATCCGCGAACTGGTGGACGACCTGACCGGCAAGTTCCTGGAGGAATACGACCCGAGCCACGCCCGCAACAAGGTGGCGGACTATCCGCACTACTTCCTCGGCTCGATCATCATCAGCAAGAAGGACAGCGCCAGCTACATCGTTGACGGCCAGCAGCGCCTGACCAGCCTCACCTTGCTGCTGATCCTGCTGCGCACCTTGCAGCAGGGCCGGGCGGACCAGGTCAACGTGGATGAACTGATCGTTTCAGAAAAGTACGGCCAGAAATCCTTCAACCTCCACGCCGACGAGCGCGCCCCCGTCATGGAAGCGCTCTACGAAGGCCAGTCCTTCGATCCAAACGGCCGCTCCGAGTCGGTGCAGAACCTTTACCAGCGTTATCTCGACCTGGACGAGGCCTTTCCGAACGATCTACGGGGCGACGCGCTCCCCTACTTCATCGACTGGCTGCTGGAGAACGTGCATCTGGTCGAGATCACCGCGTACTCAGACGACGACGCCTACACCATCTTCGAAACCATGAACGACCGCGGGCTGTCGCTGAGTCCAACCGACATGCTCAAGGGCTACCTGCTCGCCAACATCGACGACAGCGCCAAGCGCACCGCAGCGAACACCCGCTGGCGCGATCGTATCCGCGAGCTCAACGAAGCCGGCAAGGATGTGGAGCCTGACTGCTTCAAGGCGTGGCTGCGCAGCCAGTACGCGACCAAGATCCGGGAGCGCAAGAAAGGTGCCAAACCCGAGGACTTCGACCGTATCGGTACAGAGTTCCATCGCTGGGTTCGGGATGCGAGCTCCGTCATCGGGCTCAATCATGGTGCGGACTTCTACCGCTTCATCGACCGCGACTTCGACTTCTATAGCCGCCAGTACCTGCGGCTGGTCGAGGCCTCACAGAAAATGGTGCCGGGGCTGGAGCACGTGCTCTACAACGCCCAGCACGGCTTCACCCTCCAGTACCTCCTGTTGCTGTCCCCTCTCAAGCCGGACGACGCCGATGAGGTCGTGAGTCTGAAGCTACGACTGGTCGCGCGCTTCGTCGACATCCTGCTTGCCTGGCGGCTGTGGAATTTCCGCAGCATCGCCTACTCGACCATGCAGTACGCCATGTTCCTGGTCATGCGCGACACGCGGGGCATGAGTCCGCCGGCACTCGCCAGGAAACTGCATGATGTCCTGGCCAGAGAGCAGGAAACCTTCGCCAGCAACGATCGGTTGCGCGTGCATCAGCAGAACCGCCGTTCGCTCCATCGCCTGCTTGCACGCCTGACCGATTACGTCGAGATCGAATCCGGCCACCCCTCGCACTTCCTCGACTACGTCAGTGAAGGCAAGAGGCGCTACGAGGTCGAGCACGTCTGGGCCGACCATCCGGAGCGACACACCGACGAGTTCAGTCACCCGTCCGACTTCGCCGAGCACCGCAACCGTATCGGCGGGCTGCTGCTCCTGCCCAAGAGCTTCAATGCGAGCTACGGTGACCTCACCTACGAGAAGAAGCTGCCGCACTACAACGCTCAGAACCTCCTGGCGCGCTCGCTGCACCCGCAGTGTTACGAGCACAATCCGGGGTTCCTGCGCTTCGTTCAGGAAAGCGGCCTGCCGTTCAAGGCGCACGAGCACTTCAAGAAGGCTGAGCTCGAGGAGCGCGGCGTGCTCTACCGCCAGCTTGCTGAGCGGATTTGGAATCCGGACGACCTGTTGCGGGAGGTGGGCGAGTGATCCACGACCTCAAGCCCTATCCGGCGATGAAAGATTCCGGCGTGTCGTGGCTCGGTGTCGTGCCGGAGCATTGGGAGGTGATTCCGCTGAAACACTGGGTGGGAATTAATCGCGCTGTGTTGCCGCACGCGCCGGATGCCTGGTACGTGCCGGAGAGTGTGAAGACCGGTTACGAGATCAGTTTCACCCGTTATTTTTATCAACCGCAACCGCTGCGGCCGCTGACGGAGATTCGCGCGGACATTCTCAAGCTACAGCAGGAAACCGAGGGTCTGCTTGGAGAAATCATGAAGGGCGCCACCCAATGAGCACGACTCCCGAACAAATCAATCTGTGGCGCAGCGCCATTTCCGAGGACCAACGCCTCGAGTTCAAGGAAGCAAAGACGCAGTTCGATTTCCGCACGCTCTGCAAATACTGTGTCGCACTGGCCAATGAAGGCGGCGGTCGGCTTCTGTTTGGAATCGCCGACCAGCCGCCACGCCTGGTCGTCGGCACGTCCGCAGTAAACGACCCTGTCGGCATGGCGGAAAAACTCTTTCAGACGCTCGGCTTCCGCGTGGATGTTGAAGCCGTAAATCACCCGGACGGCCGCGTCGTCATTTTCCATATTCCTTCCCGGCCTCGCGGGACCGCGTATCATTTGGAGGGCACTTACTTCATGCGCGCGGGTGAGGAGCTCGTGCCCATGAGCGAAGACCAGTTGCGCCGTATCTTTGCCGAAGGCGAACCCGATTGGCTGGAAGAATATTCGCGCACCGGCTTGGATGCCGCCCAAGTCGTCGAACTTCTCGACACGCAAGGATTCTTCGATCTGCTCAAGTTGCCTTACCCCGTTGATCAATCCGGCGTGCTCGACCGTCTTCAGCAAGAGCGGCTGGTGGACTTGGTCGCCGGCAGCTATTCCATCCGCCGCCTCGGCGCGTTGTTGCTGGCCAAGAAACTTCCGGATTTTCCAGACCTCGCCCGCAAAGCTCCCCGCGTGGTGGTTTACACCGGCGCATCCAAGCTGGACACCAAACTCGACCAGCCCGGCACAAAAGGTTACGCCGTCGGCTTTCGGGAACTCGTCGGCTTCGTCATGTCGCAACTGCCGCAGAACGAAGTCATCGAAAACGCCCTGCGCCGGGAGGTGAAGCTCGTTCCGGAAATCGCCATCCGCGAACTCGCCGCCAATGCCCTCATCCACCAGGATTTTCGCGTGACCGGCGCGTCCGTGATGATCGAGATCTACACTGACCGGGTCGAAATCTCCAACCCGGGCGAGCCGATCGTGCCCGTGGATCGCTTCATTGATGGCTACCAATCCCGCAACGAGCGCCTCGCCGATCTCATGCGCCGCTTTGCCATCTGCGAGGAAAAAGGCAGCGGCGTGGACAAGGTCATCCAAGTCATCGAAACCCACCAACTTCCCGCGCCTGATTTCCGTGTCGGGTTCAAGCGCTTCTCCGCCGTCCTCCTTGCACCCCGTGCATTCGAGGACATGGACCGCAATGACCGCATCCGCGCCTGTTACCAACATTGCTGCCTGTGCTACGTCCTCCACCGAAAGATGACCAACCAGAGCCTCCGCGAGCGGTTCAAGCTGGCGGAGAACAAGGCGGAATCCGCCTCCCGCGTCATCCGGGAGACCGTGGAAGCCAGGCTGATCCGCCTCGCTGATGCCGCGCAAACCTCCCTGCGCTACCGCAGCTACGTGCCGTTCTGGGGCTGATTCCTTATTTAGACGCAAACCCCATGAAAACCGACCGCAGCACAGAATGCCCTGAAAATCAAGGGGATGCTTATTTAGACGCAAACCCGGAAAATTGGCTTAAGAAGGCTAAAATCGCTGAAAACCAAGGGGATACTTATTTAAGTACTTGCCCGCAAGCGCCTAAAAGAGGAGGCAAAGCATGATCGAAGGACTCAAGCCGTATGCGGAATACAAGGAGTCGGGCTCGCCGTGGCTGGGTGCCGTGCCCGAACACTGGGAGGTGATTTCGCTGAAACACTGGGTGAGAATTAATCGCGCTGTGTTGCCGCACGCGCCGGATGCCTGGTACGTGCCGGAGAGTGTGAAGACGGGTTACGAGATCAGTTTCACCCGTTATTTTTATCAACCGCAACCGCTGCGGCCGCTGGCGGAGATTCGCGCGGACATCCTCGCGCTCCAGACGCAGACCGAAGGGTTGCTGGCGGAGATTTTGGGCTCGGGAGGCGCGGCATGAGTGACGACCGGGACCCGCGCACGTTTGCGCTGATTGGCGCGGCGATGGAGGTGCATCGCCGGCTGGGACACGGTTTCTTGGAGGCGGTGTATCAGGAGGCGTTCGCGGTGGAGTTGCGCGCCCGGAACCTTCCCTTCGCCCGCGAGGTTCAGTTCCCCATCCGCTATCGCGACACCGTACTGGCCACGGTTTATCGGGCGGATTTTGTGGCGTATGACCGGATCATTGTGGAGCTGAAGGCGCTGGGGCGCCTGACCGGCGTGGAGGAGGCGCAGACCCTCAATTATCTGAAAGCCTCCGGGTTGACGCTGGCGTTGTTGTTCAACTTCGGCGCGCCGTCGCTGGAATACCGGCGGCTGATCTTTACTCCCGCCAAACGTCCGCAGACGCCGCCGAGGGAGACAGATTTTTCCGCAGGAGATTTGAGGTAATGAAACCGCTTTTTTATCTGCGTAATCTGCGTAATCCGCGGATGATCCACAGATTACACAGATTACACAGATTTACGCAGAGGGAGGGGAAAGCATGATTGCCGGGCTGAAACCGTATCCCCGGATGAAAGAGTCCGGCGTGCCGTGGCTGGGTGCCGTGCCCGAACATTGGGAGGTGTTACCGCTGAAACACTGGGTGAGAATGAATCGCGCTGTGTTGCCGGAATCGACGCCGCCCGAGTACGAGTTTCATTATCTTGATATTGGTTCCGTAGGCACCGGAGTTCTCACTGCTAAACCCCGCAGGATACGCTTTGGTGATGCTCCCTCAAGAGCGCGCCGAATTGCCCGGAAGGGCGATACGATCGTGTCAACTGTCCGCACCTACTTGCAGGCGATCTACTTTCTCGATCAGGGTTCTGACGAGCTGGTGTGCTCAACAGGCTTCGCTGTGCTCTCGCCAGCCCCGCGTACCGTCCCAAAATTTGTAAGCTACTTGTCTCAGAGCAGCGGATTCACGCACAGAATCACTGCCGACTCGGTCGGCATTGCCTACCCAGCGATAGCGGAAACAAGGTTCGGCGCATTGCATGTCGTGGTCCCACCCGAACACGAACAAGCGGCGATGGTGCGGTTTTTGGATTACGCGGAGCGGCGGATTCGGCGGTATGTGCGGGCGCAGCAGCAACTGATCAAGCTGCTGGAGGAGCAGAAGCAGGCCATCATCCACCGCGCCGTCACCCGCGGCCTCGCCCCCAACGTCCGCCTCAAACCCTCCGGCGTCCCCTGGCTCGGAGACGTGCCTGAACATTGGGGCGTTATTCCACTCAAGCGGATAGCTTATTTCAAAAGTGGTGCGGGCTTTCCAATAGCTGAGCAGGGAACGCAGGGAGGCGAAATCCCGTTTCTGAAGGTGTCCGATATGAATCGAACGGGGAATGAAACTTGGATCGAAACAGCGGACAGCACCGTCTCAAAAGAAACAGCTCAACGGCTGCGGGCGTACGTGCTTCCGGCAAACTCGGTTATCTTTCCCAAAGTCGGAGGAGCGCTGCTGACCAATAAGCGGCGCCTTCTTCGAGTGCCGAGTTGTGTTGATAATAATGTGATGGGATGCGTTGTTCACGGCGCAGACTTGCAGTACGCTTTCATACTGCTTCAACGAATTGATCTCGGAAGGCTCGCTAAACCAGGGCCGGTTCCAGCTATTGGCGAATCTGAGGTAGGCGAGATAAAAGTGGCGGTACCTCCACTGGAAGAGCAGAGCGCAATCGTGGCATTTTTAGAACGCGAATGCAGCCAATTGGTGGATGCAATAGATCATGGAGGACGTGAAATAACTCTCCTCCGCGAATACCGCACGCGGCTGATCGCCGACGTGGTGACGGGCAAGCTGGACGTGCGCGAGGCGGCGGCGCAACTGCCGGAGGAAACGCAAGACTTCGAGCCACTCGAAGAGGTCGAGGCCGACACGGAAGAGGCAGCGGAGGCGGAGGATACGGCGGAAGCCCAGGAGATGGAAGCATGAGCACGGACACTTCAGAGCGCGGTTTGGAGCAGTTGATTTGCGCGGTGTTGACCGGATCGTCCGGCGAGCCGGAACCCGCGGCGGCGGGCGAGTTGCACGAGCGGCCGGGAGCGTATGGCGCGGGTTGGGTGATGGGGCGGCCGGAGGACTATGACCGCGAATACTGCGTGGATCTCCCGCAACTGACGGCGTTTTTGCAGGCGACACAACCGGAGGTGGCGGAGGCGTTGCAACTCGGCACGGACGGGCCGGTGCGCCGCCAGTTTCTGGCGCGGTTGCAGGGGGAGGTGAGCCGGCGCGGCGTGATTGACGTGTTGCGGCACGGGTTGAAGCATGGCCCGCACACGCTCGATTTGTTTTACGGCACGCCCTCGCCGGGCAACGCGAAGGCGGCGGCGCGGTTTGCCGCCAACCGCTTCAGCGTGACGCGGCAGTTGCGTTACAGCCGCGACGAGACGCAGCGCGCGCTGGA
>MWDV01000430.1 GCA_002070715.1 Verrucomicrobia bacterium ADurb.Bin118
CAATTCCGCAAGCGCATGCCGTTCGGGCGCCGTGGCGTCGGCCGATTGAACCACAACGGCTTGGGCTTGATGATCGCGGGCCAAAGTGAACGCATGGACGGCCGGAGCCTCTACAAACATGCCTAGACCAAGGCTCACCGTGGCGATCTGGAAACAACAACGGAGAAAGACGAAGGTTGGTTGGCTTTGTTCAGGCGGCGAAGTTTTCATGATGGATGATTTTGTTAGTGCCGTTTTTACGCGTTAGATCCGCAACCGGCTAATCCTGCGGGCCAATTCTGCCGGGGCGACGTCAGCCGGGACAAGCGCAAAGTCCGCATAAAGTGGGAAAGGCTGGGGACATCGTGCCCCCGGTAGCGGGGACGGATGATGGTTCTTTCAAACTCGCGCTTGTCGGTAAAATAGAAAGCCGGGTGACAACACTGTTGTCACCCGGCGCAATGCCCCACCCCACACGGTCAGGCCGCCGCGATCTGGTTGGGATCGTAGGGATAAGTCGAGATGGCGCGCATGTATTGGGCGCGCTCGAACGAGCTCGGATCGTCGCAGTTCTTCTGGCTCAGGCTGCCTTTCAGTTGCTGGACCGACTCGTATTCGTGCTGCTCCAGCCAGGCCACCATGTCGCGTTCCACCGTGGTGATGTGGCCCGGACCGTGCCGCAACAGTGCGGAACAAAGCATCGTCACGTCGGCGCCGGCCATGAGCATTTTAAGCGCGTCACTGGCGCGATGGATGCCGCTGGTGGCCGCCAGGCTGGAAGAGATGCGGCCGTAAAGAATCGCGATCCAGCGCAACGGCAGGCGCATGGCCATGGGGGTGCTCAATAAAACGTTCGGTTTCACCTCCAGATTCTCGAGGTCAATGTCCGGCTGGTAGAAACGGTTGAACAAGACCAACCCATCCGCGCCCGCCTGGGCCAATCGGTGGGCCACGTTGGCGAAGTTGGTGAAGAAGGGGCTCAGCTTGACCGCCACGGGAATGGTGACTTCCTTTTTAACCGCCTTGAGGATGTCCAGATACATGGCTTCGACATCGGCGGCGGTCGCGTCGGCATCGGCGGGAATGCTGTAGATGTTGAGTTCCAAGGCGTCGGCCCCGGCTTGCTGGATTTGCTTGGCGTACGCCGTCCATCCGCCGAGCGTGGACCCGTTGAGGCTGGCGATGATGGGCAGTTTTACCGCCTGTTTCGCTTTCTCAATGTGTTCCAAGTAATCCTCCGGTCCGGTCCGGAACTCGGAGATTTCTGGGAAGTAACTGAGGGCCTCGGCGAAGCTTTCCGTGCCGTGTTGCAGGTGGTAATCCAGCTCGGCGCTTTCGCGGCGCAACTGTTCCTCGAACAGCGAGTAAAGCACCACGGCCGACGCGCCGGCGTCTTCCAGTTGCCGGAGGGTGGCGATTTCCTCCGACAACGGTGAGGCCGCCGCCGCCAGCGGGCTGCGGAGTTTCAATCCCATGTAACTTGTGGTGAGATCCATAGTCGTTCCTGTGTGTTGCGGTTTACGGGGTGGATTGGATTACTTGGCCAGGGCGGTGACGGGTTCCGCGCCGCCTTCCAGTTTGCGGGAGGCCAGATGGGCGTAGAACTGCCAGCGCAGATCGGCATCGGTCTGGGCTTTTTCAAAGAGACGCTTGGCTTCTTCGGGCTTGCTCTTGGTGAGCATCTTGAACCGGTTTTCCGTGAGCAGGTATTCCTGCACCTTGGCCTTGGCGGCGGAGGAATCGAGTTGCAGGGGATTTTCGCCCCGGCCCGCGCGGCGCGGATCGAAACGATAGAGCAGCCACTGCCCGGTATCCACCAGCGCCTTCTGTTGTTTGGCGCCCACGCCCATGTCAATGGCCACGCCGTGCGCAATGCAATGGCTGTAAGCGATAATGATCGAGGGTCCGTCGTAGGACTCGGCTTCGACAAACGCGCGCAGGGTGTGTTCATCCTTGGCGCCCATGGCCACGCTGGCCACGTAGATGTTGCCGTAGGTCATGCAGATGAGGCCGAGATCTTTCTTCGCCAGCGGCTTGCCGCCCGCGGCGAACTTGGCCACCGCGCCGCGGGGGGTGGCTTTGGACGCCTGCCCCCCGGTGTTGGAATACACCTCAGTATCCAGCACCAGCACGTTCACGTTCCGGCCGCTGGCCAGTACGTGATCCAGACCACCGTATCCGATGTCATACGCCCAACCATCGCCGCCGATGATCCAGACGCTTCGTTTGACGAGGGTATCGGCAATGGGCAGCAGCAGTTTCGCCTCGTGGGAGGTGGCGCCTTGCAGCTTTTGCTTCAACGCGGCCACGCGCTCGCGTTGGTCGTAGATGCCGGTCTCATCCTGTTGGACGGCGTTGACGATGCCGTCCACCAGATCATCGCCCAGCACCGGCGCCAGTTTCTTCACCAACTCGGCGGCGAATTCCTTCTGCTTGTCCAGCGAGACGCGGAAGCCCAGGCCGAACTCGGCGTTGTCTTCGAAGAGCGAGTTGCACCAGGCCGGACCGCGCCCGCAGGCGTCCTGCGCGTAAGGTGTGGTCGGCAGGTTGCCGCCGTAGATCGAAGAGCAACCCGTGGCGTTGGCAATCAGCAGGCGGTCGCCGAACAGTTGCGAGAGCATCTTGATGTAGGGCGTTTCCCCGCAGCCAGAACAGGCGCCGCTGAACTCGAACAACGGCTGCATGATTTGTTGGGACCGCAACTGCGTGACCTTGATCTTGCGCCGGTCCATCTCGGGCAGGCCGAGGAAGAAGTTCCAGTTGTCGCGTTCATCGAGACGGAGCGGGGCTTGTGGCCGCATGTTGATGGCCTTGAGCCGGGCTTCCTGTTTGTTCTTGGCGGGGCAAACGTCCACGCACAAGGCGCAGCCGGTGCAATCCTCGGCGGCCACTTGGAGGGTGTACTTGAGCCCTTTCCATTCTGGATTGCGGGCGTCGGTGCTCTTGAAAGTGGCCGGCGCGCCCTCCAGACATTTCGGATCGTACACCTTCATGCGAATGGTGGCGTGCGGACAGATGGCGACGCACTTGCCGCATTGGATGCAGATTTTCTCGTCCCAGACCGGGATTTCGAGGGCAAGGTTGCGTTTCTCGTACCGCGCGGTGGCCGTCGGGAAACTGCCGTCCACCGGGAACACGCTCACGGGCAGTTCGTCCCCGAGATTCAACGCGAGTTTCCCCAGTACCTCCCGGACATAAGCCGGCGCATCCTTGGTGACGCCGGGGGCCAGGCTTTCCGTGCTGGAAACGACGCCAGGCACGGGGACTTCGTGCAGATTGGCCAGGGTGTTGTCCACCGCCTCGATGTTCTTCCGGACGACCTCTTCGCCCTTCTTACCGTAGGTCTTTTTGATCGAAAGTTTGATGGCTTCGATGGCCGCGTCGCGTGGCAACACTCCCGCCAGCGCGAAGAAACAGACCTGCATGATGGTGTTGATGCGCCCGCCCATGCCGCTGGCGTGCGCCACCTTGATGGCGTCAATCACATAGAACTTCGCCCGTTTCGTAACCAGATCTTCTTGGATGACTTTCGGCAGTTTCTCCCAGACCTCGTCTTTGCTGTAGGGCGTGTTGAGCAGGAAGATGCCGCCCGCGATAAGCGGCTGGGTAACCTTGTGGCGCTCCAGAAACACGGGCTGGTGGCAGGCCACAAAGTTTGCGTGGCTCACCAAGTAAGTTGAACGGATTTCCTGCGGGCCGAAACGCAGGTGCGAAACGGTCATCGAACCCGATTTCTTCGAGTCATAAACGAAGTAGCCTTGGGCGTAGTTGTCCGTGCCTTCGCCGATGATTTTGATCGAGTTTTTGTTTGCCCCCACGGTGCCGTCCGCGCCCAGACCGTAGAACATGGCGCGCACGACCTGATCGCCTTCGGTGGAAAACTCCGGATCGAACGGCAGGCTGGTCTGGGACACGTCGTCCTGGATGCCGACGGTGAAATGCTCCTTAGGTTGCGCGCTGGCAAGGTTGTCGAAGACCGCCTTGACCATGGCGGGCGTGAATTCTTTCGAGGACAATCCGTAACGGCCGCCGATGACCTTGGGCATCGTCTTGAGTTGGCCCCATCCCTTGGCCAACCCTTCGTACAAGGCCGCGATGCAATCCTGATACAACGGTTCACCCGCCGCGCCCGGTTCCTTCGTCCGGTCCAGCACGGCGATTTTCTGGACGCTCGCCGGAATGGCTTCGATGAACCGTTTCATGTCGAAGGGCCGGTAGAGGCGCACCTTGAGCACGCCGACTTTTTCCCCCTTGCCGACGAGGTAATCCACAGTTTCATGCGCGGTTTCGCATCCCGAGCCCATCAGGATGACGATGCGTTCGGCATCCGGCGCGCCGACGTATTGGAAAAGCTGGTACGTGCGCCCCACTTTCTGGGCGAACTCGTCCATGACCTGCTGCACGATGTCCGGGCAGGCGTCATAAAACGGGTTGCAAGCCTCGCGGCCTTGGAAAAAGGCATCGGGATTCTGGGCGGTGCCGCGGAGCACCGGGCGGTCCGGGGACATCGCCCGGTTGCGATGCGCCTGGATGGCTTCCAAGTCCATCATGGAAAGCATGACGTCATCAGGAATCACTTGAATTTTCTGCACCTCGTGCGAAGTGCGGAAGCCGTCAAAGAAATGCACGAACGGCACGCGGGACTTGAACGTGGCTGCCTGGGCGATCAAGGCGAGGTCCATCGCTTCCTGCACACTCGCCGAGCCGAGCAGGGCGAAGCCGGTCTGGCGCACGGCCATGATGTCACTGTGATCGCCGAAGATGGACAGGGCATGTGTGGCCAGCGTGCGCGCCGTGATGTGAAATACCGTGGGCAGCAATTCGCCCGCGATCTTGTACATGTTGGGAATCTTGAGCAGCAAGCCTTGGGACGCGGTAAAGGTGTTGGCCAGGGCCCCGGTTTGGAGCGCGCCGTGCAGGGCGCCAGCGGCGCCGCCTTCGCTTTGCATGGCCACCACGGAGGGAATCGTATCCCAGAGATTGCGTTTGCCTTCGGAGGCCCACTGATCGCACCACTCGCCCATGGGAGAGGAAGGCGTGATGGGGTAAATGGCCATGACTTCGTTAAGCCGATAGCTGACGTAGGCGACGGCTTCATTGCCATCCACGGTGAGGTAGGTTTTGTTGCTCATGATATGATTGATAAAAACGCGCGCGCACCGGAGCGCTTTTGCCCCGGGAGTCGCGGCCACGGCCCTGGTTGGGGCCCCAGACGGCAGCGAACCCGCGCTTTTGCGTATTGCGGAACAAGTTAAAACCGCACGGTCGGGAAGCCTTCCTTTTTTTGGCAAACAAACACCATTCCTTGTCGGTGCGAAGCCAACCGCCGCCAAACCCGGTCCGGAAGGGAATCTGATGGACGTCGAGAGAATGGATGCAGGTCACGCCAAATCCAACAGGCTATTCCGCAACTGTGAAAACTCAGCGTCGCATCCTGCCGCGCGATGCCGGGTGGAGTGGCTCATAAAATTCCGTGGACTCCATCACGCTTTGTGCAAGACTTTCACCATGAGCAAAACCATGTCGCGCCGTTCCGCCCTTCGCACTGTTGCCGGCACCGCCGCCGCCGTGGCGGTTGCTTCTCAACTGCGGATCTCCGGGGGCGCATCAATCATTCCGCCTGCAAATGGTGTTATCGGGGGCTGACGCTCGATGACTTGTGCCAGGCGGGCAAGGCGCTGGGATTGGTGGCCATTGATTTGCTTAATCCCGACGAGTTTGCGACGGTCAAAAAACACGGCCTTGTTTGTTCGATGGTCAACGGCCCGACGGTTGATGGTCTGGGCGGAATTACGAAAGCCTTCAACCGTGTGGAACACCACGACAAGTTGGTGCCGGCTTACGAGCAACGCATCAAAGAAACCGCCGCCGCCGGATTTGAACGCGTGATCTGTTTTTCCGGTAATCGCGACGGCTTGGATGACGAGCAAGGATTGGCGAACTGCGCCCGGGGATTGCAACGGCTCCTGCCCTTCGCCGAGAAACACCGGGTCACGCTGTGCATGGAGTTGCTGAACAGCAAGCGCAACCACAAGGATTACCAGTGCGACCACACCGCTTGGGGCGTGGAACTCGTCAAACGGCTCAGCTCCGAGCGGTTCAAACTGTTATACGACATCTATCACATGCAGATCATGGACGGGGACATTTGCGCGACCATCCAAACGTATCACCCATATTTCGACCACTATCACACCGGCGGCGTGCCAGGGCGCAACGAGATTGACGAATCCCAGGAGCTTTACTACCCGCGCATTATGCAGGCCATTGTGGCTACCGGTTTCAAGGGGTTTGTTGCGCAGGAATTTGTGCCCAAGCGACCCGACAAACTTGCCTCGTTACGGGAAGCGATTCGGATCTGCGACGTGTAATTCGGGTCGCCAATTTTTGCGACTGGAAGATGGGGCCTGGATGGTTCTTCTTCCGGACCAAGTAACCGGCGTCGCTCTCTGCGGCAAACACCTGCTGCCGGCCGGAGACGGCTCAACGAACCGTCGTTCCTTTTGCGACTGAGTTTTGCGGATCCATAGTCGCAGACACCACCGCGTCAATTTCGAGTTCAAACAGCAAGTCGCTCCGACAGATGGCCGCGTGCGCCGGCGCCATCGGCAGCGGAGGGATGTGCCGCTCCCGGCAGCAGGCATCAAACGTGTCCAGCGCGCGGATATCTTGGAAATATCCCACCGCCCGGGTCGCGTGGGACCAGTCCATGCCGCGCGCCTTGAGCAGAGCCTCGACCACTTCGAGCGTGAGATGCATCTGTTGGCGCGGGTTCCCGGCGAAAGCCGTTTTGCCGCCCGGCGTGATGCTGGCAGTACCGGAAATGATCAACTGGCGCCGTGTGGGAAAGGCCAGCTCGACAGCCCGGCTGAACGAACTGCAATAAGCCGTCGCCGGGCCTTGTCGCGGCGAAGTGACGGTCTGAATCTGCACGCGATTGTGCCGCGGGCGAACGGCCAGAACTCCGGCGGTCAGCGCCGCACCGGCGGGATTGCCCGCCCCGATGCCGGTACTCGCGGGGAGGAGCCGGTTAAATACCCCCCGGCTTTGGAAGAATGCGGTGCGCACGGTGTTGAATTCGTCATACCAGGCCAGCAGTTTATCCAGATAAAACCAGGTCCGCACGATATGGGAAAAATCCATGTCCGCTTGTTGGAGGGCTGCTTCGATTTGTTGAAAGCAACTCCGGGTTTGGACGCTGCGATGGGCGGTTGGGTCCGTGGGCAGGACCCCGGCGAGCAGGCAATAATCCGCGTCGGAATCCGACCAGCACGTGCCAATCACACGATCTCCGGCGGTCACACGGCGCAGGGAACAGCCTTCCAACTCAAAAGTCTGAACGCCCACGATCTGGTTTCCGGAACTGCCATCGCCCTGCACCCAGAGCAGCGGCCACCCGGCCCCGTCCACTCGGGCCCGAGCCTCTTTTTCAAAGCGACACCCTCCAAAGACCAACTGGGCCGCGATCTGACTGGATGCCGGCGGGAACCCGGCAAACATCTCCCGGGGTTCATGCCCGTTGATCCGGGTGCTGATCAATCGCTCTTGGGCGCCGCAACCATCGAGTGTGATGACTCGGCGGATTTCCAATTCAGACGATGCTGTGTTCATCTGGTTACCGGAAGAGCTCCACGCCCGTGGGTAATGCTGGCGATTGCAGCTACGGGACTCGCAGCGTCATGGAATTGCCGCCGGTTTGAGCGTGAGACGGTGATTAGCACAAACATTAATGGGCCTCGACGCGCATACCGCCGGGCGGGCGCGGCGCGGTCGGGCGGGGGGCGAATAAAATCTTCGCGGCTTCGGCCGTCATGCCGGCGTTGCTGTGGCCCACGCCGGGCACCACTTTCATCTGCCATTGACATGGCATGGCGCGTTCGGCGGCCAGTCTTTTGGCGGCCGCGTAAAAATGTTGTCCCCGCTCGAAACGATGACGGCCCTGGGCCATGGCTTCCGCAGAGCGATTCAAATTGGCCGCGTCGGGATCGGTATCCTGGTCGCCCAACAGGATGATCAGCGGCCGACTGAACGCCCGACGCACGCGTTCGTCCGTCATCGGGGATTCTTTGAATCCGTAGGGAAAATTTTTCTCGAACGTGGGCATGGTGTAGTAGCCCGGATTTGCCGCGACCGCCCGTTCGAAACGCGCGTGGGGCATGAACTGGACCAAACGATGCACAAACTGACCGCCGCCGGAATGACCGTAGATGAGGTAATTGGTGCGTTCCAGTCCGGTCGCCGCGCGAACGTGATCGAACAATTTTTCAATCAAGGCAAACGTCCATTGGGATTCGTCGGTCTGGCGGCTGACGCCGCCGCGTTGATAAGCGGCGCTGGGATAATGTTGTTTGGAAAACTCCGGCACCAGCAGCAATACCTGGTGTTCCCGCGCGGGCGGCAGCCAGGCTTGGCGATATCTCTCCGCGTCACGCTCCATGCCGGGCATGACAAACAGCACCCGCTGGGAAGGCGCCCAAGTTTCCGGTCGGTAATACCAGACGGTCACCGGCTTTTCCGGGTTCGCTTTTGGGTCTTGGAAAACGAAGCTGCCCAGACCGGGAGGAAGGGCCGCCTCGTTGGCCGGCAGCCCGCCCGTCGCCAGCCCCAGGAGAAGGGTGAAGGTGGCACAACGCTTCATGCGCCCATGTTGGAATGTTGATAGCGGGAGTCAAGCCTCCGGGATGGTTTCCCCGGTTTGACCGGTATCATCCATCACCCAAAACCATCCTGCGTGGACGGACGTTTCACGCGTTCCGTCGTCTTGCGCGTTTCTCGAAGACCATCCAGACTGTAGCCGGCATGCGGCTTTACGACGCGCACAATCATCTCCAGGACGAACGCTTCGCCGGGCGGCAAGCGGCATTGCTCGAGTCATGCCAGCAGGTGGGTGTGGCGCGCATGGTGGTGAATGGCTCAAGCGAAGCCGACTGGCCGGCGGTGCTGGCGCTGGCCCGGGCGCATCCGGAAGTGTGGCCCAGCTTTGGGTATCATCCCTGGTCCATCCACGAACGTTCGCCCGATTGGTTGTCGAATCTGACCCGTTGCCTGGATGCCTGGCCGTCTGCGGTGGGAGAGATCGGGCTGGACCGCTGGAAGCCCGGCTTGGCTTACGCCGGACAGGAGGAAGTCTTCTTGGCGCAACTGGAACTCGCCGCCGCGCGCAAGCTGCCGGTCAGCATTCATTGCCTGCAAGCGTGGGGGCGGTTGTACGATTTGCTCAAAACGAGGCCGCGTCTGGAGCGGGGCTTTCTCCTGCACAGTTATGGCGGCCCGCGGGAAATGGTCCGGCCCCTGGCTGAGCTCGG
>MWDV01000431.1 GCA_002070715.1 Verrucomicrobia bacterium ADurb.Bin118
CAAATTGCGGGCGGTGTGGTGGACAGCATCTTCTTCAGCGGCGACGGTGATGGGGGAATGGCTACTCAAGACTACCGCGTTTATGCGCCCGCAGCACCCAGCCAATATGCGTGGAGCTCCGGCGTATACGCTGCCGGAAACAACGATGCGCAGGTACAAAATAATCGTCACCCCTACTATGCCTCCGTGTTTGCTGGGCAAAGTGCTCCCGCCGCTCAACTCGCGCTGTACCCGCAACAAACGGGAACTGCCGAGGATGGGGCATTGGGCTGGGCGTGGCGCGACGTGGAAATCGCCAAAATTGGCAACACGGTGACTTGGACGGTTGACGGTCTCTTACTGGCCACGGTGGACATCACCACCGCCGGAAATTTGGGAGGCGGCAACATTCTCTTTAATCAATACGACATCAACGCCACCACCACCGATGCGGCCGGTAATGACCTGTTGTTTGGCTTGTATGACAACGTGGTGGTGTACATTCCCGAGCCGACCACGGGCGCGCTGGGCTTGTTGGGGGCGGGGCTGTTGTTCCTGAGTCGCCGCCGCAAGTAAGCATTGGTTTCCCCCTTCCAAGCCGCCCGGTTTCGGGCGGCTTTTTTATTTGCTCCTGGAAGCCCCTCATCGATGCTTTCGTCCGCAGATTTACCGATCCACGCCGAGGAGAAACCGGGAAAATCGGGGAAATCTGCGTCCTCGGCGGATTCGTTTTTCAGGCGTTTGAAGCCGACACCCATTCATGCGACGACTTCCCGCGTTCAAGCGTCCATTTCTTCATCGGCAACGTAAACGAAATCAACGATTTACAATTGAAGAAATCCTTAATACCGCCCGCGAAAAAGCCCGTCCTGTTTCCGCAGCGGCACCCGCCGCACCGCGTTCACCCGCGGGAGAATTCGGTTTTCAGCTACCTTCCCCCGGCGCAACGACCGTCAAACAGCACGGAATCGCCTCTTCGGCGGCAGGAAAAAACGATGAAAATTTTTTGATTTTTTTGTTGTCAAGCCGGGGCGTTTACCCTAAAAGGGCGTTGTTCGTTGAAGTGAAACCCGTTGGGGTTGATCAATACAGATCCGGAACTGAGAAGAAAAAAATTATGAAAGCCAAGTTAATCAGTCTGCTCACCGCCCTTGTCCTGCTCGCTTTGTCCCCGGCCGCGAAGGCGGTACCGTATGCCTCGGGCTTCAGTCAGAGCGGGACCATTGTGTCCTTCATTCTTAATCAAGACGCGGATGTCGTGGAGGCCATTTTGGATGGCGGCGCGCAGACGCTGAGTTTGGGCACAACCGCCGGGCCGCTCAGTTTTGATCTCGCGGGCTACTCCACCTTCCAGGTCCGGGTGGTAGGGAATGAAGCGCCCGGCTGGCATCAATACATTGCGGATGGCGGCGCCAGCGACCGGAATTTTTACATTCCGCTGGGTGTTTCCATTGATAAAAATCCGGCCAGTCCTTATTTCGGAAGGGTGTATATCTCCAACGCGGGCGGTGGCACCACCGCAGCGGGCCGTGTAAACCCGCGGGGCATATACGCCTTGCGGGCGGACGGCGTGGCGGACGGTTTTGGGGATGGCGGGGTGAACTGGGGCGGCACCCTCGGGCCCAACAAGAGCACCCTCGGCCCGGATGGTCATCTCTATATTGCGGATACCTCGGCCGGTCTCGCCTACGAGATGGACCCCAGCAATTTGTCCACGGCCGTGCAGCTAATTGACGGGTCCAACAAAAGTGCCAACCAATACGTGAACAGCATTTGGGTAACCGGCACCCAGGCGGGGGGTGATCGTAAGATTTATCTGGTGAATGGTCGGTACACCGATCCCCGCGTCGGCTTGATTGAATATGATCTCGGGGCCAATGCCGCCGCCACGTCCGGGGATATTGGTGAGCTGATCATTCCTGTTGCGGGGGTGTTCAAGACATACTACGGCAAAGACGTGTCCATGGATAGCAACGGTGATTGGTATCTTAGTTCGTATCGGTCGTCCGCCAATCAAGCCCCGCCCATCGTCAAATTTGACGGCGCGGGAACGCCTCCCTTGGATGACGATGTGATCTGGGAGGCCAATATGATTTACGCCGGCAGCCCCGACGGCATTGATATCAACGAAAATGCCGGGATTGTGGCTTACGCGGCTTTTGACAACGGCATGGTCCGCATCTTCGACATGGAAACCGGGGCCTTTCTCGAAGAATTCAAAGCCGGCAACCGGGGGCGGGATTTGGCCTTTGACGCCGCAGGGAACATGGTGGTGGTGGATAACAACATCGAGTATGCCCGGTTCTTCTCGCCCGGAGGGTATACCGAAGCCACCACCGAGTGGGACGGATCGCAGTGGAGCTTTACGGTGATTCCGGAGCCGGGCTCGCTCAGTCTGCTCGCTTTGGGCGGTTTGGCTCTCTGGCTGCGGCGGCGGGCGTAAGCCGCAACGGCCGGTAAAATTTGTCAACAGCGGGGCGCGCGTTCAGCGCGCCCTTTGCTTTTGATGTTCCCGGCTGGGCGTGACATTGGTTTGCTCCGATAGCGGTTTAACTAAAACTGTGGCCGTGACGGGAGCGCGGGCTTGAACCTGCTCCCGCGTGATTTTGCCTGCAGACATTGAAGCGGCGTCAACGCCGCGCTCCGCGGGCCAAGGCAAATCGGCCACCGTTTGAGTAGATTGGCCTCAGGCGGCCAAGGCAACATTGATTTGCGGAGCAGAAAATGGCGGTGGGAAAAGACTTGAATCAAAGAGCGAATCTTCCGACCGTGCCGGGGCTGTTGGCCATGAAACGCATGAATCGAACCCGCTTCCCTCTGTTGTGCGCCGGCTTGGTGGCCCTGCTGCCAGGCTTATTCCTCGTAAGTTGCGCCTCGCGGACTGCCCGCGACCCGCTCCCCCTCAAGGTGATGACCTACAACATTCGCATCGGCATCGGCGGGGGCGAATGGCATACGGACCCGCAACGCATCACGCTCGAACCGGTGGCCCGGCTGATTGAGGAATACGCGCCCGCGATCGTGGGTTTGCAGGAGGTGGATCAGTTTCGCCGGCGCTCCGGCGGCATGAACCAACCCGCCTGGATGGCGGACCGGCTGGGGATGAACGTCGCCTTTGCCCCGGCCTATACCGTCTTCACCGGCGGCCCGACGGATGAACATTACGGCGTGGCCCTGTTGACCCGCGCGCCGATCCTGCCCACCCAACGCGTACCCCTTTACAAACCCGACTACCGCCAGAGCCATCCCGAATACCCGGATTATTACAGTGAACAACGGGTGTTGCTGGTGGCGCCGGTGAAAATCGGCGGCCGCCAGATTCACGTGCTGGTCACGCATCTGGGGCTGACCTCCGACCAGCGGGAACGGCAGGTGCGGGAAATCGTCGCCACCGCCGCACGCCTTCCGGGACCGAAAATTCTGCTGGGCGATTTCAATGCCGGCCCCGACGAGCCGGTCCTGCGCGAATTGCTGGGGTTGTTTCAAGACGCGCTGACGGTGGCCGGCGTCGCACGCGAGGCGCGAAAGAGTTATCCCGGGGGACTGCAACCCCAAGAGGCGATTGATTACATCTTCGTCTCCCCGGAATTCCGCGTGCGGGGCGCCCGGGTGCTGCGGGATGCCACCCTAGCCTCGGACCACAATCCGGTGGTGGCGGAATTGGAACTGGTGGACTGATAAAAATGACGAGCCGGCGTCGGAAGCGGCCAGCGACGGCAAAGGCACTTTTCCTCAATCAGAGAAGGCCGCAGAAAGAAATGGTCGGGGCGGTGAGATTTGAACTCACGACCTCTTGTACCCGAAACAAGCGCGCTAGCCGGGCTACGCTACGCCCCGAACCACGGCCTAACATGCCGGGCGGGCGGATAAAATGCAATGTCGAAATGTAATCCCGTCCCCGCGAAAAAAGCCGCCTCGGGAGCGGATCGGATCGAGCCGGCGGAAGGAATTGAAGCCGAAGCCGGGCGAACGGCAGGCGTTTGTGGGCGGGGAAATCATCGTTCCCTTCCGAGGCGCGCGCGGATGCTGATTGAAAAAGCGTTGCGGCAAGAATTCGGATTGCTTTTCCGGGCGGCAGGCGGTTTCCTCAACAGCGTTAGGTAACGGCAATCAACAAACACACACCACGATTATGGCACAACAAATCTTCCATTCCAGCATCGAAGGGGCGCAACACGGCGCCAAAAGCCTGACGGAGTTTCTCGCCTACGCGAAGCGGTCGGGCGCCGCCGGGGCGCAGCCCTCGAACTACATGCTGCAAGGCGGCAAGCTCTTCAAGAGCGCCAAGGAAATCCGCGAGGCCTTTGCCGGGGCGGAACTGACGCTCGACGGCATTTCCTGTCATTGCCCGTTCTGGGTGCAAACCACGGCGTGGACCGGCAGCCCGACCATCCGGCCCTTCATCCCGCCGGAAGTGGCCAAAAAATCGCCCGCCGAGATTGAAAAATGGGCGGAGAATTATCTCCTCAAGCTGTTTGATCTGGCGGCGGAACTCGGCGTGAAAGTGTTGCCGATGTTCTGGGGCACGGCCTTCGGGTGGGAGGTGGCCAGCGGATATCCGTGGGGCTTCTGGGCCGGCGGGGATTACGACTTCATCAAGGAAGGCAAGGAACGCTTTGTCAAAAAGACCGCCCGGCTCCGCAAGGAAGCCAATGCCCGCGGCCTTTATCTCTGCCACGAAATCCATCCCGGCACGGGCGCGATGTGCGCGGATGATTTCAATCTGCTGGTCGAGATTTGCGGCGGCGACAAATGCCTGGCGGTGAACGCCGATCCGTCTCATTGCTGGGAGGGGGAAAGCTGGGAAACCCGTTTCCTCAAGGTCGGTCCGCGCGTGTATGCCGCGCACATCAAAAACTTCGTCGTCCGTCCGGGGCTGGCGCTGCGCATGATGGAACCCGCCTGGGGCAAACGCGGCATGCAATTTGTGGACCTGCCCTCCGGCGACATCAACATGCAGCGGTATGCGGAACTGCTCATTCACATTGGCTACCCGACCCGTTATTGCAAGGTGATGCGCCGTTCGACCGCGCCGCTGGTCGTGGAAGCCGAGAGCGCGCACAAGGACCTCGACTGGACCAGCGCGAACGGCATTGCGTACGTGCGGGATCATCTGACCTGGCCGGGCGCCACCGGCTCGTTTGAGGACGGCATGGGTGCGTGATCCCACCAACCCCGCCGGCTGATTGGGAACGCATCGCCGTGCCGGTTTGACCGGTGCGGCGATCGTTTTTGTCAATGGTTCGCTGACCCCGCAATCCATGCCGCCCCACGCCGTGGCCCCCGACCATCCGCCCGCCCGGTTTCCGCCGGGTCTGCACAACGCCTATCTATTCTCGGCGTTCAATGCGTTGTCGTACCAGATCGTCCTGGCCAGCCCGATGATTCTCTACGCGAAGTCGCTCGACGCCAGCGCGACGGTGCTGGGCATCATCGCCGGCATGATGCCGCTGCTCGTGATCTTTCAGATCCCCGCCGCCAGTCACATCAACCGCATCGGCTACCGCCGGTTCGTGCTGGCAGGCTGGAGCACACGCGTGGGGTTTATCTTCGCCATGGCGCTGGTGCCGTTGACCGAGCGGGTGCTGGACGTGTCCAACCGGCTGGCGTTGCTGCTGGTGCTGCTGTTTGGTTTCAACCTGTCGCGCGGCATTTCCAGTTGCGCCTGGTTGCCGTGGATCACCGCGCTGGTCCCCGGCGAATTGCGCGGGCGGTATCTGGCCCGGGAAGCCGCCGTGCAGAACGTGGCCAGTTTCGTCACCTTTCTGGTCGCGGCCGCCGTGCTGGCCGGGCATCCGCAGGCGTGGCAATTCGCGCTCCTGTTTGTGTTCAGCGCCGTGACGGGCGCGATCAGTTTGA
>MWDV01000432.1 GCA_002070715.1 Verrucomicrobia bacterium ADurb.Bin118
CGATGATCTGGAACGAACGCTGATGCGGGTCGGCCGGGATTACGGCTGGCAGGAAGTCGCCCGCCTCGCGGGTCTCATTCCGATGGAGGACGCCACCGAATCCCCCGACACCCTGTTGGCCGACATGGAGAAGACCATCGCGGCCAACGCCCGGATGCTGGCCCGGGCGGGCCATCTCAACCGCAAGGACTCACCGGGACTTCGTCAGGGCCAGGCCTTGATGCTGCGGCCCAAGCCGGAGACGGCGCGCCCGCAAACCGATGATGACCGGCTCGGCCTGGGTAGTTTTGGGATGCGGGCGGCCGTGCTGGAACACTTCCGGCGGATTGCGGAACCCGACGTTCAGTATCGGTTACGTTTACAGCAGTGGAAGCGCGCACAGGACGCGGCTGCGCAGGAGCCGCCCGCGCCAGCGTAACGCCGGTATGGCGCCAACCGCCCGCGGATTATCGCAATGCGGGGCGGATATTGACCGCCTCCGCTTCGTCCGCTACGGCCCGGGCGGTGGTGCAACGCTGAAGGGTGCCGTGGCCCCGGCTGTCTGAGGCTGGCCGGACGGCGATTGAGCGAAACGGGCAGCTGCTGGATGAGCCCCCTGGCCGAACGCTGGCCGGAGCCGTTCCGGAGGGGTCGCCGGGCTGGGTTTAGAGGCTGGGAAATCCGGGAGAGATAGGCCCCAAACCAACACGGGCGGGAAATAGGATCGCGCCTGATCTCACTGACGCATCCCCGGTTAAGCGAGGAATCGGAACCGCCACCGGGATGCAGAAAATGGAGGGATGCCTCCGCCATCCTTCCATCCTCACCCCAGAACCTTTTCGCGCGGGGACAGTTTCAAACCGGCTAAAGCCGGAACTACAAGCGAGCTCAAGTTCGTAGTCCCGCCTTCAGGCGGTCAGGGGCGGGTTCTACTCCGGTGAGGTGCCGGGATGGGTGGCCAGCGTGACGACGCCATACTCCTGAATGAGCGGGTTTTGATGGCGAACAACGTGTGCAGCGCTTTTTCGTCGGTCGGGCTCAAACCGATGCCCAGATATTGTTCGGGGGAGAGCGTGACCGGGCCGATACGCGCGAAGTAGTTCCGGGCGGCCTCCACGATCCGCTGCTGTTCCGCAGCGTGGATTTGTTGCAGGGTATCGCCCACCACCACCCCCACGTAAACCAATCCGCCGGGTGGAGTCACGCCGATGTCAGGTCGCGGCCAGTTCCGCGGCCAGCCGCGCGCCATACCACAACATGCGCGGCAAGTGAAACGGCCCCTTGTACATGGTGCCCTTAGCGCGCGAGGAGAGCCGGCCGTCGCGATGAAGGTAGCCATACCACTCGCCAAACTCCGGATCGGCAAAATGCTGGAAACTCCAGTCATGCACCTGCTGATGCCAGTGGGCGTATTTCGCATCGCGCGTGATTTGATACGCCAGCATCGTGGCAATGATGGCTTCGTTGTGCGGCCACCAGAACTTCATGTCGTGCCAGTATTCCTGCACCGGCAAGCCCCGCAAATCCCGGAAATAAAACAGCCCGCCGTATTCCTCATCCCAGCCGCGCGCCCACATCCAATCCAGGATTTGACAGCCGAGCCGGCGGAGGCGCGCATCGTCCCGCAGTTTGCCTTCGTGCATGATGAACCAGGCACATTCGATCGCGTGACCGGGATTCAACGTGCGCCCGTCGTGATGATCCAGTATCTCGCCGCGCGCTCCGACGGTTTCCATCAACACCTGGTGTTCCGGTTTCACGAAATCTCTTTCGATCGCGGACAGATTAAAATCAATCCATTCCGTGCAGGCGCGCCCGGAAACCTTCACGTCCCCCAAATGCGCGCGAATTTCCTGCGCGGTGGCCAGCCCGATCATGTGACTCCCAATTCCCTGTTGCGGGCGGGTTGGTTCAAACTTTGGCGTCATCACACCGGGAGTGAAGGAATATCGCAGATAGGTTGCGAAAGCTTTTACCGCATCCTCGGCGGCTTGAGCTTCGACGGTGGCACGGGCGTAAGCCGCATTGGCGATGGCGGCGAAACTTTCGCTGAAGACATAACGACGCATCCGCAAGGGCTGCCCTTCGCGCGTCACGGCAAAATACATTTTGCCATCCGGTGCAAAACAGTGCCGCCGTGAAAAATCCCGACACGAACGCGCCGCCTCCAGCCATTCCGGTCGTTTTTCGACCGTGTTATAGAGCGTGGCAAAAACCCAACCGGCGCGCCCCTGAAACCAGACGGATTTATCCGTGTCAATCACCGTGCCGTCACGATCCAGGCAGGTCAGGACGCCACCGAACTCCCGATCCATCCCGTGCCGCAGCCAGAACGGTACGACGTCATTCAGCAGCGTGGAACGATAGGTTTCCGCGAGTTGTTGTGGAGCGTGCAGCAGCAGAGGTTTCATCAGCCAAGATCAGTGACAACGCGCCGGGCGACTCGCCAGCGCCGACGCGACAAACCATTCCTGCGCAAAATCCGGATCACAGTCAAAATGAAATGCGACGGTGACGTTGGTGCTCCTTGGTTGGCGCGAACTCAACGCGGTGCGGCCCATCGTACTGTCCAAACTTCCGGTGAACGCACGCCCGGACGGACCTCGCCGCTCGGCAACACAAAAAGTCCGCGCCATTCCGTTGCCGGAAGTGTGGCGCGCGCCATCGGTAAACCGTCCCATTGCAACCAAGTACCGCTGCGCAAATCCAACGCTTGCGCCACGCGCGGAAATCCCGGATGTCGTTCCGGTGGTTGGAAGCCCGTCAGTGAACCGTCATCGCCGCCGAGGAGCAACAAGGTGGAATCCACAATCGGCGCGGGCGAAGGCGCGGCCACTGATGGCCACGGTAAATCCGCCAGACGCTCCCACTTTCCGGCCGCGGGCAAATACTTCCACGCGTCGCGCAGATAAACCCGTTTCACCTGATCGCCCTGCAATCGCAAAGCCGCGCCGCCCAGCAGGTAAAAAGCGTCCGCGGTTGCGCCAGCCGCGGCGAGGATTCGCGCCTCGCCGGGGCAAGGTGGAAGTTCTCGCCACTCGGGTTTGGAAGCAGCCAGGTCCAACGCAAAGACGCGATTTAAGGCCGCTTGTTCACCGGGCGTTTCAGCTCCACCAGCCACGTAAGCCACCTGCCCGACCAACGCGCCGGCGGCATTCGCCAGCGGCACGGGCAACGACGGCAGCGAGCGGATGACAATCTTACCGTTCGTTTCAGTCAGCAGAAACGTGTCCGCATAGTGCCGCATCGCATCACTGCCCCCGATGCACAACACTCCATGTTTCGTCGTCAAGGAAACGCCGTAAGCGAGGGGTCGAGGCAACTTGCCCACGACCCGCCAATGAGAATTGGTTTGGTCGAGCGCATACACCGTGTCGAGCCAGATCTTTTGGCCGCCTTGCCACGGCATTTTGTCGGGGAAGTTTGCACCACCAGCCACGAACAGTTTTCCGTCGCTCACTCCGGCAAATGCGCCCGCGACACCAACCGGGTCTGGCAACGGCGGCAATTGCGACCAACGCAGATCATCCGCTCCGATTCCCGCCCACGCGCGAGCCGCCGTCAGGGTTGCCACGGTGGTTATCATGAGCCGGGTTTGCCTCATCACTCTTTCACGGTAGGCACGGGGTCACCAGGCGAAAAAAACCGGTGGTGTTTGTGGTTGGCGCGGGGAACGCCACGGACGTGTTGGAAGTCAGCGCGGCAAAGTCCTGCCAGCGCGACCACGTGCCGGAATCAAAATCCGCGCGTTGCTTGATGGTGTAGGATTTATTGGAAACCGCGTCAAAATTCAACAGCGCGTTGGTGGCAGTTGGCACAATCCGCAACTGCAACCGGCTCGCCGCGCTGAGCGGATTGGTGCCGGCGGTGAACTCCTCCTGGTTGGTAAAGCCATCACCGTCGGGATCGGCGTTCGGTCCGGAGATGCCGGGATCCATGAGTTGTTCCGGTGAAAACTGTCCGGCTTTCCAAACATCGTAGGCTGGCAAGGAATCCGCGCCGTCGGTGATTTGCGCGATCGAACGCCAGGTGAAATCCAGGTTGCCATAAGGATCCTTCTCGAAGAGCAGTCCCACCTCACCCGTGGCCAGTTTACTGACGGAGGAATAGGCCGAGCCCCCGGCATAAACCTGATTGCTCACCGGCCAACTGACGGCGTTGTCGTAGCTCAATCGCAGCGTCATGTTCACCCGCGCGGTCGGATGCGACGCGTTCGCGAACAGAATGCGGTTGGTGTTGCTGTTGTTGGTGGTGGTCAGCGTGTAAATGTTGCCCTGGCACTGCGGATCGGGAATGGTCGGTGGATTCACCGTCTCGGTATAGGGCGGCCCCCAAGTCACGCCGCCGTTGGTGCTGCGACTGAACGTGCGGACGCCGCTCCACGGAAAACCATTGTTGCGACAGGCGGCAATCAGCTCGCCCCCCGGCAGTTCGGCGACTTGAATCTCGCCGCCGTTGGTGATGGAATTCGCGCTGCGTTGCCAGGTCGCGCCATGATCATCGCTGTAAATCACCATTGACGCGGACGGATTGTTATACGCATACACCGGAAACACCAGTCGTCCGGCGTACGGACCGTCATGGATCTGAATGCCGTTGCCCGGACCGGCAAGAAATTCCCTGGTGCTGGTGCGAATGCCGGGATTCTGCGCTTCGACGTCGATGCGCGGCGACCAGGTGGCCCCGTCGTCGTCGCTGTATTTCATTTCCAGTTTGATTTTACGCGCGCCGCCGATCACTCCGCCATTGTCGTAAAGCGTCCAAATGCGGCCGTTCGTTTCATCCAACAACAGCGCCGCATCGCCGGCCGAGACGCGCGCAATGTTTGTCTGACCGTAGAACGGATAAGTGTCCTTGTCGTTGGGATTGCTACCGTAGTCGGTCACCACCTGCAACGGCCCCCAAGTCCGGCCGTTATCGAAGCTGCGCTTGATCACGAGATCCAACGGCGTGGGAATGTCCCCGCAATTGCCGATGCGCCCGTCGCTCATGGCGATGACGGTGCCTTTGTGGGTGGTCAACAACGCCGGGATGCGGAAGCAGGTGTAACCGTCCACTCCGCCTTGAAAGACCGGAATGAAGGGCGGCAGATCGGGAGGCTCCGGCGGCGTCAACACTTCACTGCTCGCCCAGTTCCCCGCCAGGTAGGCCAGCGCATTGCTGCGCGCAGTCGGGGTCAACTCGCCCGAATAAACCAGGATTTCCCCGATGTCCACGTTCAGAAAACGCTGCGCCTGCACGTTGGCCGCGACGATGAACCCGCCAAGCCCGTTGGGTTGGGGATCAAAAAAATCAGCCACGTTGGTGCCGTTGATCCAGTGACGCACCTGGGTGCCGGAGTTGGTGGGAGTGAAACCGAATTCATGGAACTGCCAGACGCCGATCTCGCGCGGCGCAGTGGGAGTGTCGGCATTCGGTCCCTGCGCCGCCGGACCGGCTTGCACGCCCACCTGCCAGGTGTTAGTGCGCACTTGGGCGCGGGACATGCCGGTACCGGTCGAGCCGTCGAACAGAAAACCGTCACTCGTTCCGGTCACCCGCGTGGCAAACAGCAAGGTTCGCGCGGAATTGATCGCGCCAAAGTTGCCGGCCGTGGCCCAAGTTGCCTGGGTCGCGCCATCGAACCGCACAAAATTCCGCTGGGTGGCGGTGAGGAAGTACGAATTCGTCAACGTCGGGGTGCCGACGATTTGCGCTAGGTCGCGGGCTGGTGCGCCGCTGAAGAGATTGACCCAACGCGCGACGGTCGCCTGCGCCGCCGGAATCACGCCGTGATCCCCTCGATACCAAGCGTAAAGACTGGCCGGCTGCGGCAACACGGTTTCCGGCAGGATTCCCAATCGGATGGCCTCGCCCGCCATGCGCTCGCCCATGATGATGAGCGAATCCGCGTTGTAGTGGATCCCCTGCCCGTCCACGTTTTGCACGGTGAGTCCCGTGGACGAGGCAAAGCCGATGTCAGTGCGGTTGGCGGCCAGCGCCTGTTGTTTTTGAGTTGTAAGCAGGCGGTTGCCGGCGGTGTCGGCGGCGATCTCGCCAAGGACGGCCTTCATGCCGCGCGCCTTCGGAAGGTCGCTTTGCAAATTGGCCAGCAGTGTGGCGAACCGGGTATCCGCTGCGGCCGCTTCAACGCTGTCATTGCTCTCGCCCTGCAAATAGAGGAGACCCACAATTTGGTAATCGGAGTACCCGGATGGCAAAGCGAGCACGGCGCTGTTAACCGTGCTGACCACCTTGTCGTACATGTGATGGTCGGCATTGGTTTTATTCCAAAAGGAATTGCCGCCATCACCGCGGCTCGACTTCACAATACCGAAATCACGATAGCCCACGTCCCAAAGCAACCGGGCGAAACCCACTTCTGGTCCCCAGTGGTCGGCGCTGTAGGCGTAATAACCACCCTTTTGCAAACAGATGTTGGTCCACGCCCCACCCGAATCACCGAGCGCCGCATCGCCCACCGGTGTTCCATCGGCAGTGTTGTCGTAAAAAAACGGTACATTCAAGTTGTGCTCGGGTGGTTGAGAACCCACCCGCGGCAACACCATGCTCACTTCGGTGTTGGTGGTCGGGGTGCCGAGGCTGTTCGCCTCGCCGGTGAGTACGAACAGCCGCAAAGTTTGTGCGGAAGCGGAGGCCGCCAGACAAACCATGCCCAAGAAAGAGAGTTGCAGCCAGCGCGCCACGTTGTCCTTGGAAAATGGCAAGGTCGGTCGTCGCTCATGGCCGCGCCCCACTTGGGGCGGACGGACCGGGCTACTGACCACACCAAGATTGCCGCCCGACTTTGTCTCGGAGGTTTTTGGGCAAAGCGTGGGTGAATTTGCAGCGGGGCTGATCCTGGTCTCTGCGGCTTGAGAATCGGCAGAAAGAGTGTTGTGGCTGACGGTGATCATTTGACTGGTTGCCAGCGTAATCGAATTCCACCCACGCTCCAGTGGATTCAACTTGTCTTTTGTTGTAACAGGGGCGCTGCCGACAAGGTTTCGCCCGGAAAGAATGCTGGCAACAACCGAACCTCCTGCCGCCGCGTGACGCCGCCTTGAATCAAATCCACCACCAAACGCGAAATTTTACGGGCAAACAACTGGGCATCCACATGATAGCGCGCAATTGAAGGCACGAGGTATTCCAACAGCGGATCGTCGTCGCGGGAGATCAAGCTCAACGCCTCGGGGATTTTGATGTTGTTCCGCAGCAGATGAGTGACGGCAGTGACGACATGCGCTGGTTTGGCCACTAAAATGCCCGTCACCGAGCGGAGGCCTTGCACCAATTGAGTCAAAGTGCGGCAGATGGACGGCACCGTGCCATCGTGCGAAACTACCAAGGTTTCACACGACGGCGACTGCGCGCCGGCCGCACTGAAACCGCGGCGGCTTTCCATGTCCCCGGATTGCTCGCTGCGCGGCAACAAGAGCGCCACGCGACGATGTCCCTTGGCCGCAAAACGGCCCACCGCATGCTGGCAGGTGGCTGCGTAATCAATGTCCACCGACGCCAAATGCACCCCCGAATGCATCGAGCCACTGATGACGCAAGGCAGATTGCGGTCGGAAAACCACTGCTGCAACGCGGCGGTGGAGAGGTAAAGCACCCAAGCGGCCGGCTGCCGCTTTTGCATCAGCGTGGTCAGTGCGTGCAGCGGACGCGCCGCATAGCAACTGGCGCTGGCCAGGAATTCAAGCTGATAGCCGACGGCCGTCAGGTTGGCGCGCAGCGCGTCCACCCAGAGCAACGTCGCCGCAGGCAGACTTTGCAGGGCCAACGGCGACAACAAAACGACCCGGCGATCGGCTGGCGCGGTCTGACGATTCGCGACTTGTTGGGTAACGGAACGGCGCCGTCCCTGGCCGGCAGTCACCCAACCTTCGCGCTGCAATTGGTGCAAAGCCGCGCGAATGGTGATGCGACTAACTTGAAAGCGTTGGCACAATTCCTGTTCGCCCGGCAATTTCTCCAGCCATTGTCCCGTCATGATGGCTTCCCGCAAAATCGCCAGGGTTTGGGCGACCAACGAGGTGCGTTTGGGCAATTGTTCCATAACCACACTGCGTCCGACGGCTGCGCCAGCAGTCTGTTACCTGTCCGTAAAAATGACAAGATAATTTCCTCCTAATCGCCAGCGGCCGGTATTAAGTTGACCGCCCATGAAGAACCATCCAAACGGGTTGAGCGGACTAGTGGCGGCACCGTTCACCGCCATGCACGCTGACGGTCGCATCAATTTATCCGCGATCGAATTGCAAGCCGCCCGCCTCGTCGCCGACGGCGTTACAGGCGCTTTCATCTGCGGCAGCACCGGGGAAGGGCTCTCGTTGAGCACCCAGGAGCGGCAACAAATCGCCCAGGCTTGGCGGGACGCCCTCAAAAACACCGCGCTGCAACTGGTCGTTCACGTTGGTCACAACAGTCTGGAGGAAGCCAAGCAACTGGCCGCCCACGCCCAGCGCATTCAGGCCGACGCGGTCAGTGTGATCGCGCCCAGCTACTACAAGCCGGCCACCGTTGCGGAGCTGCTCGATTTTTGCGTGCCAGTTGCCAAAGAGTGCGCGTCGTTGCCATTTTACTTTTACCACATCCCGCCGTTGACCGGAGTGAACCTCTCCATGCTGGAATTCCTGCGTCAGGCCGAGGGCCGCATTCCCAACCTGGTCGGAATCAAATTCAGCAGCACGGACCTCATGGCACTGCAGGAGTGCCTCGACTTCGAGGGCGGCCGCTTCAACATTCTGTTTGGTTGCGACGAAATGCTGCTTGGCGCGTTGGCGCTCGGCGTGACCGGGGCGGTGGGCAGCACGTACAACTATTGCGCGCCGATGTATTACGAGATGATCAAGGCATTCCGCGCCGGTCAGCTCGACACCGCGCGCGCGTTGCAACTGAAATCCGTGAAACTGGTGGAGGTGCTGGTCGTTTTTGGCGTACTCCCCAGCGGCAAAGCGTTGATGAGTTTGAAGGGGGTGGATTGCGGACCGGTGCGTGCGCCGTTGCGTAATTTAACTGCCGAACAACGCTCGCGCCTGCTGCACCAAGTCAAATCGTTGAACCTGATTGCTCCGGTGCAAGCGGCAGCCCATTGAACCGCGATCGCAGTCGAGCGCCCGCTTGGCTCACCGCAATGAATCGCACCTGACGTCAAGCGGTCGGCTTGTCATCGCCTTGCGGTCGAATCACCAGCACCACCAGCACCGACAACAACGCCATCAGCGGCATCGCATAGATCATTCTGATCAATCCACAGGTCGTAAACGCCCAGCGCCAGCCGTGTTCGGTGAATCCGCGACGTAGCCGGCAAAACCGCCCGGAATCTGGCCCACGTAAATTCCGGTTTGATGCACCGATGGCGCGTGACCGCGTCAGTCCCGGATGGTAATCGGCAATGAACGCCAGCGACGCCGGCATGTAGAACGCCTCACTGATTCCCATCAACGCCCGCGTAACCACCAATTCATGAAACGTCGTGGTGTGACCCGTCCACCAAGTCACTGCGGACCAGATCAACAAACTGGCGCTGATGACCCGATGCCGTCCGATGCGATCGGCCACGTACCCGCCAAACGGACTCAGAATGGCGTAGGTCCATTTGAAGAACCCGAGTACAAGCCCCCAATCCGCCCGATTAGCGATGGTCGGAATATCCGCCACCATCGAAGCCTTCATGGTGGCCAGCATTTGGCGGTCGAGATAATTCAGGAGCGCGACGGGAACGAGCAACGCGACAACAAACCAGGCAACCTTTCCAGGACTGACTGATGAATTCACTGGCGCGGCAGTGTGGGCAGTTCGCGGCGCAAGGACAACCGGAAGCTGCACCGCAGCAGCATTAAGTCCATTCCGCCCGACTGGTGGCGCAATGGACAATACGCATCATCACCGACGGGGTACACACAGCACGCGCGGCAAAAACCGCGCGTGTCGGCAAAACAACCAATGCCGGCTCAACCCGCCGACGGCAGCAATCAGCGGCGCCGCCAGGCCAATAACCCGGCCAAGGCCAATCCGAGCAAAGTCGCACTGGTGGGCTCGGGGACGGGCGTAAATTCCGCAGTGAACGCGAAGCCCCAATCCTGCGCCACGCCGGCCTGGGTCAGCGATTGAATGGTGTCATTCACGAGATACCCTTTGCCCTCGCCCGGCGTGGCATCGTTTCCAGACGTATTGAGCTTCAGCCGGAAGTTCGCGTCGTTGCCCTCCACATTATCCTGGGAAAACACAAACCAGTATTTCGCCGAACTCGACAGCACCAAGCCGCTGAAATCAAACGAATAGGCTTGGTCCGGCGAGGTGCTGGACCAGGTGACCGAAGAACTGGACGAGCCGAGGTAGCCGGAAAACGTGTTACCCGTCATGGTGGTGTACACGTCCAGATATACCGGGGTGTCCGCATCGGCCACTTGTCGTGCTCCGGTACCAAAGGAAGGCGTGGTGGCGTCGTTGGGACGGAAAAGGGTTAACCGGGTCAGCTCAATCGTCGGCGTCAATGAACCGAGAGGATCAATGCTGTTCGGATAGTTGCCGGCGTCTGCCTGAAATGCCAGGCCGGTCATGTTGCCTTTGTCACCCGCAACGCCCGACCAATTATTGTTGATCGTATCGGCTAACGCGGTGGCCAACAGCATGGGAACAATGCTCGAAATGGCGAGCGCGCGAATCGTCGTTTTTATTTTCATGGATGGCTACAGTCTTTGGGTTCGAATTTGTAGTAACGGTAAAGGCCTGATCCGTTTCTGACAATCATCATGCACCTGTCATTTTTTATTACAACTTGCACCCGGCCTCGGGCCGTAGCCCCCGCAGCGCACAAAGCGCTGCGGGGCACCAGTCCTCGGCTTTACCGATGCGGCGGCATTACGGCTGGAGGCGCAACCGGTAGAAAACAGTCGGATTGGCCGGGTCCACAGTGATTGTCCACTGATTGACGGCAGTCGAGCCCGGCACGTCAGACCATGCATTCGGATCCGGATTCAATCCCACCGATAACGAGTTGGTTTGGGCTTGCAACGTCCAGCCAAGGTGGCTGGCTGGCCAGCTCAATACCAGGCTGTTACCGGAAACTGAGACGGTGATGTTGGTGGGATTCGGATCAACCACGGACGGCACACCAGTCACATTCAACACAATTCGTTGGTTGGCGGTATCGTCGAGCAAAGTGGCCGTCACGCCCGCCGGTAGGGCAGCCAGCGTGGGCAGATTGCCTGTGAATGAACTGTAAGCCACCAACGGATACACACCGGTGGCAACCAGCCCGTCCGCATCCGCAATCTTGATTGTGTTTGCGCCGTTTGCGACCAAGCCGCCGGCGGCGTTGATCACCGGCACCGTTTGGCTCGCCAAGTGGCGAATCTCCAACGTCGCCGCACCGCTGCCACCCAAGGTAAGCGTGTTCATTTGGGCTGACGCTGCGTTCTCCAGATTCGCCACCGCCAGTGTCGCCCCGGCCGCCACCGTGAAATTGCCGACGCCGGTTCGTGCCGTGGTAACGGCGAGCGTACCGGCATTGACCAAGGTATTGCCGGTGTAGGAATCCACGCCCGCAAGCGCCAACTCACCGGCGCCATCCTTGGTGACGCTGCCGGGTCCCGAGACGTTGCCGGTGACGATTTGACCGGCGGAACTGCTCCAAATCAACGCGCCGTCATTGGTGATGGCGGTGATGCCGTTGCCCAGCAATCCTGCGCCGTCCACCTCCAGCGTTGCGCCGCCGCCAATGGTGATTGGGCCTTCAATGGTATTGGTCGCTTGCAGCACCAGTTTGCCGCCGGCCACCAGCAGCGCCAGGGTGGCTGGCGATCCTCCGGCCGCCTGGGTTTGGCGTCCGAGCACATTGGCCATTGTCAACGTGCCCACTCCCTGCTTCTCGAAGAGCACGCTGCGCAGAATAGGTGGATTGTGCGTGCTGCCGTGCGCCAACACCATGCCATTGAAGGTCGTGTTCCCGGCCTGATTAACGACAATGTGGCGCACGCCTTCGTTGCCGGCATCGCTGCGCAACGAACCATAACCGGTCAGAGAAGCCAGGGTCAGCAGCCGATTTCCCGAAGTCCCGTCCCAATCACCGATGATCACGTCCTGGGCGTTGGTGGCGCTGCTGCCGGTGTCGAGGTTGAACCGGGTGCCGGTGAGTTGCGAACCGTTGGGATCATGCAGCCAAAAACGGCCGGTGGCCGGTTGCAAATTGCCCGGAGTCAGACTCGCCGTGCTGCCCCGCAGGCGCAACGCGCCGTTGAACGCCAGACCGTCCGGCTGCGTGAACTGGCCAAAGACCGTATCGGATTGGCCATAGCGCGTCAGCGTGCCCGTCCCGGTCAACGCACCCAGCAACGAACCGTTCGTGTAGTTTAGCGTGCCGTTCGCCGTCACGGTGCTGCCCACTACATTGTTCAACGTAGCCAAAGTGCTGGTGCCGGTGACCGCCAATGTTCCGCCGTTCACCGTGGTGGCACCGGTGTAATTGTTGTTGTTTGCCAGCGTCAGAGTGCCCGGCCCATTTTGCGTCAAAGTGGCGCCGCCCTGGATTTCTCCCGTGCCGCTGAAGGTGTAATCGCCACTGGCGCTGACGGTCACGTTGGCTGGTTGCAATGTCCCGACCAAATTCACCGCGGGTGTCATCGAACCGGAATCGTCGAAGGTCACGGAGTCGCCAATGAAAAATTTCTCCGGCCCCACTCCGTCCGTCCAATTGGCCGCTCCCCCCTGATCCCAGACATTGGCGCTGCCGTCACCCACCCAAGTGAGATTCGCGGGCGGCGCCCCGCCCACGACCAATACCAGACTGTTCGGATTATTCGCGGTGTTGTAGGCCAGACTGAAAGTCTGTCGCGTGCCCTGTGAGATCAAACCGGTGAACGTGAAATTGCCGATATTCCCGGCAAAGTTGCCGCTGACCTGCACCAACGGATACTCACCGGTATTTAACGGGCCAGAGGAAACAAATTCTATCGTGGTCACTCCGGCAGCCGACAAGTTCCCGAAAACCTGAATGCTGTCCGTAATCCCATCCCGAATGTCCACCTGGATCGTACCGCCGCCGCTCAGGGTGAGGTCGTTGACAAAGCTCAGGGCGTTGACCGCATTGCTGCCGCCGGGCACGAGTTGGCTGCCGCTGGCCGCGATGAAGTTGCCATAAACCTGGTTGATGCCGGTGTTGCCGCGCCCCAGCAACTTCCGTCCGCTGTCCAAGGTGTAGCTGCCCAAGGCGGAAACGTCCAACACCGCCGTTTCGCCATCGGGCGCGTTGAGATAAATCTCCGCCGTGTTGGGCAACGAGCTGCCGGCGGCCAGAGCCAACGTGCCCCGGTTGATCAAGGTATTTCCGGTATAAGTCCACTGCCCATGCACCGTCACATTTTGGCCGTCAGTACCCACGAGCGATTCGCTGCCGATGCGCACCGCTCCGCTGCCCGAGATGTTATTGGTCGTCTCATAGAAATCCGTGCGAGCAAAAGTCAGCCAACCATTATTGACCACCGTGGCATCCCCCAAAGTGCCGAATATGCCCGCGTTGGCATTATTTTCACCCGGGGCGCTTCCGCCCACCCGCACGATGCTGCTGGGGAGAATGGTCAGGGTGCCGCTCAAGGTGTTGTCCCCGGCCAGAATGAAACCGTTGTTCAAATTGTCGAATCCCACGCCCGTATTGCGCAGTTCCAGGTTTCCACTCCCGGAGATCGGATTTTCCAGCTTCAACCAGCGTCCGCTCCCTGAAACATTCTGGTGGTCGATGAACGAAGTGGTTGCCGCCTCCAGCACAATCGGGTTGTTCCATGTCCAGTTGCCAACCGAACCGGCGACCGGGGTGCCGGATGCCAGACCGCCGCCCGCAAGGGCAATCGTGCCGGTGCCAAAGGCATTTTCCCGATGCCAGACGTTGGCCAGCACCCCGGCGTTGACCCGCCAGTTGACATCGCCCAGCGTGGTGTTCCCCAAATCCAGCAAGACTACACCCGCGCCATTTTTAGTGATGGTGGCTCCTGGCGCATTGTTCACAAAAACGCCGACGCGATTGACGTTCCCGTTATTGGCCGCCGGGTAAAATGTTGCGTCCGGCGAACCAATCCGAAAAGTGCGCCCGGCCGCAACGTCCCATGTCTGGCTGGCATTCAACGCGTAGCGCCAGATGACGAGATCCGCCGTCGCACCTGACAGGTCAATGCCGCCGGTGCCGATGCCGATGTTGTTTCCCGCAACGCTGTTATTGATCAGTACCGCGCCGCCGGGGGAAGTGACGCGCAATCCCTGCCATTGCACGGCCGCGCCGACGTTCAACTTGCCTGTCGTGGCGTAGGTGTTGCCAAACACAGCTACGTCCGTGGCCGCGGGAGCAATCCCACCCACCCAACTGCTGCCCAAGTCCAGGTTGTCCAAGTTATTATTTTTCACGATATCCGCGGCCTGCACTGCGGATGTAACCAACCCCAAACAGCCCAACGCCGTCAGGGTGGATAAGGAACGACTGATTGTTTTCATAGGTTGTTTGGTTTGATGGTATTTAATTTTCGGAGTTCAGACTGAAATTGGGGCGAGGTCAGTTTCTCGGTTTTCCTTCATTGGCGGCGGTCCATGGTATAATCGCTATTGGCCCAAATGCCCATTTTGAACTCGACCCAGGCGGCGTGACCGTCAGCGAATTGCGCGTTGAAATGGTAATCGTTGATCCGCGAATGGCGGAATTCAATCGGGTTGGGCGGGCTGCCGTACACAAAACTGCCCGAGGTATTCGCGTTCCAAACCGGAAAGTACGCGCCGTTCTCGGCGAGCGTCACCATCCGCGTCAGGGACTTGATCGCACTGGCTTTGACGCTTTGCCAAGTCCCCGCGATGGTGATGGTGAATTGCGCCTGCGGCGGGGTGGTGCCGCCGTGAACGTTCGCGCTGTACGACGAGCCGAACGTGTAATAACTGTTGTTCGTGCTACCGCCAATCCCGCGGTCACTGGGGCACAAGGCGGGCGGCACATCCGAATTGGTTTGGAAACGGCCCAGGTACTGATTCAAAGGCCGCAACGTCGCATTCAAATCAAAATATCCGCCCGACGCACCGCTGCGCCCCAGCCAGCCATACATCGTGCCATTCAGTTTCGGGGGGAAAGTGTCGTTGTTGTCGTTCAAATACATCACCGTTGCCAGTCCGACTTGTTTGAGATTGTTGAGGCAGGAAGTCCGCTTGGCCCGCTCTTTTGCCTTCGTCAGGGCCGGCAACAACATGGCCGCCAAAATGGCAATGATGGCAATCACCACCAGCAACTCGATCAACGTAAAGGCCACCGAAGCGGGAAGCAGGCTCCGTTCGCGACGACTGAACTTTCCGGGACTCATTTACCGCGATTTTCGGGGCGAAATCGCAAATTGCAAAGCGGCGAATGCTTGTATTTTCAGATGACAGCTTTTCCTTGAAGCATCAATGCCAGTCGGAGCGGGCTGCAGGGGTTCAGCGACACACACCGCCAGGATTCGGGAGCCAGCTCAAGGCAAACTGGATGATGATGCCTGCGCGACCGGATGTTCGGTCCGGTCGCGCAGGGCGACGAGGGCGCCTCAAGGAATGCGCGCGCGGAAGAACTGCGTCGCGCCGGAGATGTGCAGACAGGGACTTGCCCCCACATCCGTATAGCTGCCATCAACGGTGGCCGCACCCTGGATTGTGCCGGCGATCGGCGAGGTGGACAGACGGTAGCCCGGAGCTGGCGCGGCATCGAAATTCAGCCGCAGTACCAGGGCGTTCGCATCCACCACGGCATCGGTCGCCAATTGCGCGACCTCCTGGTTGTCCAGCACGCGATTGTAGAACCGCACATCGTCCAGGCGGCCGTGCAACTTCTTCCAATAGCCGTCCCGCGATTTGCCGAGCAGAACGCTCATGTCGCTGGGCCACCACCAAGCCAGATTGTTGTTCTGCACCGCGTCCATAGCGCCGTCAATGTAAATGGTCACCAGTTCTCCGACCGCTTGGCCATAGGTGACGGCGACATGATGCCAATTGCCGTCGTTGATCGTCGTCCAAGTAGAGAACGGATTGGCGCCGGTGGGATTGGCTTGGAAAAATACCGTACCTGCATTATCAGGTCCGTCATTGATTCCAATGATGGTGCCGCTGCCACCACCGCCAGTGTCCCGACGATCCATGACCATGGCCGACTCATTACCCGTGCCGGGGAATGAATCGAGGCGCACCCAGAAGCTGATCGTCCCGTAGCTGGAGTTCAATTGCGGATACCCCCGAACGACAATCTGGTCTCCCTCGTTTGCGTCGAAGTTCATCACGCCCTGGCGCCCCGCATCGGATGCCAGCCAGGTGGCCCCGAAGTTCTGGCCGTTCACCGGCCCGGACGCCGGAGCGGCGTTGGCCACGATGTCAGTTGCGGGAGCTATGCTGATGCGCAGCGGTGTGCCGGCCATAGTGTGCTTCATCACCTGTGCGGGCGTGAGCGCATGGTCGTAGAACGCCACTTCGTCCACCAAACCGTTCCACGGGCGGGCAAGCCCGGTCGGCGCGCCAATGCGCAACGGCTGGGTCGCGTTGGGGTTGAAAGCGCCACTCAACGCCACCGGGCCGTACTGGATGCCGTTGACATAGAGACTGGCGTTACCCGCGCCGTCATATACCCCCACAATGTGCTGCCAATCCGTGGTCGTAGTGCCGCCGGCAACGGTGGCCACATAGGCCCCCGCTGCGTTGCCCATCCGGAATTGCCATCCCGATCCACCATTCAGGTAGAACAGATAGCCCGAACGACCCGCGTTCATATCCAATGCGGCCAACGGGCTGAAAAGATCGTTGGGCACACTGGAAATTTTGGTCCAGAACTCAATAGAGAAAGCGCCGGAAGGATTCAACGTTGCGGAATAAGGCACTTCGACATATGTGGAAGGAGGTTCTGTTTCCCAACCGGAATTCGGGAAGTTGACACTCAGATCGCCTGAGGTGAAGCCCGGTTGCCCGTAACCCACGCCGCCGACATAATTGCCATCGCGTCCGTTCAAGGAGTCATAGGCCATCGGACCAGCGCTTTCTTCCAACCGCCAGAGCGAAATGGGACCATCCGCAAGCACTGCTGCCAGATAACCATCCGCCGGAGCAGATAACACCGTCAGATGCGCGACATCGCTGGTGATCGAGCCAGCCGGATTACTGACGGTGACGGTGTAATCCGCTTCATCCGTGGCGCTGACCCCCGTCAAGGTCAACACGGGACTCGTTTCGCCACTGATTGGCGAGCCATCCTTATTCCACTGATAACTGAGCTGGCCGCCGTAGCCTTCAGCGTAGAACTTGGCCACCCCACCGCTGTACACCGCCCGTGAACCAGGCTGTTGCGTAACCGTGGGTTGGATGGCGGTCACGACGGTGATCGTCACCGGAACGCTCACTGCTGTGCCATAGGCGTTGGTAACCACCAGGTCGTAAACCCCCGAGTCACTCACCGCGGAACTGGCAATCGAGAAACTCGGGCTGGTCGCATTGGCGATGGGCGCGCCATCTTTACGCCATTGATACCCCAGATTCGGCACGCCGTACGCTTCGGCGTTTAATTGAATCGGTTCGGTGTTGAAGACCAGGCCAGCGGGCCCGACGGGTTGGGTCAGAATCACGGGTTTATCGGTGATCATGAAACCCGCCAGACAACCACGCGTCTGCGTATCGGGCACTCGCGCTGACGTCAGGGTGATCGAGTCACTGGTCATCGTGGAACTGGTGCTGCTGAGGGCCGCCCGGCCGGTGGTGCTGCCCACGGCGGGAGTGGTTGGACCGTAGGTGAGCTCCTGGGTGGTGCTGGTTAAGTCATCCGTCAGGGTCACGGTATTAAAGTTCGTGGCATTATCTGATGCCGCCACAGTCCGCACGACGTATTCCTTGTAGCCAACACTGCTCGTCAGACCGATGATCGTCACAGAGTAGCCGGGCTCTCCGTCGTCCAGGTAAGCAAAATTCACCTGCTCATTACCCGGCGTGAGTTCGTTGGGGTTGTTGCCCCCGACCCAATAGGTGTTGTTACAAGTCCAATACAAGGTGTATTGCCCCCCGCCTGCGTCCACTACCTCGCCGCCGCTGGCGGTCATGGGAGCCACGTACCAGCGGGTTGGATGAACGCCATACGCGGGTGCCGTAACGGCAGGGTTAAAGGGAAATCCCGAATAGTTATGAGAGAAACTTACTCCGAGAGAGGCGCTGAGGCTGCCGCCCGTTTTGGGACTGACCGTAAGCACACACACCTCGCTGTCGGTGGGTCCGGCGCTGGTAGTCGCCGTTACGAGGTATTCCCCTGCATCCGCCGCGGTCAAACCCGTGAGTTCCAGAGTTGCGTCGGTCCGGCCGCTGAGCGCGACCCCGTTTTTCTTCCACTGATAGGTCACGTTGCAACCCAGCGCGGCAGCGCTCAAGGTGGCAGACTCGCCCTCGGAACGCTCCATGGAGGGTACGGGTTGTAAGGTGAACACCGGCGTCGTTACGGACAGGACGCTGAAAGTGACATCGGCGGTTTCGCCCCAAGTGCTGCCGCTATGACCATATCTGAAGATGACATATTTACCTGAATTTTCCGGGGTGACGGCGTAGGTGAGGGATTCGATTCGGTCTTTTGCCGGTGGAGTCCACCAAGTGGCGTAGGGGCCGAGGGCGTGGCCGATGGCATCCAACGTGGCCACAACTTCACGCGTGCCGGGGTTCGTTCCATCCCACAAAATAATTTCGCGCAAATACTTATACCCCTCAAACCGGGTGCAATTGACGTCCATGCTGATTAAATCGCCGCAATTGACCGGCGCTCCCATGTAATTGTATTCGAGGTAGGCATTGAACCCCCAAAGCACATTTTCTGGAGCGGCGTTGCCGGCAACATCCACTCCGATATTGCCCGGGTCCGCTTCGACCGTCGTCCAGCCTTTGGCGTTGAACTCGGCCACCGTTCCTTTATTCGGATAATCCGAAGGGTCGAAACCATCAGTGAAAACGACTGCCGCATGACTGGAAGCACCGAGTGCCACCGCCGTCAGCAGCCCGAGCAGGTGAAGTTTTGTCTGTTTCATATGGGAATCCACAATGGTTGTTGATCGTTTGGTGATGTCGAAGTTTCGTTATTTCTGGGTCATTGCCGTTGTTGCGGCCGCCGGGTTACTTCTTCGGAGAAATAAAACGTACGACCTATTTTGTGCGCGACTGTATCGGGGTCCGGCGAAACCGGGAAGCGCATGTTTGTGCGCTTAACGCCCCAGGTACTTGACGACCGCTTCGGTGCGGGAGTGGACTTGCAGTTTCTCGTAAATGCGGCGCACGTAGCTCCGGACCGCATCCATCGAAATGCCCAGGTTATCGGCAATCTCCTTGTAACGATAGCCTTGGGCGAGTTGTTCCAAAAAGGCGCGTTGATGCTCGGTCAACCCCTCCAATTGCCGGGCGGTCTCCGTCGGGCGCGTTGCCTGATAGTGCTGCACCACGCGGCGGGCAATTTGCGGCGTCATGGGCGAGCCGCCCGCGTGCAGATCGTGAATGGCCTGGACAATCTCTGCTGGAGAAGCGCGTTTGAGCAGATAACCCGTGGCGCCGGCCAACAAGGAACAAAACAACCGATCGTTGTCCTCGTAAACCGTGAGCATCATGAATTGGGTGCGAGGCAGCAGCGGTTTGAGGCGGCGCACACATTCCACGCCGTCCATGCCGGGCAGATTGATATCCATCAACACGACGTCCGGTTGGAGACGCGGCAATTCCTCAAGCGCCCTTTCCCCTGATCCCTGCGTTCCGGCCAACGACAATCCCGGCCAGCGCCGAATCAGGCTAGCCAAATCCTCGCGCAAACCCTGATCATCATCCACGATCGCGACGCTGATGGTTGCCGTTGTGACCCCGTCACTCATTGGGGTGCCAGCCTGCCGCGATCTCTTCGTTTTCTTCAAGCGCATGATTGTGTCAAATCCAACACGGTTGGTTTATGCTCGCACCTCGGTCGCTTTCGCTAAATTCAATTTTACCGTAAAAGTAATCGTCGTGCCACGGCCTGGTTCGGTGTGGCACTCGAACACGCCGCCAATGCTTTCAATCCGCTGCCGCAAATTATTCAGGCCCTGCCCCACCCGACCAGAGGATTCCGAAGGCGTGACAAATCCGCGTCCGTCGTCTTCCACCACCAGTTGCAGTTGATCCGCGACAACCGAGATACAAATGCGCACCTGATTAGCGGCGGCATGTTTCAGCACGTTATGCAGAGCTTCCTTGACGGCCAGAAACAGGTTATGCCGCGTCTCGGAAGGCAACGGGACTGCCGGCAGATCGGACGGCATCTCCAAACGGCACCGGACGGTTGTGGGCGCAAAACATTCATGCGCGTAATGGGTCAGGTACTGTGCCAGACTTTGCAGCGAATCATTCCGCGGGTTCACCGCCCACACAATTTCGTCCAACGCGCGAATCGTTTGCCGGGCGCACTCGGTGATGCGCCGGGCATGCGTCTCAATCCGTTCGGGCGAGGTTTTATCCGTTGCCGACAACTCCCCTAGCCAGACAATCCGGGTCAGGTTGGCCCCCAGGTCATCGTGAATGTCCTGGGCGATGCGTGAGCGTTCGCGCTCCAGCGCGTTAAGTTGCTCCAGTTGCTCAATGCGCAAACGGTGGCGACGCCGAACCGTCAACGCCACGCCGCCGGCCAAGCCCCCCGCCACTACCGCAATGGCCAGCGCCCGGAACCACCAAGTCTGCCAATAGTAAGGCAGAATCGTAAACCCCAGTGTCGCATCCAGGTCGCTCCACGGATCTCCCTCATTACGCGCCGTCACTTTGAATTCATAATCGCCCGACGGCAGATAGTGGTAGCGGATCACCCGTTCCGTGCCGGCGCCCACCACCGTGAGATCCAACCCGCGCAGTTGGTAACGGAACTGCACCTGGTCGGCCGATGCGGCGGCGCCGAGCGCCGTGTAAGTGATATCCAATTGGCCAACGCCAGGAGGGAGTTGCAACCCCGCGGACTTCGGCACGGCGTGCAAGATATCCCGATCGGCACCTGTTGGCGACACTGTTGGCAGTGGCACCGGCACAATTTGCGGAGTGGTTTCCTTTCGTCCGGTAAAAGAAAGTGATTCAATCACGGCCCGAGGCGGTGCCGTGCGACGGCTCACCCGTCGCGGATCCACCACCGCAATGCCGTGAGCCGTAGGAAACCAAATCCGTCCATCCCGCGCCCGCACTCCCGCGCCACTGCATTCATTGCTCGGCAACCCATCCGCCTTGGAAAAACGTCGCCACGACAATACTGATGACCCGCCCCGAACCATCCGCAGGAGTTGTTGTTTTTCCAAACGCACCACGCCGTCCCGTGTTCCACACCAAAGATGGCCCAGACCGTCATCGGTGATCTGATTCACATTATCGCCCAACAACTCCGGCGGGATCGCAAGCGATTGAAAGTGTTCGCCCATCCGCAGCACCAAGCCAGCACCCGTCACCGCTCCCCACAAACGACCATCGTCATCCACGTGCAAGGTGCTGAATGTCCCCAAAGGCAACCCCTGTTTCTCGCCGTAGAACGTGAACTGATCATTCTTCCGACACCACAACCCACTCTCCGTGGTGGCAAACCAAAGGCTGCCATCCGGCGTTCCCACTATGCTGCGCACCTCAATCCCTGGAGCATCGCCGGGGACCACGTAAATTTCACGCTGCCCTCCCTTCAACGCCTCAATCTGTCGCGTCTGCGTCAATCGCTGACCCAGCCAGAGAATTCCCTGCGCATCTTCGTGCAACGCCAGCACCACCGACAATGCGCCATACTCCTCGCGCGTATTGCGAAACCGGTCCCCTTGCCAGCAAAACAAACCACCGCCCCAGGTGCCGGCCCACACCGTTCCGTCGCGCGAAGCGTGCAACGCCCACACGAAAAGATTCGTCAAACCTTCCGCCGATCCGAAATTTTTGACTTCGCCGTTGCGGATGCGATACGCCCCTTCACCATTCGAGCCGACCCAGACGGCGCCGGTCGGATCTTCGTCGGCGCACAAGATGGTTTCCTCGGACATTCCCTGATCGCTGCCATAACTCAGAAAGGTTGCGCGGCGAACGCTGACCAGTCCCCGACCCTCCGTGCCCGCCCACAAATTTCCCTCGCGATCCTCGAACAAGCAGCGCACGAGATCTGTGGGCAACCCTTGCGTGCGATTTAGTGCCTGACAGCTTCCGGCCTGATCGCAAACGAACAAACCATCGCCGTAAGTCGCCACCCAGACGTTGCCTTCACGATCCTCGATCAGCGCCGAGGTTGGCGCGGTGCGCTGCGTCGGCAAACAGCGCGACTCCCGCACCTGGCCGGATTCCAGCCGTTGCACCTGGTCATGCGTCGCCAACCAGCATCCGCCGGTTTGCGCCGCCGCCAAGGCTTCAAGCTTGAAGCCCGGTTCATCGATTCCGCCCCATGACGACACCAAGCGCTGCCCTTCAACTTGAAGCAGCTCGGTCCCATTGGCCACCCACACGCGTTGTTGGGTATCGGCCGCCAACGTCTTGAGGTCCGGTCGCACAGTGACTTCTTGAAAAGCTCCGTCGCGAAACCGGCTAAGCACGCCCTCGAAATTGAGTGTCCACAACGTGCCATCGGCGGTTTCCACAATTCGACGCAACGGTTGATCCGTGGTTGCCCGCGTCGGTGGCATGTGGCGCACTCCGATCGTATGATCGTATTGCACCAGACTGCCATCGCCCGCGCCGATCCAAAGTGTGCCTTGGACATCCGTGGCCAGTGTAGTGATGAGGGAATCCGGCAAGCCCGTAAGCTGGTGCAGATCCACTTTGACGAAACGCACACCATCAAAGCGCGCCAGCCCACCAAACGTACCCACCCAGAGATATCCCTCGGGAGTTTGCGCAATGGCTGTGACCGTATTGGCCGGCAAACCATCCTCCCGCGTCCAATTATGGCAGATAAATTCGCGCGGCGGCGCACCAAAGACCGTCACCGTCGTCACCAATCCCCATAGCCAGCCGATCCGTAATCGGCTGACCGGAAAGTGGAAGTGGACTTGGTTGCACCGCATGTTTTTTCTGAGCCGTTAGCAACATTTTCCTCTGCACTCCGCTCCAGTCAACCGGAATTAAAATTGCACTGGGAAAGCATGGCGGCACGAGGGGGAACCGAAACCCTCGGTGTGAGGTCAATAACGCCATCGTAACCGATGTTTTTCCTCTCATTCCTGCGATTCATCACACGGTAAATCGCGTGAAGATGTTCCACGGATGACTGGCGAGCCATGCTGGCGACCTTGCGTGCAGGCCGCAGATGGCGGTATCCGGAATTGCCTCAGTCGTGACAACGGCGACCGCGAGGGGACGCGGTTTTGGCCGCAGTTCCGGCAGCACTTGTGAAAATCCGTCAACGCGTGTTTTTCACCGGAGCGGGCGGTGCGCTCGCCCGACGCGGAACGGGGTTGGTGATGGCGGCCAGTTCGGCCGACATGGTTGCGACCCGTTCGGGTAGAGTAGCGGCGAGGTCATTTGTCTCACCCGGATCCTGCACCAGATTAAACAGGAAACCGGGCGGCGGCACGGAGACATTGCGCCACGGCCCGAGTCCATCCTGGGTTCTGGCCGGCGGAATGTATTTCCAATCTCCGGCGCGCAGGGCTTTCTCCCGGCGTAGCCCGTATTCAACCAGGCTGGTTCGTCCGACCGGTGAATGCCCGAGCAAGGCCGGCCCAACCGATTGGCTGTCCGGCGCGTCCTCCGGGGCGAGTCGCTGTCCCACCATGGCGGCGAAGGTGGCGGTAAAATCCACCTGACTGATCAAGGCCGATGACACGCCGGGTTTGACCTGGCCGGGCCACCGGACGATCAGCGGCACCCGGGTGCCGCCCTCAAAGATGCTGTATTTTCCGCCCCGCAACGGCCCGGCCGGACGGTGTTCGCCCAGTTTTTCGTTGGCCTCGTCATCGTAACCGTCGTCCAGCACCGGGCCGTTGTCGCTGCTCAAAATCACAAGCGTCTGGTCGGTGAGGTTGAGCCGGTCGAGCGTTTCCAGAATCCGCCCCACCGACCAGTCGAACTCGACGATCTGGTCGCCGCGCAGACCCAGGCGGGATTGGCCCACAAACCGTGGATGAGGTGCGCGGGGAACGTGAACATCATGCGCCGCAAAGAAGAGGAAGAACGGGCGCTCGCGCTCCTTTTCAATGAACTGCACGGCGCGCCGGATGAAATCGTCGGCCAGATCCTCATCCTTCCACAACGCAGCCCGGCCGCCAGTCATGTGGCCGATGCGTCCGATGCCGTTGATCACCGTGTCCTGATGGCCGGAATTTGAGATCATCTTCAACGCGGTCCGAGGCACGTCCTTGTAGGCGACTTCGCCGGACAGCGGTTTTTGGTAGCTGACGCGAATCGGATCGGCCGGATCAAGATTGAGCACCCGATGATCTTCGACATAAACGCAGGGCACGCGATCCGCCGTGGCCGGGAAAATGAAGCAATGATCAAACCCCACCTCCAACGGGCCGGGTTTGATTTCACCGTTCCAGTCCAACGGCACGTTGGTTGCGCCCAAGCCGAGATGCCATTTGCCGACGACAGCAGTGGTGTAACCAGCGCGCTGTAGAACCGCTGGCAACGTCGCACTACCCGGCTGAATGATGAGCGGCGCGTTCCCCGGCAGGATGCCCGTGCCCGTCTGACGGAAGGCGTAGCGACCCGTCAGAATGGAGAACCGCGACGGCGTGCAGGTGGACGAGGTGGCGTAGCCATTGACAAAGCGCAAACCTTCCCGCGCGAGCCGATCCACGTTGGGCGTGGCCACACCGCGCGCTCCGTAACAACCCAGGTCGCCAAACCCCAGGTCGTCGGCGTAGATCAAGACAATGTTCGGCTTTGGCGCCGCGAATAGCGCTGCTGCCGTGAGCACGCAGGTTGCAAAAAGGATGCACTGTTTCAGGATTCTCATCACGCTGCAGATGCTTGCCAATGACCATGCTGAGCTTGTCCCTGCCGCCTGTCAATCCAAGCCGATGATCAATGCGCCGTGACAGGAGTATGGCGATCCAAACGCCGGCCGACGACGGGTGCGCCGGAAAAGATTCTGCCAAAACTGTTCCGTCGGCGGAGCGGGTGGAGAGCAGCAGAAACCGGCCTTGCGCTATTCTTGTTGTTCGCCGCTTTCCAGTTCCTTATATCAGGTCTAATTGGTGATCGCGCTATTCTCCGCTGCGATAGCGTTTACCTGTTGGACCAGCCAAGGATGAGAGACTAACCGCGCACACACTCGGCACTCTGATAGAGGGGCCGCAACTCCTCCTCCAGCACGCCGCAGCCAGCCATCAGAACGCGCGGGTGGTGAACGCAGCGGACAAAACCACCGGCCGTCCTTTGGGCATCAGATCCGGAACGCTTTCCGCAGCATCGCGATGCTCTTGGGCACGGCAGTATCCGCGTTTTCCTTGCCCTCCATCTCCAGCGAGATGTAGCCGGTGTAATTCACCTCCGCCAGAATGCGGGCTATGCGTTTGTAGTTCAGGTTCAGCGTGTACCATTCGCCGCCGCCGTAATAGGTCTTGGCCTGAACAAAGACGGTCTTGCGGGCAATCTGTTTCAGCTTGGCGTACGGATTCTCCATGAAATTCCCCGTGTCCATCAAGCCCCCGAGCCACGGCGAGGAAATGGCGTTGAGCACGCGCAGTAATCCTTCCGGCGTGCGGGTGAGTCCCCAGTGATTTTCCAGCGCCAGAATGACGCCGCATTCGCCGGCCTTGGGGAGGCATTTCTCGATGCAATCAATGCACCACTTGAAACCATCCTCCTCCTGGTAACCCGGGAGAATCGGCTCCTCCCCCCGCACCTTCATCAGGTCATCGAAGCTGGCAATGGTATTCCAGCGGCCGGAATTGAGCCGGATGCACGGCACGCCCAGTTCATACGCGATTTCGATGCATTTCAGCGTGTGGTCAATCTGCTGCTGCCGATACTCCGCGCTCGGGTCCACAAAATCCTGGTGAATGGACAGGCAGATCAGATCCACGCCGTTCGTGAATGCGTGCCGCTTGAGTTTTTGCAGATAAGCCCGATGCCCCCGGGTCAACGGCTCCTTTTCCGGGATGTCCATCTGACGATGCAGAATGTCCACGCCTTCGACGCCCAGTTCAGCGGTTTTATCCATCACCGTTTCAATGGGCACTTTCTGATCCGTGAAATGCCAGTAGGAGTACGTGGAGATGCCAAGTTTGATTCGCTTTTTGCGCGGGGTGGTTCCGGAGCTGGTTTCCTGAGCGGCGGTGCTCAACGCCATGACCGCCCCCAGACCGGCGGTGGTGGTTAAGAATGAACGACGGGTTATCATAGGTTTTCCAAAGTTGCCTTGATTAAACGCCAGCGGCCGCCCCAAGGCGACAGAAAAAATACGGCGACCTAGGAAAGACTGGGAACATCGTGCCCCCCCGTGGTGAAGCTCAAGGTGCTGATCGCAACGCGCAAGCGAGCAGCGTCACGGCGGAACTTAAAGCGGGCACGAGAACCCAAGAAACTCAACCGAGTCAAAGCCGGGGTCGAAGCATCCTATGCCCGGCGCCAAAGGGCGCGAAAAGCCGGGCAAGCCGGGCTTGAAGCGGCGAAAGCTCGAGCTCGTGTCCAATGGATGAAACTGGAACCGCAGATTCTGGCGGATCAGTGGTTTGCCTGCTCGCCCTGCCCGGAAAGCGCCCGCCTTCTGTTTATTTCGGCCAATCCTTTGTGTGGCCCGGTCGTGGGGGCAATGGCGGTCTTGACTCAACCTCCGGCAGCGTGAACGGCGCGCCGTGAGTGGGCTGGGGTCGTTTGTACTCCGGATTCGCTGGCGGCGGCGCCGGCGGCTCCGCCGCTTCCTCCTGGGTGGCCGCCTCCGCCGCCGCAAAACAACGTTGGAGAAACGCCCGGAATTTCGCCACCACGGGCCGGACAATGACTTGATCGAGTAATTCCGGAAACGTCACGTCCGTTTGCGGCAGGTTTTCCACGGCCAGTGCGAGCGGCAACACCAACTGCGATTTGACCCGAACCACCTCCTCGCGTCCGCCATGCAACACGAGTTCGTAGGCCAGCCGAACCGTGTCTTCCGGCATTGTTGCCTCGTCCGGTTCCCGCTTCGTTGGCGGAAGCCCGGAGGGTTGGCCGGCAGTCTGCCCGGATTGGCCGGGCGCCGGGGCCGTATCCGGGGAGGCGTCGCCGGCGGGTGGCGGGGCTGGTTTGTCAGGCGATGCCGGGTGGCCGGGGGTCTGGGCCATCCGGGCGCCTTCCACGGGGGCCGCGGGGATTCCGCGATTGCGGGCATTGTTGGGTTGCCCTTGCGCGTTTGAGTCTGGCGTATCCGTCATACGTCACGCTTACCTCAATCCATGTCCACTTCCAGCCATATCCACAACAGATCCAAGAAACTGCGTCAGATTTTGGCCCCGTCTGCCCCGTCTGCCCCGACCGGTGGGGTTGCTGGCATGTTCTCCGCCTTCAACCGCACCCCCCGCCAGCCATTCTGCTCACCGCCCGGGCGTCGGAGGGA
>MWDV01000433.1 GCA_002070715.1 Verrucomicrobia bacterium ADurb.Bin118
ACCGAAACGATTTTTTTATGGGGTCGCGTGCGTTTGGGAACGCGCCGCACTCCGTTGGCGCGATTTTCCGCGATCGTTTACCGGTTTCGGAAACGTGACACGGATGAATGGTGGGTGGGGCTTCGACATCGCGTGGGTCGCACGATTTGGCTCCGGGCATTCGGCCCGGGCTGGGCGGGCGGGCCGCCGCGTTCGGCGGAAGAGTTCGCCTGGCGCTTGCACTGCGACACGGACATCCCCATTCGGGAGACTAAACGCCGCAAGTGGGTATGAAGCCAGAGCACAACACCCCGCCGGCCGTCACCCGCCGCGATTTCCTCCGCGCCGGCTTGCGCGGCGCCGCCATCGCCGGCCTGGGCGGGGTGGCGGGATTGGTGGCGGGGCGCAGCACCGCCGAGCATCTGGTCTGGCAACTGGACCCGCAGCAATGCACCCGCTGCGGTCTTTGCGCGACCTCCTGCGTGCTGGAACAATCCGCCGTGAAATGCGTCCACACGTACGCCATGTGCGGCTATTGCGAGCTTTGCACCGGCTATTTCGAGCCGGATCCGATTGACCTGAACACCGGCGCGGAGAATCAGGTGTGTCCCACCGGCGCGATCATCCGCAAGTTTGTCGAGGATCCGTATTACGAATACACCATTGACGAAACCCTCTGCATCGGCTGCGCGAAATGCGTGGACGGCTGCCAGCGGTTCGGCAACGGCTCGCTTTATCTGCAGGTGCGCCACGACCGCTGCGTGAATTGCAATGACTGCGCCATCGCCCGCGTCTGCCCCGCCGACGCCTTCCGTCGCGTGCCCGCGAGCCAGCCGTATTTGCTGAAGCAGACGCATTGAGCATGAGCCGCGCCTCTTTCAGCCAGCGACGGAATCCGGCACCAACCGCGATCCCCACGAACCGCTGGCCGGCCTCCCTCTGGAACCAGAATGGGCTGCGGTGGTTGGTTTTTGCGGTAGTGATTGGCGGTTTCCTGATCCTGCAATCCGCCTGGGCGGAACAACGCTTTCCCCCGCCCGATTTCCAAAGCGGTCACGTCCTCCCGACCACCACCACGCCCTCTGCCCGCGCGTTGGTGTGGCAATACGTTGACGTGGCCGTGCTCATGATCGCCCTGGCCCTGGCTTCCTGGTTCGCGTTGAAACTCCGCTCGCGCAAGGCGATGATCGGTCTCTCGCTATTTTCACTGGCCTATTTTGGTTTTTATCGGGAGGGCTGCATCTGCGCCATCGGCGCGCCACAGAACGTGGCGCTGGCCTTGTTTGATTCCACTTACACCCTGCCGGCGACTGCGCTGGCGTTTTTCTTGTTGCCGCTGGTGACGGCGCTGTTTTACGGACGCAGTTTTTGCGCCGGCGTTTGTCCCCACGGCGCGATCCAGGACCTGGTGCTGATCAAACCGGTCACCGTGCCCCGCTGGCTCGAACAGGCGCTGGGGATCGTGCCATACGCGTTTCTCGGTCTGGGATTGTTGTTTGCCGCGACGGGCAGCGGCTTTCTTATTTGTCGCTGGGACCCGTTCGTCCCGATCTTTCGGTTGAGCGGTCACCTGACCATCTTGTTGACGGGGGCGGCGTTTTTGGTGACCGCCCTGTTCGTAGGGCGGCCTTACTGTCGTTTTCTCTGTCCGTATGGCGCGCTGTTGAAACTGGCGTCCCAGGTTTCCCGCTGGCGGGTGCGCATCACGCCCGACCACTGCACTCAATGCAAGCTATGCGAGAAAGCCTGTCCGTTCGGAGCGATTCGCGCCCCCGCGCCCCCGCCCCCGCCGGCGACCGAACTGCGGGCGGAACGCAATCGTTTCCTGATCCTGCTCGTTTTGTTGCCGGGGCTGATTCTCTTGGGCGGCTGGGCCGGCTCGAAGTTCGCCATGGCGGCGGCGGGCATCAACCCGGAGGTCAACCTGGCGGAACGTCATCTCGCAGCGCAGGCCGCTGAGTCGCTCCCGCCGCTCAGCAAACCGGATCAACAGGCCCTGGCCCGCGCCCAGCGCACCGAGAGCGAATTGCTGCCCGCCGCCCTGGCTGTGCGGCGCCGACTCGGGTTCGGCGGCTGGATTCTGGGCGGGCTGTTTGGCGGGTTTCTAGGGGCAAGGTTGATGGGATTCTCCTTGTGGGTTCGTCGCACCGATTGGGAGCCGGACGCGGGGGATTGTGTCGCCTGCGCCCGCTGTTTCCGCTCATGTCCGCAGGAGTTGCTCCGGCTCGGCCTCACGCCGCCGGAACTGCCCCACGCCTCCCCAGCGCCTTCCGGCGAGCCCCCACCAGGATGACCACGCCGCATCCAGTCTATTCCTCCACCGGACCGCGCCGCGGGCGCTGGCTGGATTTCGCCTGCGGCGGGGTTCTCATCGCGGGTTTGTTCACCGCCATCGTGGGGCTGGTGTTGTTGGTGAATTACACGGTTGTTTCGCCGGAGGATCCCGTGGCGTCGGTGACGCTGGCGGAAGCCAAGGACCGGCTGCGCGCCAATCCCACGGACGCCGCCCTCAAACAAGCCGTGCGGGAATTGGATTTGCAGGCCCGGCGCACGTATTTTCGTCGTCTGCAAATCAATCAGGGCGGCGCCTGGTTGCTCGTCATTGGAGCGGGCTTGTTTGTCTTGGCTACGCGCCAGGTCCGCGCCGTTGCGGAGAAACCGCATCTTCCGAAACGACAAACGGAAACGGCGACCTACCCCACCCGCGCCGCGCGGCTTGGGCGCTGGGCAGTGGCGGGAGCCGGCGGCCTGTTGCTGGTGCTGATGTTGCTCCGGGCGGCGGTTCATCAATCCTCGTTGCCCGCCTCCTTGGCGGACTGGGAAAAACAGCGGGCAGGTGAAGCGGGCACGATGAAGCCGCACGTCGCGCTATTTCTGGACGGATACCGACGCAACTGGCCCATGTTCCGCGGACCGCTCGGCACGGGCATCGCCTTGGTCACCAACGCGCCGCTCACGTGGGACGGCGCCACCGGCGCGGGGGTGGTCTGGAAAACGCCGGTGCCGGCGCCGGGGTTCAGCTCGCCCATCGTCTGGGATCAACACGTTTTTCTGGCGGGCGGCGATGCCAAGTCCCGGGAGGTGATGTGCTTTGACGCGAATACCGGCGATTTATTGTGGCGCCGTCCGGTGCCGCCGCCAGCCACGGGCGCGCGGGACCTGCCGGAAGCGCCGGAGTTCACCGGTTACGCGGCCTGCACCCCGGCCACAGACGGCACCCGGGTGTTCGCCAGTTTCGGCAGCGGCGAACTGGTGGCGTTGGATTACCGCGGGCAAGTGGTGTGGTCCCGTAATTTTGGTCCGGTGGGCAACATGTATGGTCACAGCACGTCGCTGTTGGTGTGGCGGGACCGGTTGATCGTGCTGCTCGATCAAGACGAGGCGGAAGCGAACAAATCCCGCCTCTACGCCTTGGACACTGCAACCGGGCGGGAGCTCTGGCAACAATCCCGGCCCGTGGGCGCGTCGTGGGCGACTCCCATCGCCATGGAACACGCGGGACAAACTCAGTTGATTACGCTGGGCGATCCCTGGTTAATCGCCTACAACATCGAGAGCGGCGCTGAATTATGGCGGGCCGATTGTCTGGGCGCGGACGTGGCGCCGTCGCCCGTATTCAGCGGCGACCTCGTGCTGGCGGTCAGTCCCAATCGGCACCTGGCCGCAGTGCGCCCCGACGGCCAAGGCGACGTGACCGAAACCCGGATCGTCTGGGAATCCCCCGATGGCGCCACCGACATCACCAGTCCGGTCGTGGCCGGGAGTCTCGTGTTTGCAGTTTCCACGGATGGAATGTTGTCGTGCCTCGACCTCGCCACCGGCGAACTGCTGGCGGAAAAGGATTTCGCGGAACAAATGAACGCCTCGCCGACGCTGGTGGGCGACCGGCTTTATTTTTTCGGCTTGAAAGGGCGGTCGTTTGTCCTGACCGCCACCAGCGAACTTCAGGAGGTGGCGCAAGGCGCGCTCGGCGAACCGGTGTTCGCCAGCCCGGCTTTTGTGGGCGAACGCCTCTTTGTGCGCGGCAAACAACATCTGTTTTGTCTGGGCGAAAAGCAGGGAGCGACGCATGCCGATTGACCTGACATTCACCGACGAAACCGTGGCTCGGATCGGGCGGCGCCCCGAGGCGTTGATCCCGATTCTTCAGGCGTTACAGGATCATTACGGCTACCTGCCGGAGGCGGCGTTGCGGCGGGTGTGCGAAACGACCGAGATCACGCCCGCCGCCCTGACCGGCGTCGCGTCTTTCTACGACATGTTCCGGCACACACCCGTGGGCCGGCATCTCCTGCGCGTCTGTGTCGGCACGGCCTGTCACGTGGCCGGGGCCAATCATATCGAGGACGAGTTACGCCGCCGATTGCACATTCCCGCCGGCGGCGATACTGACCCAGACGGTCTTTTCACCATTGAACGCGTCGCCTGCCTCGGCACCTGCACGCTCGCGCCGGTGGTGAAATTCGATCAAACCACGCTGGGCCATGTGACAGTGGATTCGATTGAAGGCCGGGTACGGGAACAGGTTGAACTGGCCAAGCGGAAGAGCGCCGCGAAATCCACGGAAGAACTGTTGCCGCACCAGAACGTGCCCGGGCAGACGGAAATCCACGTCGGACTGGGCTCGTGCTGCATGGCCAAGGGCAGCGACCAATTGTTCCACGCCTTGCGCGAATCCGCCGCTCTCAGCGGCAGCCAGGTGATCGTGAAACGCGTGGGTTGCGTGGGCATGTGTCATCGCACGCCCATGGTGGAGGTGACGTCACCCGGCCGGCCCGGAGTCTATTACTCCGATCTGACTCCGGCTCACGCGACAACGCTGGTGCAACGCTATCTGCGCCCTCGAAGTTTGAGCCAACGCGCCCGCCACTGGGGCACGCGTCTGCTCGATGCGTTGTTGGTGGATGAAGTGGCCGGGACCGGGCGGATTGAGCAATGCGCGGTCGGCCAACGCGACCCGGATTTGCGCGCCTTTTTTGGCAAACAACAGCGGATCGCCACCGAGCACTTCGGACGGCTTGATCCGCTCGACTTGGACGAGTATCTGAGCCACGGCGGTTTTGCGGCGCTCGCCCGGTGTTTGGGTAAAGGAAATCTCGGATTAGCGACGGAAATGTCCATCGAATCCCTGGCGGGCGGCCCGTCCTCCGCAGCGCTCGCTCCTAACGCCATCATCGCCCTCCTCGAACAAGCCGGACTGCGCGGACGCGGCGGCGCTGGATTTCCGACGGGACAAAAATGGCGGGTCACCGCCGCGCAATCCGGCGACGTAAAATACGTCATTTGCAATGGCGACGAAGGCGATCCCGGGGCGTTTATGGACCGAATGATTCTCGAATCCTTTCCGTTCCGCGTCATTGAAGGATTGGCCATTGCCGCGGTGGCGGTGGGTGCGCGGGAGGGTGTGTTCTATATCCGGCACGAATATCCGCTGGCGGTCAAACGCGTGCGTCGGGCCATCGAACAATTAGAACAGCGCGGCTGGCTGGGCGGCGGTCCGGCGGACGGTTTTTCACTTAAGCTATCGGTGTTCGAGGGCGCCGGCGCGTTCGTTTGCGGTGAAGAGACGGCTTTGATCGCCTCCATCGAAGGCCGGCGCGGCATGCCGGCCTTGCGCCCGCCGTTTCCCGCGGAGCGCGGGTTGTGGGGTTGTCCCACGTTGATCAACAATGTGGAAACCCTCGCGCTGGTGCCGTGGATTTTGCGCCACGGCGCGGCGAAGTTTGCGGCCATCGGCACGGCCCAGAGCAAAGGCACCAAGGTCTTCGCCCTCGCGGGCAAGGTCCGGCGGGGCGGATTAATTGAAGTGCCGATGGGTACCACCCTGCGCGAGATTGTGGAGGAGATTGGCGGCGGCGTGGGGCCGGGGCGGCGGTTCAAAGCCGTGCAAATTGGCGGGCCTAGCGGCGGGTGTGTGCCGGCGCGGCTGGCGGATACCCCGGTGGATTTCGAGAGCTTGGGCGCGGTGGGCGCGATCATGGGCAGCGGCGGTCTCGTGGTGCTCGACGACACCAGTTGCATGGTGGACATCGCGCGGTATTTCCTGCAGTTCACCCAAGACCAATCCTGCGGCCAATGCACCTTCTGCCGCATCGGCACGAAACGGATGCTCGACATCCTCGACCGGCTTTGCACCGGCAAGGCCACGCGGGCGAACCTGGACGAACTGGAACGCCTTGCGGCCCAAGTCGGCGCGGGCAGTCTGTGCGGCTTGGGTAAAACCGCGCCGAACCCGGTGCTCACCACGCTGCGCTATTTCCGGGACGAATACGAAGCGCACCTCGCGGGCCATTGTCCGGCGGGCCAGTGCGCCGCCCTGATTCATTACACGATCAACACGGATTGCACCGGCTGCACCCTGTGCGCCCAGCATTGTCCGGTGGACGCCATCCCGATGACGCCTTACGCCCGGCACGTCATTGACGACGCCAAATGCACGCGGTGCGACACCTGCCGGCAGGTCTGTCCCTACGACGCGGTGGACGTGAAATGAGCGAGACCTTCACCATCACCATTGACCAACAACCGGTCACCGTCACCGCCGGCGACAGCGTGCTGACCGCCGCGCGCAAGCTGGGTCTGGACATCCCCACGCTTTGTTATCTGGAAAAGTGCGGCCCGTTACACACCTGCCAGGTTTGCCTGGTCAAGTGGAACGGCAAACTGGTGCCCTCCTGCGGCACGAAAGTCGCGCCGGGCATGGTCATCGAAAGTGAAACCGGGGAAGTCCACGAAGCGCGGCGCACGGCGTTGGAACTGCTGTTCAGCGATCACGTGGGCGATTGCCTGTCCCCCTGTCAACGCTTGTGCCCGCTTTGGTTGAACATCCCGGCGATGCTGCGGCAGATCGAGGCCGGGCGCTTGGACGAGGCCATCACCACCGTGCGCGCCGCCCTGCCCCTGCCCGCCGTGCTGGGCCATTTGTGTCATCATCCCTGTGAACAAGGCTGCCGGCGCGGGCATTGGGACGATCCGGCGGCGATTCGTAATCTGGAAAAATTTGTCACGGACCAGGATTTCGCCAAATCCGAGCCGCATCTGCCGGCGCGCCAACCAGCCACGGGCCGGAAGATTGCCATCGTCGGGGCCGGGCCCACCGGTCTGGCGGCGGCCTATTACCTGACGCGCAACGGCCATGCGGTCACGGTGCTGGATCGGCGCGCCCAACCGGGCGGTTCGCTCCGGGATGTCCCCGAAGATCGCTTGCCCGCTGCTTCGCTTGACGCCGAGTTGACCTTGCTCAAGCGCCTGGGCGTTGAGTTCCAATCGAAGGTTGAGCTCGGCGGACCAATGCCCTTGGCTGACCTCGCCCAAAACTTCAACGCCGTATTGCTGGCGGTGGGCGAACTGAAACCGGGCGAAGGCGATGCTCTTGGCGTGACTCTGGCCGGGGCTTCGATCAAGGCAGACCCGCACTCATGCCTCACTTCGATGCCCAAGGTCTTCGCCGCCGGCAGCGTCGTGCGCGCGCAAAAGCAGCTTGTTCGCGCCTTGGCCGAGGGACGGGCGGCCGCCGAGTGCATGCATCGTTTTCTGTCTGGCGAACCCGCGCGACGACCAGAGAAACCGTTCTCCAGTCTCATGGGCCGGCTCGATCCCGCTGAAGTCCGCGCGTTTTTGCTTCAGGCCGGGCATTCGGGCGGACGCGTGAGTCCATGCGATGCCTGCCGGGGCCATACGCCCGCCGAAGCGGCCCTGGAAAGCTCGCGCTGTCTGCACTGCGACTGCCGTTCCTCCGGCAATTGCGCGCTCCAACACTACGCCCAGGTCTATGGCGCGGATGCGAACCGTTTCCGCGGTGAACGACGGCCCTTCGAGCAACAGCTTCAACCGGGCGGCATCATCTTTGAGCCGGGCAAGTGCATCCTTTGCGGCATTTGCGTCAAGCTGACCGAGCTGGCGCGGGAGGAACTCGGTCTGACGTTCATTGGCCGCGGCTTCGATGTGCGCTTGGGGGCACCCTTCAATCATACCATCGAAGACGGCTTGCGCCGGGTTGCCGCGGAATGTGTGAAGGCCTGCCCAACCGGCGCCCTGGTTTTCAAAGAGAACCTGCCGCCAGCACCGCACGCCCCACCTCAATCGCCTCCCCCGAGCGATTCAGGCGACGCCAGCACGCGCCCGCGTTGACACGCTCCGCCCTGCCCTCTAGCCTCCCGCGGATGTCGCGACTGCCCTTTGAACTGCTGCTGGCCCTGCGTTACCTGCGGCCAAAGCGGACGTTTGTCTCGGTCATCACGCTCATCTCCATCCTCGGGGTCATGCTGGGCGTGGCCGTGCTGATCATCGTCATCAGTGTGATGAGCGGTTTCGATCACGATCTGCGCGAAAAAGTGTTCGGCTTCAACGCGCATCTCAAGGTGTTGGCCCACGACGATAACCTGCGGGATTACGC
>MWDV01000434.1 GCA_002070715.1 Verrucomicrobia bacterium ADurb.Bin118
CGCGAGTTCGCCCAATGTTCACGCCCGGTTCGCGAGGTTGTGGCTACAGCACCGCATCGGGTCGGGCTAAATGGCTGAGCCGCGATCCGATTGAGGAGCATGCATTCACCCGGTTCATGTATTCCCGCGCGGCAAAAGCAGGCAAGTCCGGCAACGACTACCACTTCTTGCAGAATGCGCCCGTTGCCTCGGTTGACGCGCTGGGGCTATTTCAGTTCGATGGCAGTTGTAGGCCGGACTATATAGTGGAATTGAAGAACAAAACCGCACACCGGTGTCAGTTGGCAAGAAAGGCGAAGTGCTACAGGTGCCTGGATACCTTCAAGCAGTGGGCGATGCGGCAAGCGTGTGACAGCGCGGATGGTGCAGGCCCGAAAGTGAAATGTGAAACGGCGGCTAACAATCGGTGTAATGATCGGGCGTTGGGTGAAAACCGGCATGGCTGGACTGATCCCAACGACGGAACCATTCACATCTGCATGAATTCCAGCGATGTCGGCTGTGGGATGCTCCATGAGCTTGCGCACGCGGTTGGAGGGGTGGGGTCTGACGCCGTGAAGGGGCGGAACGAGAAAGCGTATGCGATCACCCAGTGCGCGGGCTGTAAGATACCCGAAGGTCGGGGCCAGATTGATCACCCGGGCTACCCACGACAGGATCCAAAGAGTCCGTAATCGCAATGGGGAGGCATCCATGCGCATGATCCGATGGGGCTCTACTTTCACGGCGGCTGCGATGGTGGTCTGGGTGGTGGTGGCGACGGCCTGCCGAGAGGGGCCGGGGTGCTACGCACCGCCGCCGGAATACACAACCAATGACTTCGCAGACGAGTGGATCGGCTTTACGGACAAGGAGGGAACCGACGAAGTCTTTCGCCTGGTGCTGCAGGTCGACGGCACGGGAATGTTGGTAGAGGCGGGCTACGGGGTCTATCGGTACGCAATCACCGACTGGAAGTTGACCTCGAATATCTGGTTGCGCTGTGAGTTCGAACGCTCAACAAATCGCGCCGCTCCTCTGAAGATGGCCTGCCGGGCGGGGAAGCGCAGTTTGCGGGCAGTGCTGGACAACGGGGAGGGAGGTTGGCAGCACCACATCATCTTCATGCGTGCGAAGGAACTGGAGCGGTTGTACGAAGGCGCAACGGCCCCCGTGCAAGAGGCCACGCAGCAACTTGCGAGATGACCGCCATGGCGAGCGTGGGAAGGACGTGTAGTTGGAGAGCCTAGATGAGCCTTATGAAAACGAGACAAATCATGGTGTTGACGGTGCTGCTTGGGCTGTGGGCCGCGCCGGACGGTCTGACTTTTTACAATCCGGAAACCGGTCGCTGGCCAAATAGAGACCCCATCAGGGAACTCGGTTTTGAAGCACTTCGCGCCCACTACGCGCGCAAAGGGAAACCGACTCGGGGAGACGGGGACAACCTCTACAAGTTTGTTGAGAATAATCCTATATCCAAGTGGGACTACCTCGGCCTAGCAGGCTGTTGAAAAACGGGTATTTTTGCATTCGGCATCATTTTGATGATTCGATTGTGCCTGGCGACGTGTGATTGTTCCCGGATTTTCGCCCGGGCGCGTCCCCAAGCGCACCGTGGGCACCGGCGTCTCGCCGCGATCGGGGCGGTTTGACAGCCATTCCGCCCGCACGGCGCCGTTCACCCCGCCGCCGCTAGTTCCAGCCGCGCGATCCGCAGCACATTGTAAGTCCCGGCGACGAAGTAGCCCCACGCTTGCGTCCGTTCTCGGCCCCGATAGCGACTGCGCCGCAGTCCACCCACCGTCTTGATCCAGCCGAAGATTTCCTCCACCCGCTGGCGGATCCGCTGGCGGATCCGGTAACTTTCCCTCGCCGTAGTGCGGCCATCCAGCCCCGCGACGCTCACGCCGTCCTTGCAGGCGACGTGCGGCGCCATGTTTTCCTCCCGGCAACCGGCCACCAAATCTTTGCGATGATAGCCCTTGTCCGCGCCCAGCGTTTTGACCCGCACGCCTGCATGCAGCGTTTGGTGGGCTTGGACTTGTTGCAGCGCCACGACCGGCTCCGGCTCGGCAAGGGGATCATGGATCGTGAAGTCGGCGCACAGACCGTTCCGGTTTTCCATCAAAATGTGACCGCCAAAGCACAGCTTCGCCTCTTGGCCGTTGGCTTTGCGATAGAGCACGCTTTCCGGATCGGTGGTGCTTTGGTGCGTGTCGTTGCGCCGCTTTTCCCCACGGAAGTGGATCGTGAGATTGCCGGGGTCTTCGTCCTTGGCCGCCTGGACTTTCTGGGCGTCTGCGCCGTCCTTGCGGACGAAGCTCTTCAGGCTGGCCCACGATTCGATGAGCGTGCCATCGGCGGTGAAGTGGTCGTCGCTGGTCCAGCCGGCCTGGCGGGAGAGGGCATACACTTCGGCGAAGAAGAGTTTGGCGACGTCGGCGGAAAGGACACGCTCGTAATTCTTGGCGAAGACACTGTGGTCAAAGCTGCCTTCACTGAATTCGCGGTCGAGGAACCACAGCCAGAGCAGATTGTAACCGAGTTGCTCGCAGAAGAGCCGTTCGCTGCGCACGCTGTAGAGCGCGGTCAACACGCGCGCCTTGAGCAGTTGTTCAGGCGGGATGCTCGGACGACCGCCCGCCTGGTAAAGATCATCGAAAAGCGGCGAAAGCTTCTGGAGCACCGCATCGACGTGCCGCTTGATACGGCGCAACGGATGATCGGCAGGAACCGAGGCGTTAAGGTTGATGACGGTGAGGAAGTCCGGTTGAGCTTGCGGTTTGCCGCGCATGGGTTTTAGAGCCTGTTTGAAAAGTCATGACTTTGCGGCGAGTCGCGCGATCATGAGGCGGATCATGGCGAGGTAGACCATG
>MWDV01000435.1 GCA_002070715.1 Verrucomicrobia bacterium ADurb.Bin118
CAATACGAGCTTACAGTAAAGGTGCATAGGGTCTTCCCGTCCTACTGCGGGCAGGCGGCATCTTCACCGCCGTTACAGTTTCGCCGAGATCCTCTCCGAGACAGTCGTTCGGTCGTTACACGATTCGTGCAGGTCGGAACTTACCCGACAAGGAATTTCGCTACCTTAGGACCGTTATAGTTACGGCCGACATTCACGGGGACTTAAAGACCGAGCTTCGCCTTGCGGCTGACAAGATCTCTTAATCTTTCCGCATTGGTCACGTGTCACACCCTATACGTCGTCTTCACGACTTGGCAGAGTGCTGTGTTTTTGTTAAACAGTCGCTAAACGCAATTTACTGAGACTCGCCACCGCCACATTGCTGTCGCGGTCTTGAGCACCCCTTCTTCCGAAGTTACGGGGCAAATGTGCCTAGTTCCTTAGAGAAGTTTCTCTCGCGCGCCTGAGTGCATTTACACCCACCCACCTGTGTCGGTTTACGGTACGGGCGACCCGGGGAACAACTGCAAACTTTTCTCGGCGCCTTGTCCGGTGATGCGCTTTGGCCGAAGCCTAGGCTCAGCATTCGATTGCTTAGTCACTTTTCTCAACGCGTCATTCACAGTCTTAACCCGGGCCGGCGCAGGAATATTTAACCTGCTGTGCATCCGCTACGCCTTCCGGCCTCGCGTTAGCTCCCGGCTAACCCTGGGGGGACGAACCTGGCCCAGGAAACCTTGGGTTTACGGCGAACAGGATTCTCACCTGTTTTCTCGCTACTCGTGTCTGCATTCTCACTAATCAACGCTCCACTTTCCGTCTCCGTCCAGCTTCACCGCGTTGATTACGCTCTCCTACCACTGAACCCCGGCGAACCGGGATTCAATCCATAGCTTCGGTATGTGATTTGATCGCCAATCATCTTCGGCGCGACATCGCTCGATGAGTCAGCTATTACGCACTGTTTAAATGATGGCTGCCTCTAAGCCAACATCCTCACTGTCTGAGTAACGTCACATCCTTTCCACTTAATCACATTGGGGCACCTTAGCTGATGGTCTGGGCTGTTGCCCTCTCGGCTGCAGATCTTATCACCGGCAGCCTAAATGCCGGGGTACGGGGATCGGAGGAATTCGGAGTTTGATTGGTTTTGGTAGCCTGGTGGGGCCCCTAAGCCATTCAGTGCTCTACCTCCTCCGAGTACTGGCCCGACGCTCGCCCTCAAGCGATTTCGGAGAGAACCAGCTATCACGGGGTTTGATTAGTCTTTCGCTCCTACCCTCAAGTCATCCCAGGATTTTTCAACAACCACGGGTTCGGTCCTCCACTGCGTGTTACCGCAGCTTCAACCTGCTCAAGGGTAGATCACCTCCGCTTCGGGTCTATCGCCAGCGACTGGTCGCGCTCTTCACACTCGGTTTCCCTTCGCCTTCGGTTCAGAGAACCTTCGGCTGGCCACTGACAATAACTCGCAGACTCATTATGCAAAAGGCAGGCCGTCACGCCTTGCGGCGCTCCGACACATTGTAAGCTCATGGTTGCAGGTACTCTTTCACTCCCCTGGAAGGGGTTCTTTTCACCTTTCCCTCGCGGTACTAGTTCACTATCGGTTGCCAGGGAGTATTTAGGCTTATCCGGTGGTCCGGACGGATTCGCACAGAGTTTCACGTGCACCGTGCTACTTGGGATCCCTCTAGGGCGCTTCAAGTTTTCGCAGACCCGGCTGTCACGGTCTGTGGCCGCCCTTTCCAGAGCGTTCTGCTAACTCTCCGCTGCCCACGTCGAGGTCCCGCTACCCCGGAGAGACAAGTCCCTCCGGTTTGGCCTCCTCCGCTTTCGCTCGCCACTACTCACGGAATCATTTCGTTTTCTTTTCCTGGGGTTACTGAGATGTTTCACTTCACCCCGTGTCGCCTCGCCGGACTATGCATTCATCCGGCGATAGCCAGCGGTTAAACTGGCTGGGTTATCCCATTCGGAAATCCACGGCTCACAGCCTGCTTGCGGCTCCCCGTGGCTTATCGCAACTTACTACGTCCTTCATCGCCTCCTGGCACCAAGGCATTCACCATAAGCTCTTAGTAGCTTGATCACAAAGTTTTCCCCACCCGCCCGCCACGCAGTGGCGGACCAGCGGGAAACTCAGCGAACTGTAATGCCCTACAATTCTATGTGTAGTTGTCAAAGAACCCTCCCGGTCGGACCGGAGTTTGGTTTCCCCGGCCCGCCGGTCAAAACGGTGGTTGGTGGGCGTGACTGGACTTGAACCAGTGACCCTGCGCTTATCAAGCGCATGCTCTAACCAACTGAGCTACACGCCCGATAAAATTGGTGGAGCTGAGGAGATTCGAACTCCTGACCTATAGCTTGCAAAGCTACCGCTCTACCAACTGAGCTACAGCCCCGTGTCGTTTGCGATGCTGATCGCAAATTCCGACTCCGGCGGAGTCCGCGGCCCGCCACTCGGCCCCAAAGAACAACGCAGCCTGAGAACTGAATTGTGCGATAAGCGGCCGAGCCAGTCGGTCCGGGCGGACCGTCGACCTCGGAAGTCCGGTTTGGATCCCGGACCCGTGGTGCTCCTTAGAAAGGAGGTGATCCAGCCGCAGGTTCCCCTACGGCTACCTTGTTACGACTTCATCCCAATCACCAGCCATACCTTCGGCGCGGAAAAGCGACTTCGGGTACAACCGGCTTTCATGATGTGACGGGCGGTGTGTACAAGGCCTGGGAACGTATTCACGGCGCCGTAGCTGATGCGCCATTACTAGCGATTCCAGCTTCATGCCGTCGAGTTGCAGACGACAATCTGAACTGAGCCCGGTTTTAGGGATTAGCTCCATCTTACGATCTTGCGTCCCTCTGTGCCGGGCATTGTAGTACGTGTGCAGCCCTGGCCGTAAGGGCCATACTGACTTGACGTCATCCCCACCTTCCTCCCCGTTTAAGCGAGGCAGTCTGTCCGGAGTGCTTCCCGCTTTCGCAGGAGTGGCAACAGGACACAGGGGTTGCGCTCGTTGCGGGACTTAACCCAACATCTCACGACACGAGCTGACGACAGCCATGCAGCACCTGTGCAAGCTGTGTATTGCTACACTCGTCTCCCTTTCAGGATTCTACTACTTGCATGTCAAGGCCAGGTAAGGTTCTTCGCGTTGCATCGAATTGAGCCACATACTCCACCGCTTGTGCAGGCCCCCGTCAATTTCTTTGAGTTTTAGCCTTGCGGCCGTACTTCCCAGGCGGCATGTTTAATGCGTTAGCTTCGCCACGGACGGGGTCGATTCCGCCCACAGCAAACATGCACCGTTTAGGGCTAGGACTACCAGGGTATCTAATCCTGTTTGCTCCCCTAGCTTTCGTGCCTCAGCGTCAGGAATTGTCCAGGGACTCGCCTTCGCCACAGGTGTTCCTCTCGATATCTACGCATTTCACTGCTACACCGAGAATTCCAGTCCCCCCTCCAATCCTCGAGCCGAATAGTTTCCAACGCCGTTCCGGAGTTGAGCTCCGGCATTTCACGTCAGACTTATCCGACCGCCTACGCACCCTTTACGCCCAGTGAATTCGAACAACGCTCGGGACCTCTGTATTACCGCGGCTGCTGGCACAGAGTTAGCCGTCCCTTCCTCTTTCGCTACTATCAACTCGCGACGTATTAGGTCGCGAGGTTTGATCGCAAATGACAGGGGTTTACGGGCCGAAGCCATTCATCCCCCACGCGGCGTCGCTCCATCAGGCTTGCGCCCATTGTGAAAGATTCTCGACTGCTGCCACCCGTAGGTGTCTGGACCGTGTCTCAGTTCCAGTGTGGCTGGTCGTCCTCTCAGACCAGCTACCCGTCTCGGCCTTGGTGGGCCATTACCCCACCAACTAGCTGATAGGCCACGGGCTCATCGTCAAGCGTCAGGCCTTGCGGTCCCCAACTTTATTTGCCGGAAGAGATCTTCCCGCAAACACATCCGACATTAGCTCGCCTTTCAGCGAGTTATTCCAGACTTAACGGTAGATTACCCATGTGTTACGCACCCTTACGCGACTCCAATTGTCGAATATTGCTACCCGACAACCAGCGTTCCACTTGCATGTCTTATCCACGCCGCCAGCGTTCGTTCTGAGCCAGAATCAAACTCTCCGTATAAAAAACGTTGGTCTAATTCTTATCCAAGGGTTAGTTGGACAATTTCAATTTTAAAACTCTACAAAATCAAGCGACCAACCGCCTGATTTTGAAGGGGCTCTCACTTATCGCACAATTCAATTCTCAAAGAGCTGCGGGTTGTTAACCCAAAAACCGTCTTTTATTCTTCGTCGCTTCCGTTTTTGTCCAGAGACAAAAAAACCGTTCGGGTTTTCTTCTTTTTAACCCGGCATCTCGGTTGCTCGAAGTTAAATCGCAGGCAATTTATATTCTGCCCGCCTGGCTGTCAACAGGTTTTTTCTGTCCGCCACAGTTCTTCAAAAGAACGGGGACAGCATAGCCGGTCCGTTTCGCCGCGCAAGCGTTTTTTTAATTTTTTTGGCCCGGACTACACATTGTAGTTTTGATAATGTAGATGCTAGAAAAACATTATCAACAATGGAATGGCAACAGACCCAAGCAGGACGCGAGTCATTCCCTGTCCACACCCCTTCCGTTGTGCATTTTCCAGAGTACGGCCGGTAAATTCGCTCGACAGGCGACGGTGCTGGGCTGCCTTACATTGGACCGGCGCCACGCCCAAGCTGGCAGGGCGATTCTTACCAATCCTGTCAGGCGCCCAGCATGGAGCGGCACCCATCAGCGGTCCCGGGCGCGCAATTTTTCCACAGCCGCAATGAAGGCTTTCGGCCCGCCCCGTTGATAGCCCAACCGGCCGAGTTCGCGATCCTGTCCATCCAGCAACACCACAGTGGGAAATCCCTGGATATCGAATCGTTTGGCCAAGTCGCGGTTGGCTTGCCCCTGTTCGCGACTGATGGATTTCCGCCGGGGAAAATCCAGTTCCACCAGCACCAGGTTGGTTTCCGCAAACGCGGCAAACTCCGGCGTATTGAAGATTTCCTTGCTCAACTTCACACACCAAGGGCACCAATCCGATCCGGTGAAATTAAGCAGGAGGACTTTGTTTTCGGCTTGGGCTTGACTGCGGGCCTCCGGCAGATTGTTTTGCCAGGCGAGTTTAACCCCGGTCTCCTGCAGTGAGGGCATGCACCCGGCCAGAATGGCCAGCCAAACAATGGCGATGTATTTGGTCATAAAATTCAATTTCACGCGGCATCAACCCTTCAGCACCATCCGTCCAAAAGGGCAATTATAACACCCGTTGGCCACCCACAATTGTGGCCCGGGCCCGGCCTTTCAACGGCCACCCGTAGAAGGGGCTGTTGAAGGATTTACTCGCGGTGGATTCACGCTCGAACACCCATTCCAAATCCGGATCAAACACCGTCACATCCGCATCCGCGCCCACGCTCAACGTCCCTTTCTCCAGCCGCAGCAAGCGCGCCGGGGCCACGGTAAATTTTGCAATCAAGTCCGTCAGGCTGAGCCGCTGCGTATGGTAAAGCTGCATCAATGCCAGCGCCAGTTCGGTTTCCAGCCCGGTGATGCCAAACGGGGCGTAATCGAACTCGACCTCCTTCTCGAAGCCGCAATGCGGCGCGTGATCGCTGCACAAAATATCAATGACCCCACTGGCCAACCCCTCCAAAATCGCTTCCCGATCCCGAGCCGAACGCAGGGGGGGATTCATCTTGAAATTGGTATCGTAGGCCGGCCACTGGGGTAAATCGGTCCGACCGGCGAAACCAAAGACTTCCTTCCCGTCAGTGGCCCAGAAGGGTTCGCTGCCCGCCAAAGCCGCATCCGTCAACGTAAAATGATGCGGACACGCTTCGGCCGTCACCGACACCCCGCGTTGTTTGGCCGCGCGCACCAAGGCGACGCTGCCGGCCGCGCTCAAATGCTGGCAGTGAATCCGTCCACCGGTGGTTTCGGCCAATAGAATGTTGCGCGCCACGATCATCTCCTCGCCGGCGGACGGCCACCCGCGCAATCCCAAGACCGTGCTCCAGTATCCCTCGTGCGCCACCCCGTCCGTTACCAGCGCGTAATCCTGGCAATGGTCAAGCACGGGCAGGTCGAACATTTTCGCGTACTCCAGTGCGCGACGCATTAATTCGTTGTTCTGGATGCAACGCCCATCGTCCGTGATGGCAACCACGCCAGCCCGTTTCAACGAGCCGATGGAGGCCAGTTCCTCTCCGCCAATGCCGCGGCTAATGGCCCCGGCGACGAATACGTTGACCTTGGCTTGCCGGGCCGCCCGCTCGTGTATGAGCGCGACCGTGCTGGCGCTGTCAATTGCGGGTGACGTGTTCGGCATGCAGACCACCGAGGTAAATCCGCCGCGGGCGGCGGCGGCGGTGCCGGTGGCAATGGTTTCTTTGATGGTGAAACCGGGTTCACGCAAATGGACGTGTAAATCAATCAACCCCGGACACACCACACATCCGCGGACATCCAGCCGCTCGGTCTGTGCCGACGCTTGGGTTGCCGCCGCCGGCCCGAGGGCCGCCACCTTCCCATCCACCAGCAGCAAGTCCGCGAGCGAATCAAAACTGTTGGCGGGATCAATTACCCGCCCGCCGGTGAGAAGCAGTGCGTTCATCGAGACGGCAGCCTAGTGCTCCCCCGAACACATGGCAAGCGCGGCTTCTTCAACCAAGGCGACCGGAAATGACGGCCCCGGCTCGTCGCGGTGTTCCTCCTTGGCGGCCACAGTGGACGCGCATCCCCGCCGCCTGAAACAAAGCGTCTATTGGACCGGGAAAAGATTGTTGCCGCCGGATTAGGAAGCCAGCTCTACGGCAAAAAAGAGCCGCCGTTACTGGCAGTCGTAGGCGCCTCAAATCAGCGCCAGTAGCGGCACGGTCCGTAAAAGGCGACGGGCGCCTCGCCGGCTTTCTTGTGGAGAAGCCGGCGGCGCCCGCCAACGGGTGAGCGGATGGCCGCCGATTTAATTCTTTTCCTTCGCCTTTTCCGCGGCTTTTCTTTGCTCTTCCTCCAGCCGCTTCAAATCCTCGGCCTTGATGGTTTCGATCTTGGCGCCGCGTTTCATTTCTTCCGCCGAGGGCACTTTGATGATGTCGCTGGTCACCGGCTGGCTGACCGGCGGGGGCGGAGGCGGTTGCACCGAGACCAGTTCAATGTCAAAAAGCAGTGTGGATCCGGGCGGGATGCCGGGCCGGCCCGCATCGCCGTACGCCAGATCCGCGGGGATGAACAACTGCCATTTGGCACCCGGTTTCATCAACTGCAAAGCCTCCGTCCAACCTTTGATGACATTGCCCACCCCGAACTGCGCGGGTTTGTCGCCGTGCTTGGCGCTGCTGTCGAATTCCGTGCCGTCAATGAGCGTGCCGCGATAGATGGCATGCACGATATCCGTGGATTTGGGGCTGTCGCCCTCGCCGTCCTTGAGCACCTTGTATTGCAGCCCGCTGGGCAGGGTAATGACGCCGGGTTTGAGTTTGTTTTCATTGAGAAACGCGTCCCCGATCTTCTTGTTGGCTTCGGCTTCGAGCCGGCGTTTCTCCATCATTTTGGCTTGTTGTTTTTGGGAAAACTCGCGCAACGTTTCCTGGGCTTCCTGCTCCGTCAGCAGTGTTTTCGCCCCCGCCATGGCGTCCTGAATCCCCCGGCGCAAGTCGTCCAAGGAAACCTGATCCGGCTCGAGCGCGTTGCGTTTCCACTGGCTGCCCAAGCTCATACCAATGGCGTAACTGATCTTGGATTTCTCGTCTTTCAGCGCGTCTTGGGCCTGGGCGCGCGCGAGCGGCAGAGCCAGACCGATCGCAGTCAGCAAAATGATTTGAATTCTCATAGCGACGGGGATTGTTTGTGGAAAACCGCCGGCTGGCAACTGAATTGTGAGGGCGTCACCGCGCAGCGGAAGAGCGAAGCACAAATCCGCGAGGACAACCCCGGCGGCTCTCTGGCCGGTCACCACGCCGGCGCCACCGCTTCCAACCGGAGGACGTTTTTGCGCCGGACTGAGGCTATCCGGTCACAGGCCAATCCGGCGGGTGGCGCGTTCCTGCATCCAGTTCAAATCCGCTTCGCCGCCCGAGGCCGGCGTGGGATAAGGCAGGGTGACGTTTTTCTGGGCCACGCGGAGCAGCAGCGCCGTCCGCCATTTCTTCAATTCGGCATGGCCGTCGGCAAAAGAAAGCCCCGCCGCGCCGCCATGATAGGAGGCGGGAAAGTCCACGAATTGCACGGGATTACCCGGATAATTCAACATATCCACGACAAAGAAACCGTCGTTGATGCGGTCCTCCGGTTCATCCACAAAAACGAACGTGCGGGCCGGTCCGGGATCCGTCATATCCGAAAACTTGTAATAAACGCGATATTCACCGTTGGCCTTGCCCTGGCCCGTGTTGGACCAATTCATGTCCGCGGGATAGCCGCGACTGTCGGCGCGCCCGCCCACCCAGTTGAGCATGGAAATGCTCCGCACGCGGGGCATGGCCGTTCCGCGCACGTTGACCACGCTGTGATCCGCCGGGCATTTGAAAATGCTGGGGCTTTTGCAATACGGCCAGAGCGGACTTTTTTTGATGTCCTGCTCCACGTCCCAGTTGCTGGGATGGGCGGGATTGGCGTACGTCAATTCTCCGGTCATCCAGGCGTACGGGCCGCCCTTGGACGCCAGTAAGCGGTCGCTGTTTTCCTCCACGTAAAGGCGCCACGCCAGCATCAACTGCCGGTTGTTATTCATGCACATGATCCCCGCCGCCTTGGCCTTGGCCTTGGATAACGCCGGAAGCAGCATGGCGGCCAGGATGGCGATGATGGCAATAACGACCAACAACTCAATCAACGTGAAGCCGGTACGGTAAACAGCGTGTCTTCTCATTTTTACTTTTGCTTGATCAAGGCCGCCGGGGAGGCCCCGGCGACCCTGTGTATGTCCATCTAAATAACGCCCCGATTGGGCGTCGTGTCCAGTTTATGGTTTGGCCACCACCCGGTAGAACGCCGCTCCGGCCGGGGCCTCGGCATCCACGTAGGACGTACCCTCCAGATCGGTGGCAATGGGGGTGAAGCTTGCGGCGTCGGCCACATCCGTGCCCCGCAGCACGTCATACTTGGCGCCTCCGCCCGACTGCCATTGGAGTTCCACGCCTGCCGCGCTGCGCACCACGCTGGTGATGGTAAAGTCGGGCACGACGATGTCCTCATTGTGCAGGATGATCAGGCGGCCGCCACCGTTGACGACGCTGCCATCACTCACGACCAGGAAGCTGCCGTCCGGGGCGAACGCCATTCCCGGCTCATGGAAATCAACCTTCATTTCGGGTCGCCCCGGATTGGTCAACGGGAAGCTGATTTCTTTCTGTTCCGCCGCGCCGGTGCCATCGCAAGACCAGACCTCGCCGAACAGGTCGTCCGCAATCCACAGGCGTCCCGTCTTCGGATCCGCCGCCATGGCGGCCGGTTGGATCGGGACATATGGATCTTGGTAGAAGGCCGGCCAGAAACTTCGGGGCGTGCCGTTGGCATCCACCGCCGTCACCTGCCCGTCCAAGCAGAGGGTCACCACCTCTCCAGATTGGGCCAGCGGGGTGAGGGCCACGAGATCCATGGCGCCCAACTCGGTCGTTGTCGGGCCGAACAGATATTTGTCGTAGTTGACCTGATCCAATTGGGTGGTATTCGGGTCCACCAGGAACAGGGCGTTGTTTTCATTGGCATCCACTCCCCGGTCCATGACGACCAGCATGTTGGGCTGGCCCAAAGTACCGGTAAAGGAGGCCGGCGCAAAGCAGACATCAAACGGATCGTCATCCGCAAAGGCCCCACCCGACGGCACCGTGGCGCCGGGAAGAATGAAGTCCGCAATGACCCGCTCGGGGGTGTTCTTATCCCATGGCGCCCGGAGCCGCATCAAGGCTTGGGCATAGTCATGCACCCACCAGAGCGTGCCATCCGCGCCAATCGTCAGCCCGGACGGATTGGACAAGCCCTCCACCACCGGCTGCGGATCCACGACCCAGTTGCCGCTGGCCACCTTGGTGGCGCGCCGAATGGATCCGTTCGGAGTCGCGTCAATGGTGAACACAAACGTTTTGTTGTCCTGCGGGTCCACCGCCACCGCCCCCACCGGCCCGGAGAGGGGCACAACCGTGGCATTGGTGAAGCGATCGCCCTCGATTTGGACATTGTAGGGCGTGGGCAGTGGATCGGGAATGGAGACGAGCGTTTTGATCTCGATATCGTCAATGAACACCGGCGGATGCCCGGCGCCGTTGGAAGAACTCCAGGCGGCCAGGAAGGTCGGCCCCCAAACGGTTGCCGTCCCGATGTAGGGCGCCCGGTCCACCACCACCACCGGATTGGCGCCGCTGGGGTTCTTGATGATCGTATAGCGTCCCACGGAGTTGTGCGTGGTGAGCCGGTACTCCTCCCAGACGTTATCCAGAAAATCCACCCCGCTCACCAACCAGCCGGTGGTGTAGTACGTCAGCGAGGTCGCATCGCCGACCTCGGCGCTGCGGCAGCCATACCCCAACAACGCGCTGTCTCCGGCGTAACAGTTGCCATCTTCCGCCCCATACAGGGACATGCGCAGGTAATTATATTCGCCGCCAACTGCCGTCGCCGGCACGCGTGCCCACCAAGTAATTTGGACATCGCTCTCCGGCGGCACCCCCCAGGCAATACTAACGCCGGCCCGGTGCCCGCCCTCCAGCTTCAAGCATTTGCTGCCCGAATGCGGGGTGACGACCGAGGCATCCACCACCTGCACTCTGCTCGGAGCGCGTTCTTTGCCGCCGCCGGCGCCCACACTTTCGGTCGTGACCCAGGGCCCCAGCGGATTCGCGTTGTCGTCCGGATTGACCCGGGCGGGATAGTCTTCAAAGCCTTCCTTGAAAACGGTGGTCAAATCAATCGGGTTCTCCACGGTCAGCAGGAGATCGTCCACGGCAAAATAGCCGTCGTCCGCCGAATTGCCTTCATTCCGGATGACCAGCCGCGTCGGCACGCCCCCATCCGGGCGGGCCAGGTCCGCGTTGCTGATCACGGCGTTGTCCATGTCATCAATGTAAAGCGTGAACGTCAGGGCGTTCGGATCAATGATAAACCGATGGTGTTGCCACGTTTCCGGGGCTTGGTTGGCCCCGACATTCTTCCACCCGGGGCCGGCCCCCACGCCATCGTAATACATCCACGCGGTGGAGCCGGCGCTGCGTTGCACGAGAAACGCGACAATATCGGTGCCGTTGTTATCGGCGCCCATGCCGCCGAGGATGACGTAAAAGTTCCGGTCGCTGGTGGGCTCGCGCACGACATGCATCCAGTATTCCAAGGTGTAACTGGCGCCGCTCCGCACGTCCGGCAGGTGAAGTTGAATCTCCGACCGGCTGCGCAACAAGAGGGATTGATTCCCCGAATGCGCCAGCCAATTGATCACCTGCACCCCGCTTCCCGGAGCGGCCCCCAGCGGATCATCGCCTTGAATAATCCACTCGGCGCCGGTGGGATCCGCATCGGTCGCCTCATCAGCCAGGCTGGTTGCCACCTCCGTATAAGCCTCGAAATCATTTTCGTAGAGGGTGACGGTGGCTGCCCGCAAGGGCGCGAGCCCCAGCAGCAACAACAGGGCGGTCAGGCAGGTGGTCAGTCGTTTGGCCCCGCGGGCGCAACGGAATTTTAGGGTGTGATGGTTTTTCATAACTTGTGGTTTTGGAGGTTAACTGCGTGATGATGGTCAGGAAAATAGCCGTCCGGGCCGTCAAGCCACCGCTTGACGCGCGGTCTCAATTCGCGAAGGACAAGGCCCATGATTAATGCGTAACGACAACAATCAGACTCAGGTTGTGCTCTCCAATACGCGACAATTTCTTAAATGTCAAAATAAAACTGACTTCGCACATTGATTATACGAATGTTGTCCATCGGTTTGTTGAATAACCAACTGCCTGGCGGCCGGCAGTTTTGATACGCGCTGGATACGCGCGCGGAAAGGCCGGGTGGCGGGAAAAACCTCACTTTTCCGGCCCAATTTCACCGGCATGGCGCTCCCGGCTCGAACCCGTGTATTCAGCAAACCCATTTCCCATCCGCAATGCCCGATACAAGGCGAACGGGATGGATTCAGCAATGACGCAAATGCGCCATCATCCCGGATGCGGTTGGGTTGGCAAACCTCACTAAAATTCCGGCAACGCCGCTGCCGGGGTCTGACCTGAAAACTCATGCGGGCCGATTGAAGCGGGGCTAACGGGTTCGTAATTGAATCCGCCACCCGGCAAGCCGCGTCCGGTCGGGCGTGTATTTTAGTTGACGATTCCGGATGTTTCCGGACGCTGAGGCCGCAGCGGCAGCGGCTGGGGCCGCCACCACCAAAGCGCAAATTGATGCGCCGGTCGGCTGTCCGGTCCCGGACGGGCGATTCATGAATAGGTATAAAATTTCAATTGGGCGCGGGATTCTGCTTGGCGGTTTCCTGGTTCACGCGCTGTTCACCATCAACGCCGGCGCTTGGACGTTGGTCTGGGCCGATGAATTTGACCAACCCGATGGCAGCGCGCCCGACCCGCAAAAATGGACCTACGACCTGGGCAGGGGAGACCACGGCTGGGGGAACAACGAACTGCAATACTACACCGCCCGCACCAACAACGCGCGCATCGAACGCGGCCAGTTGATCATTGAGGCGCACGCCGAGAGTTTTGGCGGATGCGACTACACATCCGCCCGGCTCAAAACGCAGGGATTGGCCGCGTGGACCGGCGGGCGGATGGAGGCGCGCCTCCGCCTGCCCCACGGACCGGGCATCTGGCCGGCGTTTTGGATGCTCGGCGCGAACCATGATGTGGCCCACTGGCCCGGCTGCGGCGAAATTGACATCATGGAAAACATCGGCCGCGAACCCGACATCGTGCATGGCACGATTCACGGCCCCGGTTACTCGGGCGGCGACGGCATCAGCGGAAAAAAGGTCCATCCTGACGGTAGCCGGTTCAGCGATGATTTCCACGTCTTTGCGGTCGAATGGGATGCCGACCGCATTCAATGGTTTGTGGATCAGGAATTGTTCTTCACCGTCGCGGCCACCGATCTGCCCGCCGGAGCTTTATGGGTGTTCACACAACCGCAATTCCTCCTGCTCAACGTCGCCGTGGGCGGCAACTGGCCCGGACGCCCGGAGGCCACCACGGTTTTTCCCCAGCGGATGTTCGTGGATTACGTGCGCGTTTACCAGAAGCGGTGACCGCTGCGCATCCTCCAGAATCCACTCCCCACCCTGACGGCGGCACCGGACGGCCAAAACCAAGCGGGCATTGGGCAGCACACGACAATACCCAACGCCCGCCCCTTCCGCGCGGAAGGAAAGCCGGCCGGCGTCCGCTCCTTGCACTGGAGCAGCGAACGCGACCGCGCTCGGGCAGACCGTAACCCGGGCCGTCAGCCCGGTTCAATCAGATTCTCCCGCGCGGCGGGATTGCGATTTTGTCACACCACCTCCAAGGGGCAGGACGGCAGGGCGTCCAGAAACGCCCGCCCGTATTGCTTGGCCAAAACCCGGTTGTCCAACACCACGATGATGCCGGTATCGCTCTGGGTGCGAATCAACCGGCCCACGCCCTGCCGGAATTTCAGAATCGCTTCCGGCAACGAAAATTCGCTGAACGAATTGCCGCCGCGCGCCTCGATGGCTTCAATCCGGGCCTCAATGAGCGGATGATCCGGCACGGCAAACGGCAGGCGCGTGATGATGACATTGCTCAACGCCTCGCCGGGCACGTCCACGCCCTGCCAGAAACTGTCCGTGCCAAAAAGGACGGAATCCACATCGTCCTTGAATTTCTCCAGCAGCGTCGCGCGGGGCGTGCCGGTGCCCTGCACGAAGAGCGACAATTGAAGTTGATCAAACAGCGGCTGCATCCGCTCGCCGAGTTCCCGCATGAGCTTGGTGCTGGTAAAGAGCACAAAGGCCTTGCCGTGCGTTCGTTTGACGAAGTGGGCAATCCAACGTTCAAGCGCGCTGGAGTAACCGGGCTCGCGCGGGTCGGGCATCTGCCGCACCACAAACAGGCGCATCTGTTTCGCGTAATCAAATGGGGTGCCCACCTGGAGTTGCGCCGCCGCTTCCGCCCCAACGCGCTGGGTAAAATAACGCAGGGCCAGCGTCCCGCCCGCTCCCGCCGCCAAAGCTGATGCCGGCGCCGACGGCTCGTCAGTGGCGATGCGTTGGCGGTTCCCGCGGGATGGCTGTCCGGCTTGGGTGGCCAGCGTTGCACTGGTCATGATGACGCTCGTGCCGCTCCCGAAAAGTCGTTGGCGCAAAAACCCGGCCACGTCCACGGGGGCGGCATTGAGCGTGAGATTCTGGTGGGCTTTGCCGCTGCGCTCGACCCAGTAAACATGCTCCGGCACCCCCTGTTCGAGGAACGCCTTCACCGCGTCGCGCAACTCCGCCAGGCGCCGGTTGGCTTCCATCAATTCCTGCCCAATGTCGCGGTCTTCGCTGGCTTTGATGAGATCGCTCACCGCCTCGCGCAACTGCTGGATGGGCCGGGTGATTGTATCCTCCACCAATTCCGGACGGCGGATGCGCAGTTCCGTCCACGCCCGCCGCCGTTCCGCGTCACCTTCCCCCGCCGTCCGGCGCCGGATTTCGCGCCGCAAGGCGTCGCACGCTGACTCGACATTCTCAAAAAACGCGTCCCCCGCCTTGAGCAACTCGGCCACCCGCCGCACGGCCACTCCCTGGCGCAACGTGGCCAGCAACCCTTTTTCCGTGCGCGGATTCCAGAGGCGGTGCAACGCGTAACGCACCTGCCCGCTGGAGACGCTCAAGCCGATGTGCCGCGACGCCACCCGCTCCATCGTGTGCGCCTCGTCGAAGATGACAAAGTCGTTCTTGAACAAGAGGCCGTCGTCCAACGCCTCCTCGATCCCGCCCAACAACGTGAAAAACAGCGTGTGGTTCAACACCAGCACATCCGCCGACAGGATGCGATGGCGCGCCCGTTGGAAAAAACAGACTCCGTGATCCTTGGCGAAGTCGGACGGAAAACCGCATCGCTGGGGCGAGCACAAGCCGCGTTCCGAGCAGACCTGCGCCCAGACTTTCGGGTCCGGTTCGATATCAAAATCCGACAAGCTGCCGTCGGTGGTGGTTCGCGACCACGCATGGATACGTTTCAGCTCGGCGGTTTCGGAGGAGGTGAACAATTGAGCGGCCTGCTGCAACGCCTGGTGCAACCGGCGGGTGCAAAGGTAATTCGCCCGTCCCTTGAGCATGGTAAATTGAAACTTCACCGGCACGGGCAGTGCGCCCAACACGTCCGCGAGCAGCGGCAAATCTTTTTCGGTGAGCTGCTCCTGCAAATTGATCGTGTGCGTGGAGACGACGGCTTTTTTCCGGTGCGCCACCGCGAACAAGATGGCGGGAATCAGGTAGGCCAGTGATTTGCCGACGCCGGTGCCGGCTTCCACGGCGAGGTGCCCGTGGTCCTGCAGCGCCCGCGCCACCGCCACGGCCATTTGTTGTTGCTGCGGGCGGTATTCAAAATTCTTCGCGCGCGACAACAGGCCGTGCGGCGAGAAAATCTCCTCCACTTGCGCGATGAGATCCGCTCCGGCAGGCAGCGGTTCAACCAAGGCAATCATGACCACGGGAGCGGCGCCGGTCCCCGCGAACCGCGCCGGGCGGGCGAACCTTTCGGCGCGGTCCGAACGCTTCGCCGCCCATGGGGGGCGGCTGAAATCCGGGCGGAACTGTCGGCGGTGCGATCCATGGTCGGGAGTGTAAGCGCGCCGCAGGTTCACGCAAGCAAACTGCCGCTGCAAATGTCCGGCGACGTCACGCCACTGGCCAAGCGGACGCGGGCCGACGCCCGGGGATTGCGCCGACGACAATTGTCGGCTTGCCCCGGCGGGACGCCGCGCGTTTATTAAGCTGTGTGACGAACTTGAAAGAAATCGCCGGTGCGGTGGTGGCGCCCCAAGGCTTTCTGGCGGGCGGCGTGTTTTGTGACATTAAACGACTCGGCACCGGCAAGGGTTCGCAAAAAGGTCCCAAACGCGATCTGGCCCTCATCATCTCCGAAGTGCCCGCCACGGTGGCCGGCATGTTCACCACCAACCAGATTTGCGCCGCACCGGTGAAGGTCTGTCTCGAACGCGTGGCCGGCGGCGAGGCCCAAGCCATCGTCATCAATTCCGGCAACGCCAATGCCTGCACGGGCCGGCAGGGCATGAAAGATGCCCGCGCCATGACTGCGGAAGTGGCGAAGCTGTTCCATCTGCCGGCGGCCCATGTGTTGGTGGGCTCCACCGGACGCATCGGCGTGACCATGCCGCTGGCCAATATCCGCGCCGGCATCCGGGAGGCCGCGCAACGGCTCGGCAACACCCCGACCCACGCCGCGGAAGCCGCCGAAGCCATCATGACCAGCGACACGCGGCCCAAGCAAATGGCGGTGGAGTTTAAGCTCGGCGGCCGAGTGGCGCGTCTCGGCGGCATTTGCAAAGGGGCGGGGATGATTCACCCCGGCATGAGCGCGACGGGCCGGCGCCCCGCCGCCCGCCCGCTGCACGCAACGATGTTGTGCTTTCTGACCACGGACGCGGCGGTGGACGCCCGGACGTTGCGGCGCGCCCTCCAGGAAGCGGTGGCCCGCAGCTTTAATCGCATCACCGTGGACGGCGACATGAGCACGAACGACACCGTGCTGCTGCTGGCCAACGGTTTGGCGGAAAACCCGCCCTTGGGCGCCGGGCGCGGGCGGACCCGGCCGCGCGATGTGGAGACCTTTCAAGCCGCCCTCAATCACGTCTGCCTTGAGTTGGCGAAGATGATTGTGCGGGACGGCGAAGGCGTGCATCGCGTGGTGACCGTGCGCGTGAGCGGCGCGAAACATGCCGCAGACGCGGACGCCGCGGCCCGGGCGGTGGCGAACAGCGCGCTCGTCAAGGCCAGTTGGCACGGCGGCGATCCCAACTGGGGACGCATCATTGACGCCCTCGGTTACAGCGCCGCCACGGTCGTCGAGGAAAAGGTGGACATCGGTTACAGCGCGCCGGGCAGCCGGAAGCGGGTGTGGAGTTTGAAACGCGGGCAGCCGACAAAAACAACCTTCCCGGAACTGTGCCGCGCCGTCGCCCTCCCGGAATTTGATTTGCACATTCAACTGAACCTCGGCTCCGCCTCCGCCGTGATGTATGCGGCGGATCTAACCGAGGATTATGTAAGTTTTAACAAAGGCGACGTGACCGACGCCGCCACCCTCGGAGGCTGAACCATGAAACCGAGTTCCTTGTTCTTGTTACCCCTCCTGTTTGGATTTATGACCGCAAGCCACGCTCAATCCACGAACGCTCCCTCGCCCGTGCTGGCCCCGGGCGCCACCCTCCAAAAGCTCGCCGGTGATTTCAAATTCACCGAGGGCCCCAGTTGCGACGCGCACGGCAACGTGTTTTTCACCGACCAGCCGAACGATCGCATCCTGAAATGGAGTGTGGACGGCAAGTTGTCCACGTTCCTCCAACCGGCGGGCCGCGCCAACGGCATGTATTTTGACGCCCGCGGCAACTTGATCGCCTGCGCCGATGAAAAAACCGAGCTCTGGTCCATTACGCCCGACGGCAAACACACCGTGCTGGTGAGGGAATACCAGGGGCGCAAGCTCAACGGTCCCAACGACGTGTGGGCGCATCCCGACGGCCGGCTCTACTTCACCGACCCGTTTTATCCGCGCGAATGGTGGGATTACCAGGAAGCGCCCCAGGATGGCCGGCACGTCTATTGCCTGTCCGCAGACCGGCAGACGCTCCGGCGCGTCACGTTTGATCTGGTGCAACCCAACGGCATCACCGGCACTCCGGACGGAAAAACGCTCTACGTCTCGGATATCCGCGCCGGCAAGACCTACGCCTACGACATCCAACCGGACGGCGCGCTGACCAACCGGAGGCTCTTCTGCGAACTCGGTTCGGACGGCATGACCATTGACACCCAGGGAAATCTTTACCTCACCGGCAAAGGGGTGATCGTGTTTGATAAAACCGGCAAACAAATCGAGCACATCCCCGTCCCGGAACGGTGGACCGGCAATGTCAGTTTCGGCGGCAAGGATCACCGCACCCTGTTCATCACCGCCAGCACGGGGTTCTATTCCATTCGCCTCCAATTCCCGGGGGCGAATCCGTCCAAGTGACATTCCTGGCCTCGCCCCCTGCATTCGCTCCGACCGAAACCATTCGAGAAGTTCGGGAGATTACCGCGGGCTTCTGCTGAAGGCATCCATTCGGACAGGAAGCCTTGAGAGCGCCTGTCATGGTTGGCGCTGCCCTCGGAAATGAGCCTCGCCTCTCCCTCGTACTCGGAGCGCCGGGCTTCGGCATTGCGACGCCGATGGGCCGCAGGCAAGCTGGCCGGCATGAAAAGTTTGACGGAACAATTGTGGTTCGAGGTGCCCGGACGGCGCGGGTTTGTGAACATCACCGAGACGGTGGCCAAACTCGTGCGGAAAAGCGGCGTCCAAGAGGGGCTTTGCCTGGTCAATGCCATGCACATCACGGCATCGGTCTTCATCAATGATGCCGAGCCCGGGTTGCTGCACGATTACGAGGTCTGGCTGGAAAAACTCGCGCCCCACGCCCCCACCACGCACTACCAGCACAACCGCACCGGGGAAGACAACGCCGACGCCCACCTGAAACGCCAGATCATGGGACGCGAAGTGGTCGTGGCGATCACGAAAGGCCAACTGGATTTCGGTCCGTGGGAACAAATCTTCTACGGAGAATTCGATGGCAACCGCCGCAAACGCGTGCTGGTCAAAATCATTGGAGAATAACGCCCGGCGGGGCAAAAACAGGCCGACGGCACCACAACACGACGCAGGTCTCCTTCGGCGCGGCTCGGGCAATGCAATCAAAAACGCCCGGCCGTTAACGGGGCCGCCGCCCCGCGCATTAAAGACTGGCGCAAACCGCCGTTGACTTTCCCCGCAATTCGATTACCGTGGCCGCCTTTGAAATTGAGCAATACGCATTGAGTTTATGCCGAATACGAAGTCAGCCATTCGCCGGATGCGCAGCACCGAACGTCGCCGCGTCCGCAATCGCGCCGTCAAAACGAAGTTGCATCGCTTGGAGAAAACCTACCTGGCCGCCGTCACCGGCGCCAAAAAAGAAGAAGCCCGCACCGCGTTGCAAACCGTGACCTCCGCGCTCGACAAGGCCGCCAAGGGCGGCGTCCTGCACCGGGCCGCCGTGAACCGCAAGAAATCGCGCTTGGCGCTGCGCCTGAACAAGCTGCAGTAAGCGCCCATTCTCCAACTCAATCGCCGATTTTGCGGGCCGAGGACGTTGGACCGTCCCGGCCCGCCCGATTTTTATTAGCCGGGGAGGCCCGCTCCACCGGGGATGGACGGTTCGTTGGAAAAAGTTTCGAGCGAATCAACCGCCAGCGGGCCAGCCGGAAGGTGATCGCCGTGGTCAAACAGCCGAGCCCGTAACGGACACTGCGCGGGAAATCAATGGAGGACGCTTCCGGAAAATAATTCGTGGGACAACTGATCTCGCCGATGGTGAATCCATGCCAAAGGATTTGCGCCAACATTTGATTATCAAACACGAAATCGTCGGCATTCGCCGTGAAATCGAGCGTCTCCAACAACGTCCGGGAAAAAGCGCGATAGCCGGTGTGATATTCGGAGAGTTTCGCGCCCAAGAGCAGGTTCTCGATGCCGGTAAGGACGCGATTGGCCAGATATTTCCAAACCGGCATGCCGCCTTTGAGCGCATAGCCGCCCAGGATCCGGCTGCCCAGCACGCACGGATGCACGCCATTCGCAATCAACGCCACCATCGCCGGAATCAACTTGGGCGTGTACTGATAATCCGGGTGGATCATGATGACGATATCCGCGCCGGCGGCCAATGCGAGGTGGTAACAGGTTTTCTGGTTGGCGCCATAACCCCGGTTGCGCGCGTGAACATGCACCGCCACCCCGTCCAGCGACCGGGCCACCGCCACCGTGTCGTCCCGGCTGCCGTCGTCCACCAGGATGATCTGGTCCACCACCGGCTGGGCCCGGACTTCCTGCCACGTCGAGCGAAGGGTTTGGGCGGCGTTGTACGCCGGCATGACCACCACGATGCGTTGACCCTGATACATGCGACCTGCGTTTGCCCCAGCCTGCCCGGAATGGCGCCCATTGGCGAAGACAAAATTTTCCCGGAGAACCCGCGCTGGACGGACGCCCGCCGGTTCACTTAAGCTCAGCCCGGACGAAGCTGGTGGCGTAACGAGGGTAACTTATGCTCGGCGTGGAAGGACGGCAGGCGGGCGGCACCCACCCATCAATCCTGATCCACATGACCATCTCTATGCAAAATCCCGAACCCAACCAAAGGCGAGTCAAAATCATCCATTCTAGCTGGGGACTGGTAGTGCTGGCGTTGGTGCTGGCCGGCCCGGTGCAGGCTGCGGATCCAGTTCTGGTGGGCCAATGGCCGGGATGGGCTCGCGGGTCGGCCTATGGCGTGGCGGTGAGCGGGCATTACGCCTATGTAGCGTCTGACGAAGTGGGCTTGCAAGTGATTGACGTGAGTAATCCCGCCCACCCCCAACGGGTGGGCGGCTGCGAGACCGACGGCGGTGCCGAAGGCGTGGCGGTGAGCGGGAACTACGCCTACGTGGCGGCGGGCGAAGCCGGGTTGCAGGTGATCAACGTGAGCGATCCGGCCCATCCCCAGCGCGTGGGCGGCTGCGAGACCGGCCGGTGGGCCTCTGGCGTAGCGGTGAGGGGAAACTACGCCTACGTGGCGGATGCTGAAGCAGGATTGGTAGTGATAGACGTGAGCGATCCGGCCCATCCCCAGCGCGTGGGCGGCTACAATACCAGCGGGCATGCTTGGAGTGTGGCGGTGAGCGAGCATTACGCCTATGTGGCG